>NZ_CP008953.1:8606054-8961318 GCF_000732925.1 Amycolatopsis japonica
GAGGCCGATCAGGTCCGCGTCGGCGCGATGCATTCGCTCGCGGGGCTGGCCAGGACCCGGCCGGAGTACCGGCAGACGGTGCTCGACGTGTTGTGCGCCTACCTGCGGCGGCCGTTCGACCATCCGAAGTTCCCGAGCAAGACGAAGTGGAACAAGGAAACCGAGGCGGCCGCGGAACGCGAACGGCTGGTCCGGCGCGCGGCCGAGCGGCTGATCCGCGACATCCTTCCCCACGCCGGCACCACCGGGCCGACGCTGGGGCTCAACCTCAGCGACGCGCGGCTCGACAAGCTCGAACTGCTCGGCAGGCGGGTCGGCTGGTTCGGGGCGGATCGCTGCGAGGTGGCGAGCTATGTGGATCTCACCGATGCCCAGGTTTCCGGGAAGTTCTCGCTCAAGGACGTGACCATCCACGGGACGCTCGACCTCACGAGGGCGCGCTTCGAACGCAAGGTGTCGCTGGACTATCTCGTCGTGGAGAAACCCGTCGACTTCGGCGTGGCCACCTTCGCGGAGCCGCCGTCGCTTGAGGGCGCGAAGTTCGCGGCCGGTTCGACGCTTCCCGGCCGCAGTACGTGAAGGCCCCCTTCCTTGCGTCTAGCGCAAGGAAGGGGGCCTTCACGTACTTGGGGAAGGTGCGACGTATCAGTCGAAGAGGGCCGGGAGCGTGCGCTCCCAAGGCTCCCGAAGCTCCTTCAACGTGAACTCCGTGATGCCCTGGAGTTCGAGCGAGCCCGATTCCGGGTCCACCACACCGGTCTTGCGCCACGGCAGGCCGCGCGCGGTCAGCATCTCGGTGAACCGCAGTTCCTCGGTACGCGGCACGGCGACCAGCACCCGGCCCGCGGACTCGGAGAACAGCTGCACGAACGGATCCTGCTCCGTGTCGAGGAAGACGCGGGCACCGCACTGTCCGATGAGGACGGTCTCGACGAGCGTCTGGATCAGGCCGCCGTCGGAGATGTCGTGCGCGGCGGAGATCATGCCGTCGCGGGAACCGGCGATGAGGATGTCGGCGAGCAGCTTCTCGCGCGCCAGGTCCACGCGCGGCGGGCGGCCGCCGAGGTGGCCGTGCAGTTCGCGCGCCCAGGCGGAGCCGTCCAGCTCGTCGTGGGTCTCACCCAGCAGCAGCAGGGTTTCCCCGGCCTCCGCGCCGATCCCGGTGGGGATGCGGCGGGTGACGTCGTCGATCACGCCGAGCACGCCGACCACCGGCGTCGGCAGGATGGCGACGTCACCGGTCTGGTTGAAGAAGCTGACGTTGCCGCCGGTGACCGGGATGCCGAGTTCGACGCAGCCGTCGGCCAGGCCGTGCACGGCCTGCTCGAACTGCCACATCACACCCGGGTCGGTCGGCGCGCCGAAGTTCAGGCAGTCCGAGACCGCGACCGGCTTCGCGCCACTGGTGGCGACGTTGCGGTACGCCTCGGCCAGGGCGAGCTTCGCGCCCTCGTACGGGTCGAGGTAGACGAACTTGCTGTTGCAGTCCGTCGAAACGGCCACACCGCGGCCGGTCGACTCGTCGATGCGGATGACACCCGAGTCCGACGGCTGCGCGGAAACGGTGTTGCCGCGCACGTAACGGTCGTACTGGGAGGTCACCCATTCCTTCGACGCCTGGTTCGGCGACGAGATGAGCTTGAGGATGTCGGCGCGCAGTTCGTCCGAAGTGGACGGACGCGGCAGCTTGGCCGAGGTGTCGGCCTGCAGGGCGTCCTGTGTGGACGGCCGCTGGATCGGGCGGTCGTACACCGGGCCCTGGTGCGCCACGGTGTGCGCCGGGACGTCGACGACGATCTCGTCGTTCCAGGTGATGACCAGGTGCTCGCCGTCGGTGACCTCGCCGATGTCGGTGGCGATGACGTCCCACTTCTCGCAGACCTTCATGAACGCCTCGACGTTCTCCGGCGAGACGACCGCGCACATCCGCTCCTGCGATTCGCTGGAGAGCACCTCCGCCGGGGTCATCCCGGTGGCGCGCAACGGAACCCGGTCGAGGTAGATGTGCATACCGCCGTCACCGGCCGCCGCGAGCTCCGACGTCGCGCAGGAGAGCCCGGCGCCGCCGAGGTCCTGGATGCCGACGACGAGCTTCTGGGCGAACAGTTCGAGACAGCACTCGATGAGCACCTTCTCGGTGAAGGGGTCGCCGACCTGGACGCTGGGCAGCTTCTTGCGGCCGCCCGAGCTTTCGTCACCCGAGAAGGTGTCGCTGGCGAGGACGGACACGCCGCCGATGCCGTCGAGGCCGGTGCGCGCGCCGAACAGGATGATCTTGTTGCCCTTGCCCGAGGCGAAGGCCAGGTGCAGGTCCTCGACGCGCATCGCGCCGACGCACAGGGCGTTGACCAGCGGGTTCCCGGAGTAGCTCTGGTCGAACACCAGCTCGCCGCCGATATTCGGCAGGCCGAGGCAGTTGCCGTAGCCGCCGACGCCGGCGACCACGCCGGGCAGCACGCGGCGGGTGTCGGGGGCGTCCGCCGGGCCGAAGCGCAGCGCGTCCGCCACCGCGAGCGGGCGCGCGCCCATCGCCATGATGTCGCGCACGATGCCGCCGACGCCGGTCGCGGCGCCCTGGTACGGCTCGACGTAGGAGGGGTGGTTGTGGCTCTCGACCTTGAAGGTGACCGCCCAGCCCTCGCCGATATCGACGACGCCCGCGTTCTCGCCGATACCGGCGAGCATCTTTTCCTTCATCTCGGGAGTGGCCGTCTCACCGAAGTAGCGCAGGTGCTTCTTCGAGGACTTGT
Source organism: Amycolatopsis japonica (assembly GCF_000732925.1). Classification (NCBI taxonomy): domain Bacteria; kingdom Bacillati; phylum Actinomycetota; class Actinomycetes; order Pseudonocardiales; family Pseudonocardiaceae; genus Amycolatopsis; species Amycolatopsis japonica. The sequence continues at coordinate 8,608,805 of NZ_CP008953.1, forward strand.
ACGAGCAGTGCTCGCTCCACATCACCGAGTACATCGCCAGTTCGGCGTCGGTCGGACGGCGGCCGAGGATCTCCCGGATCCGGGCGTACTCGTCGTCGGCGAGGCCGAGTTCGACGTACGGCTGGGTCTGCTCGGGGGTCGCCTCGGCGTGTTGAGTGGTGTCAACGGTGCTGGTCACGGTGTCCGCATCAGGGTTCGCCACGGCCGCCAGAATAAGGGAGAGGGTTGTTCACCTCTCGGTCGCCCACGGATAAATCGGTCGCGCCCGCGGCGGTGATCCGCTTACCGTCGATAATCGTGCTTTCCGCCACATATCCCCTTCCGCGACTGCGACTGCCCGCCAAGCCGACCGCCTGGCGGTACCTGCTCAGGATGATGCTCGCGCGCCCGGGACTGCTCGCCGTCTCGGCGATCAGCGGTGCGCTGTGGTCGTTGCCGATCGCCCTGCTGCCGGTCGCGATCGGCCGGGGTATCGACGCGATCGGCCGCGGCGACGGCGATTCCGTCTGGCTGTGGGGCCTCGCGGCCGCCGGGCTGGGGATCGCGCAGACGCTCGCGGGCACGGTGCAGCATTTCGCGTCCTACGGCTGCTGGATCCACGGCGCCGGGGTGACGCAGCGGCTCGCCACCGAACACGCGGCGAAGCTGGGCGCGAACCTGAGGGACACGACCACCACGGGTGACGTGGTCGCGATCACCACCAGCGACATCAACCCGATCGGTGACTCCTTCGAGGTGCTCGGGCGGGCGTTCGGTTCGCTGATCGCGTTCATCGTCTGCGCGACGGCGCTGCTGACGACGTCTCCGCTGCTCGGCATGGTCGCGCTGATCGGTGTCCCGCTGGCGGTGGTGGGTATCGGGCCGCTGCTGAAGCCGCTGGAGAAGCGCCAGACGAAGCAGCGCGAGGAGAAGACCGAGGTCAACGCGCTGGCCGCGGACATCGTCTCCGGCCTGCGGATCCTTCGCGGGGTCGGCGGCGAGAAGCAGTTCCTCGACCGTTTCCGCCGCTCCAGCCAGAAGGTCCGCGCGGCCGGCGTCCAGGTCGGGCGCAGCGAGGCGTGGCTCGCGGCGGCGGAGGTCGCGCTGCCGGGTCTGGTCACGGTGGTCATCACCTGGCTGGGCGCGCAGCTGGCGATCAACGGCACCATCGGCGTCGGCGAGCTGATCACGTTCTACGGCGTCTCGGTGTTCCTGGTGATCCCGGTGACGACGGCGACCGAGTTCGCGGGCGTGCTGAGCGCCGCGCTGGTTTCGGCGCGGAAGGTGTGCAAACTGCTGTCCACCGAACGCACGCTCGCCGAGCCGGAGCATCCGGTGCCGCTGCCGGAAGGCCCGCTGGACCTGTACGACGAGACGTCCGGGATCAAGGTCGAGGCCGGGAAGCTGACCGTCATCGACGTCGGGGCCGACGCCGAAGCGGTGGCGTCACGGATGGCGCGGTTCACCGATCCGAGTGAACCTGCTCTCGTCGGCGGGGTTCCGGTGGACCGGGTCGCCCTCGACGAGCTGCGGCGGCGGGTCGTGTTCGCGCACAACCAGGACATCTGGTTCTCCGGTGTGCTGCGCGAGCAGGTCAGCCCCGCCCAGCCTGGCGACGTCGAGATCACCGAAGCGCTGTACGCGGCGGACGCCGAGGACATCGTGGACGCGCTGCCCAACGGCGTCGACGAGGTGATCGGCGAACGCGGACGTGAGGTTTCCGGCGGTCAGCGGCAGCGGCTGAACCTGGCCCGCGCGCTGGCGACCGACGCCGACGTCCTGCTGCTCGACGAGCCGACCTCGGCCGTCGACGCGCATACCGAAGCCCGCATAACCGAACGCGTCGCGAAGCTGCGGCGCGGCAAGACCACCGTCGTGTTCAGTCAAAGTCCTTTGTGGACACATGTGGCCGACGAGGTCATCGATTCGAAAGTACCAGCATGAAGAAGCTGCCGCTGGCAGACAAGAAAGACGTTCGACGATGGATCAGGGAGACCGCGCGCGCCAACAAGCGCGAGTTCTCCGTGATGCTCGGCCTGTTCTGCGTCGCGACCGCGATCGGGCTGGCCGGGCCACAACTGCTGGGCGCGCTGGTGGACGAGGTCGTCGGCGGCACGACGACCGCCACGATCACCTGGCTGGCGATCGCGTTCGTGGTCGTGCTGAGCGCGCAGGCGTGGTTCAAGGGTTTGGCGCGGCTTCGCGCGCGGGTGTTCGGCGAGCGGATCCTGGCGAAGAACCGCGAGGAGTTCGTCGGGAACGCGCTGGACCTGCCGCTCGGGACGGTCGAGGCCGCGGGCACCGGTGACCTGCTCAGCCGGGCGACCACCGACGTCAGCCGTATCGACCACGCGGTGCGCTTCGGCGCGCCGGAGATCCTGATCGCCGCGGTCACGGTGGTGTTCACCGTGGTGGCGATGGTGATCACGTCCCCGTTCCTGGCGCTGGGCCTGCTGGTCGCGCTGCCGCTGCTGGTGCCGGTGAACATCTGGTACCAGCGGCGGATCCCGGACGTGATGCGGCGGATGCTGGACAAGTGGTCCGAGCTGCAGTCCACCACGCACGAGACCGCGGAGGGCGCGCGGACGGCCGAGGCGCTGAACCTGACCGGCCGCCGGATCCGGACCGGGCACGACGGTCTCGACGCGGCGATGCTGGGCGAGCGCAAGGTCCGGGCACTGCAGATGCGGTGGATCCCGTCGCTGGAGATCAGTTACGTGCTGCCGGTGCCGGTGATGCTCGGGCTGGGTCTGCTCGCCTACTCGAACGGCTGGGAAGGGCTCGGCACGATCACCGCGATGCTGCTGTATTCGCAGGTCATGACAGGTCCATTGAATGAGGCACTGTTCTGGCTCGCGGACATGCAGGTCGCGGGGGTCTCGCTGCGGCGGCTGCTGGGCGTTCGGCCTGCGGGGTCTTCAGATGAGGCTTCGGAGGCTCCGCGCGGCCAGGACATCGCGGTCCGCGATGTGCGCTTCGGCTACAACGCGGACCGCGAGGTGCTGCACGGGATCGACCTGCGGGTGCCCGCCGGTGAACGGCTGGCGATCGTCGGACCGTCGGGTGCAGGCAAGTCGACGCTGGGACGGCTGCTGGCCGGGATGTCGGCGCCGACGTCGGGCTCGGTGCGGATCGGCGGCGCCGAGGTGTCGACGCTGCCGGACGATGTCCTGCGCGGTGAGGTGCTGCTGCTGACGCAGGAGCAGCACGTGTTCGCGGGGACGCTGCGGGACAACCTCACGCTCCCGGCCGGTGACTGGACCGACGAACGGCTGCTGGCCGCGCTGGCCTCGGTCGGGGCTTCGGAGTGGGTCGCGAGCCTGCCGGACGGGCTGGACACGAAGGTCGGGGCCGGGGCGGTCGCCGTTCCGGCGGCGATCGCGCAGCAGCTGGCGCTGGCGCGGGTCGTGCTGGCCGACCCGCACACGCTGGTGCTGGACGAGGCGACGTCGCTGCTGGATACAGGCTCGGCGCGGGAGCTGGAGCGGTCGCTGAGCGCGGTGCTCGAAGGGCGCACGGTGATCGCGATCGCGCACCGGCTGCATACGGCGGCCGCGGCCGACCGGGTCGCCGTCATCGAGGGCGGCCGGGTGACCGAGCTGGGCTCGCACGCGGAGCTGCTGGCCGCCGGTGGGCCCTATGCGGCCCTGGTCGCCGCCGCCTCCTGACGCATTTCGTCCTCTAAATGCGAACGCATTTAGAGGACGAAATGCGAGGGGGTGTCAGGCGGAGACGAGGGCGTCGACCGCGCTGTAGAACATGCCGAGGCCGTCGTCGGAAGGCCCGGTGAGGGCGTCGATGGCGTGCTCCGGGTGCGGCATGAGCCCCACGACGCGGCCGTTCTCGCTGCGGATCCCGGCGATGTCGTTGCGCGAGCCGTTCGGGTTGCCGCCGACGTAGCGGAACACCACGCGGCCCTCACCCTCCAGCTCGTCGAGGGTGGCCTGCTCGGCGACGTAGCAGCCGTCGATGTTCTTCATCGGGATGAGGATCTCGGCACCCTTGTCGTACCGGGTGGTCCACGCGGTCTCGTTGTGCTCGACGCGCAGCCACTGGTCACGGCAGATGAAGTGCAGACCCGCGTTGCGGATCATCGCGCCCGGCAGCAGCCCGGCCTCGCACAGGATCTGGAAGCCGTTGCAGATGCCCAGCACCGGCATGCCCTTGTGGGCGGCCTCGATCACCGACGACATCACCGGCGCGAACCGGGCGATGACGCCGGCGCGCAGGTAGTCGCCGTAGGAGAAGCCACCGGGGACGACGACTGCGTCGACGCCCTTGAGGTCTTCGTCCGCGTGCCACAGCGGCACGGCCTCGGCGTCGGCGTAGCGGACCGCGCGGGCCGCGTCACCGTCGTCGAGCGTGCCGGGGAAGGTGATGACCCCGATACGGGCGCTCACGCGTCCACCCGCTTGATGGTCCACTGCTCGATCACGGGGTTCGCGAGGAAACCTTCGGCGATCTTTTCGAGCGTCGCGTCGTCGACGGAGTCGTCGACTTCGATCTCGAAGTGCTTGCCCTGACGGATCCCGGTGATCCCGGTGAAGCCGAGACGACCGGCCGCGCCGAGCGCGGCTTGGCCCTGCGGGTCGAGGATTTCGGGCTTGGGCATGACGTCGACGACGACTCGGGCCACGGCAGGCTGCTCCTTATTCACGCAGGTCGTGGGTACCGCCCGAGCCTACTTCACTACGGTTGCCGCATGACCTACGGGCAACCGCAGTACGCGCCGAAGAAGTCGAAGACCGGGCTCTGGATCACGCTGGTGCTGGTCTTCGTCCTGATCGCGGGCGGTGTCGCGTTCACCGGCTTCGTGACGCCGGGGTTCTTCAAGACCAAGGCCGACACCACCTCGCGCGCGACGCCGGAGCAGCTGGGCCAGTCGTTCGTGAACGGCGTCGGTGAGGGTCGCGTCAGCCAGCTCTGGTGCCCGATCCGCTCGAAGCGGTCGTACACCTTCGAGCAGATGATGGCGGTCTCCGAAGGCGCACAGCTGAGCACGCCCGCGCACCAGCGTGCGGCGCAGGAGTACTCGGCCGCGTTCACCCTCGGGGGTCAGACCGTCGGGATCGCGATGATCCCCGCCGAGGGCGGCTGGTGCGTGCGCGACGCCAAGACCGGCGGCGAGCCCGAGCCGCTGCCGAGCCTCGACACGAAGCCGTCGCCCCGTCCGGACGTCAAGACCGGGGAGGAGGCGGGGAACAAGTTCGTCGACGCGATCAACGCGCGCGACATCCCGGCGGCGTTGTCCGTGCTGTGCGAGAAGGTGGCGGACACGACCCGCGAAGGCGTGCAGCAGATCATCCACGGCGAAGCGAGGTACACCGTCGACAACGCCGACGTGCTGACCACGGCGAAACAGACGATCCTGCACCTCACGGGCGAGGTCGACGGCGTCCGGAACCCCGGCCGCATCGAGACCGAGGACGACGCCGAAGGCGGCCCCTGCGTGACCTCTTTTTCACCCGACTCCGACTGAGCTCGCACCGATCCTTCGTCTGGGGGATGCTCGGAGCGCGGCGCTGGGCCAAGATGAGCTCATTGGCGGGGCGTCAACACCGGGCGAGCAGCAGGAGGCACCGTGGCCGATCAGGACTCCTTCGACTACGTGATCGTCGGCGCGGGCAGCGCGGGATGCGTACTGGCGAACCGGCTGAGCGAGGATCCGTCGGCGCGGGTGCTCCTGCTCGAAGCGGGCGGCGAGGACGACGCCGACGAGATCCACATCCCCGCCGCGTTCCCCGGTCTGTTCAAGACCAAATGGGACTGGAACTACGAGACGGTCGAGCAGAAGCACACCGGCCAGTCGCTGTACTGGCCGCGCGGGAAGACGCTCGGCGGCTGCTCGTCGATCAACGCGATGATCTACATCCGCGGCAACCGCGCGGACTACGACGGCTGGCGTGACGGGCACGGCGCCGAGGGCTGGGGCTTCGACGACGTCCTGCCGTACTTCAAACGGGCGGAGGGGAACCAGCGGCTCGGCGGCCCGCTGCACGGCACCGACGGGCCGCTGCACGTCGAGGACCGCCGCTTCACCCACGAACTGTCCCTCGCCTGGGTCGATTCCGCGGTCGCCTGGGGCCTCAAGCGCACCGACGACTTCAACGGCGAATCGCAGGAAGGCGCGGGCGTCTACCAGGTGACCTGCAAGAAGGGCCGCCGCTGGTCGACAGCCGACGCGTACCTGCGGCCGGCGTTGTCGCGCCCGAACCTCACCGTGCGGACCAACGCGCAAGCCACCCGCGTCGTCTTCGAAGGCACCCGCGCCGTCGGAGTGTCCTATTTGGACCAAGGCACCGAGACGACCGTGCGCGCGTCGACCGAGGTCCTGCTGAGCGGCGGCGCGGTGAACTCGCCGCAACTGCTGATGCTCTCCGGCGTCGGCCCGGCGGAACACCTGCGGGAGCACGGGATCGACGTCGTGGCCGCGCTTCCGGGCGTCGGCGACAACCTGCACGACCACCCGGCCTGCGGGATCATCTGGTCGACACGCGGCACCACCGACCTGGTGGACGCGGCGACGCCCGCCGGCCTGGTGCGCTACCAGCTCACCAAACGCGGCCCGCTGGCTTCGAACATCGGTGAGGCGGGCGCGTTCTTCCCCGCGGCGGACGGGGTTTCGCCGCCGGACATGCAGATCCACGTCGCGCCGACGTTGTTCTACGACAACGGGATGCGCGAGCCGACGGTGCCGGGCTTCACGTCGGCGGCGACCCTAGTGGACGTCGCGAGCCGGGGACGTCTGCGGTTGAAGTCGGGGAATCCCTTGTGGAAACCCGAAATCGACCCGGCGTACTACGCGGAGTCCGTCGACATGGAGAAGATGCTCGCCGGGATGCGCGCCCTGGTGGAGATCGGGAAGTCCGGTCCGCTGGCGCGGTATCTGGACAAGCCGTTCCTGCCGGAGCGGCACGACCTGACCGACGGCGAACTGGCCGACTACGTGCGCGAGAAGACGCAGACGCTGTACCACCCGGTGGGGACCTGCTCGATGGGGACGGGCGAGAACGCCGTCGTCGATCCGACGCTGAAGGTGCGCGGGGTGGAGGGGCTGAGGGTGGTCGACGCTTCGGTGATGCCCGTGGTGCCGCGCGGGAACACGAACGCGCCGACGATCATGGTGGCGGAGAAGGCGGCGGATCTCATCCGAGGCAAGTAGCGCCAAATGTCATGAAAGGGTCGTTCCTGACGTTTTTCGTCAGGAACGACCCTTTCATGACATTTGAGGGAGAAGCGTCAGCGTTTCCCGTGCAGCACGGTGATCAGCTTCGCGACCAGAGCGTCGGTCTTTTCCTTGCGGGAGAACGAGGTCAGCACGATCGGCGCGGTGAACCGCTGCCGCGCGACGGCCTTCGGGCGGGCGAACTCGCGCAGGCCTTCCGGGCCGTGGATCCGGCCGAAGCCCGAATCCCCGACGCCGCCGAAGGGCAGCGAAGCGATACCGGCGAACGAAAGCGGCGCGTTGATCGACGTCATGCCGGTGCGCAGCCGTCCGGCCAGTTCGAGGCCGCGCGACTTCGAGAACACCGTCGAGCCGAGGCCGTACTTCGTGTCGTTGGCCTTCTCGACGGCCTCGTCCATGTCGCGGACCTTGGCGATGGTGACGGTCGGGCCGAACGTCTCCTCCTGCACCGCCGCGGAGTCCTCGGGCACGTCGACGAGCACCGTCGGCTGCACGTAACGGTCACCGACCGCGTCGACACCGCCGACCAGCGCCTTGCCGCCACGCTCGATGGCGTCCGCGATGTGGCGCTTGATCACCGAAAGCTGCGAAGGCATCGTCACCGGGCCGTACTGCGCGGCCGCGTCCGAACCGGCCCGCACGTCCTTCGACTTCTCGACGACCTTCGCGACGAACTCGTCGTGCACGCGCTCGTGGACGTACACACGCTCGACGCCGATGCAGGTCTGGCCCGAGTTGGAGAACGCGCCCCAGACGGTCGCGTCCGCGGCGGCCTCGAGGTCGGCGTCCGCGTCGACCAGGACCGCGTCCTTGCCGCCTGCCTCGATGATCACCGGCGTCAGCGTCTCGGCGGCCGCGGCCATGATCTTCTTGCCCGTCCCGGTCGAACCGGTGAAGGCGATCTTGTCGACGCCGCCCGTGACGAGCGATGCGCCCGTCTCACCGAAACCGGTGATCAGCTGCAGCACCGGCCACTCCGGGACGACCTCGTTGAACGCGTCGACCAGCCATTTCCCGACGCCCGGCGTGTACTCGCTCGGCTTGAAGACCACGGTGTTGCCGGCGGCGAGCGCGTAGGCGATGGAGCCGAGCGGGGTGAACACGGGGTAGTTCCACGGGCCGATCACGCCCACGACGCCGAGCGGCTGGTACTCCACCGTCGCCGCCTGGTTCGACATCATCAGCCCGGCCGCGCGGCGCTGCTTGCCGAGGATCTTGCGCGCGTGCTTGCCCGCCCACGCGATGTGCTCGATGGCGAGGACGCTCTCCAGCTGCGCGTCGGCGATCGGCTTCCCGGTCTCGTCGCGCACGACCTGGCACAGCTGCGGCAGCCTGCGGGTGATGACGCCCTTCCAGCGGCGCAGACGTTCGGCGCGGCCGTCGTAGCCGAGCCCGGCCCACCATTCGGCGGCGTCCCTCGCGCGGGCGATCGCGGCGCGGACGTCCTCCTTGCTGTGCACCGGGTAGGTGCCCACGACCTCGTCGGTCGCCGGGCTGAGGGAATCGAAGGTCTCCCCCACGCTGTGCGCGGTCGGCTTCGGCTGGACTGCGGTCATCGACTTCTCCCGTGTCTCGGCTCAAAGCCCAGGCTACGACGTTACTGACGGCGTGCCAATAGCTCGCCTGGGGCGTGCCACCAGCATCGCACAGGAGACGAGCGCCGCAAGGACACCGAGAAGAGGGCACAGCCAGACCGGCAGCACGCCGATCGCCAGCGAGCCCAGGCCGAAGCCCGACGCCTGCACGGTGAAGGCCAGCGAGAACCCCTCCGACCGGCGGCGTTCCGGCAGCAGCTTCTGCAGGTTGACCGACGAGACGGCCATCAGCGGTCCGGTGCAGAGCCCGATCAGCGCGACCCCGCCGAGCAGTCCGGCCCATCCGAAACCCGCCGAAACGACGACCCCGCCGAGCACGAAGCCGGCCAGGAACAGCCGCGGATCGCCGACCTTCCCGCGCGCCGCGTACAGCGCGCTTCCGGTGATGCTCGCGGCGCACAGCACGACGATGACGATCGCCGTCGCCGAGTCAGGGGCGCCGAGACGCTGGACGAGCGGCAGCAGCCCGACTTCGATGGTCGACAGCAGGAGCCCGACGGTGAACAACCCCGCTAACCAGGGCACACAGGCGGCGACCGAGATCGACTGTCGTTCGACCGTCCTTTGTGGATCTCGCTGGACCGTCCGTCGCGGCACGAGCAGCGCCGCGAGCAGGGCGACGACGGCCATCGCGAGGACCGGGACGGCCGGTCCGGACGTCGCCAGGAGCGCCACCAGCAGCGGTCCGCCGACGATGACGCCTTCGAGGATCATCGCGTCCACCGAAACCGCCCTCGGCAGTTCCTCTTCGGTCACCGTCCCGGCGAGCAAGGTCCGGAAGCCACCGTTCAACCCGCCCGCGACCAGTCCCGGCGGGATCGCCAGTACGAGCAGCGCCCAGTCCGGGGCTCCGGCGGAAGCGACCGCGGCCAGCAGGAACAGCCCGGCGGCGACCAGGGGCAGCAGCACGACGAGACCGCGGGCGGGGCCGACACGGTCGAGCAGCCGCCCGGTCGGCACGGCGCCGACCATCTCGGCGGCGACGAAGACGGCCATCATGACCCCGCCGAGCCGGTACGAACCGGTCGTCGCGGTGGTCAGCACGGTGAAGGCCAGCGGCGCCATCGTGGCGGGCAGCCGATTCAGCTGTACCCCCGCCGACCAGCGCCAATACCCGGAATTACGCAGCAACGTCATGTTCGAGAACCCTGCCGACACGGCCTGGCGAGAACCATTGATTAGGGCATAGCCTAATCCGATGATCGAGCTGGTCCTCACCGCCGAGAGCGCCAACCGCGTCCGCTTCGGCATCTCCCCGCTCGACGAGACCATGGGCGCGTTGCAGACCCTGCTCGGACGGCGAGGGCATCCGAGCCACCTGCCGTGGCTGCGCGAGGCGGCCGCGAAACTGCCGAACCTGCCCATCGAGGGCTTCGCCAAAGTGATGAGCGCGCGGCACTACATCACCGACTTCCTCAGCCCGCCGCCGAGCGGACCGGAGACCACCGCGTCCGCCCAGCTCGCCGAAATCCGCCGCACGCCGCCGGATCAGGTCGCCCACGAACTGTCCAAAGTAGACGCCGACCTGAGTGGTCTCCCCGAAGACCCGGCCGTGGCAAGGGATCTGCTGGCGGACCAGATGGAGATCGCGTGGACCGAACTGGTCGAACCGCACTGGCCCCGGATGCGCCGGTTCCTCGTCGCCGACATCGAGGAACGCTCACGTCGCCTGGCCGCGGGCGGAATCGCGCTGGTACTGGAGGACATCCACCCACGGGTCCGACTGGTCGACGACGTCCTGGTGATCGAGATGAAGGAACGCGGCCGCGTCCACCTCGACCGCCGCGGGCTCCTGCTGATTCCCGGCGTCTTCGCGTGGCCTTCGGTCGGGGTGATCACGATGGAGCCGTGGCAGCCTTCGCTGCTGTATCCGGCCCGCGGCGTGGCCGAACTCTGGTCGGACCCCGAACGCCCGCCCGGCGCGCTCGCGGGAGTGCTCGGCCGGACGAAGGCCGCCCTGCTCACGACGCTCAACGAACCCGCGAGCACCACCGAACTGGCCCGACGGCTGGGCTTCTCGGCACCGACGGTCTCGCAGCATCTGACCGCGATGCACGCCGCGGGCCTGCTCGACACCCGGCGGCGCGGCCGCGAAGTCCGTTACCGGCGCACCGAACTTGGCGACGCCCTGATCCGGGCATAGGCTGGAATCGACCTACCGCGAAGGAGAACACCGATGCGTATTGTCCACTTTGGACACGCTTGCACGCTTCTGGAGACCGAGGGCGCGCGGATCCTGATCGACCCCGGCACCTTCTCGACGGGTTTCGAAGGCGAGCGCGAACTGGACGCCATCCTGATCACCCACCAGCACTTCGATCACCTCGACATGGACCGGCTGCCCGCGCTGCTGGAGGCCAACCCCGGCGTGAAGCTGGTCGTCGACCCGGGTTCCGCCGAAGCGGTGGGGAAGATCGGCGCCGAGTTCCAGATCGCGAACCCCGGCGACGCCTTCGAGATCGGGTCCAGCGGCATTGACGTCGTCGGCGGCGAGCACGCGGTGATCCACGAGGAGATCCCGGTGATCCCGAACGTCGGCTACGTGGTCGATCACGGCGCCTTCTATCACCCGGGTGACTCGTTCTTCATGCCGGAACAGAAGATCGACGTCCTCGGCCTGCCCACCGGCGCCCCGTGGCTCAAGGCCGGCGAGGCGGTCGACTACCTGCGTGCGGTGTCGCCGCGCCTCGCCGTCCCGATCCACGAAGCGGTCCTCGCGCGGCCGCAGATGCACTACGGCCTGTTCGCGAATCTCGCTCCTGAAGGCACCGAAGTGAAGGTGCTCGACGTCGGGGAGCCGGTGAAGCTTTAGCGCCGGTACGCGAGTTTCCGCACCAAGATCTCCGCCGGTCCCCGATACGCCCGCCGTTGCATCACGTACGCGACGACGACCGTCAGCAGCCACACGCCGAGCCCGCACGCGGCCGCGACGAACGTGCTGCCGCCCAGCCCCAGCATGAACGGCGGCGCCAGGATCAGCCACGCCACCGACTGGAACAGGTAGGCGCTCAGCGTGCGCTGGCCGAGCGCCGAGATCGCGGTGACCAGGACGCCGCGGCGTTTCCTGCCGACTGCCATGCCGATGAGCCCGAACAGGCTGATGTAACCGATCGCGCCGAACAGGCCCGCTCCCTCGTACATCAGCTTGACGAGCCCGGCGGTCTCCTCGTCGAAGCCGACGTGGTCACCGGCGAAGAGCCCCATCGGCAGCGCGCCCGCGATCGCGACACCGAAACCCCCGAACAGACCGAAAAGGAGCAGTTTCCGATTCGGCTCCTCCAGCACACGCTTCTTCGCGGCCCAGGCGCCCACCCAGACGAACAGGATCGACGACAGCAGGACCGCGGTGGTCATCGGCCATTCGACGAGCCGTTCCCGCACGGCGTCGCCGTACGTCGGCGCCAGTGACGACGCGTCCTCGATGGACGGAACCGGCGCGCTCCCGGAATTCCCGGTGAGCACCAGGTACATCAGCACTGCCAGATAGCAGACGCCGAAACCCAAGTACAGCACGGGAAGCCGGTAGAAACCCTTGCCACGCCGCAAAAGCAGCAGGGCGAACACCATGCCGACCACGCCGTACGCGCCGAGCACGTCGCCGGAGAAGAACAGCACCCCGTCGACGGCGCCGAAGACGAGCAGCCACGCGTGACGGCGAAGCAGGATGCCACGCGTGCGCGGCCATGACTGCCCCAGCGCTTCCTGCCGATCGGCGAACTGCACCATGCCGTAGCCGAGCATCATGCCGAACAGCGGCAGCGCGCACGCGTGGACGAGCACGAACAGCACCACGAAGTACGGCCGTTCCAGTCCTTCCGGCGTCTGATCGACGCCCGGCGTGTTGCCGAGGAAGATGCTCGCGGTATGCGCCAGCGCGACCAGCAGGAGCGCGAAACCCCTGGCCAGATCCGGTGCGAGCACACGCTCGCCCGTCGGTGTCGATGTCATGGATCCCCCTTTAGTATCCAACGTACACTAATTAATGTCCGGCGGATACTAAAGGCTGAGGAGGGGTTTTGTCAGCTCGCTTCGACGAGAGCGGCGATGCCGTCGAGGACGACGTCGAGACCGAAGTCGAAGTCGGAGTTCTGTTCGGAGCCACCGAGACCCGAGCTCAGGAAGCCCACGGCGTCGGGGAAACGCTCAGGGTCGATCAGCTCGGCGAGGCCCTTGCCGTAGGCCTGTTCCGCCTGCGCCTGGGTCAGCCCGCTGTCCTTCCGGCCCTCGGCGAGCTGGAGTGCCTGCGCGCAGGCGAGGCGGACATAGCCGCCGATCAGGACCAGGATCCCGCCCTTGGTCCCCCAGTCGAGGCCGGTTTCGCGCAGCGTGCGCAGGAACGCGTCCATCCAGGCGACCGCGTGCGGACCGGCGGGCGGGCCGGAAAGCGGCAGCTCGACCAGCCACGGATGGCTCATCAGCACGTCGCGGTTGGCCTCGGCCAACGTGGTCAGCTCGGCCCGCCAGTCACCGGTGGGCTCCACCTCCGGCGGATCGCCGATGGCGACGTCGGCCATCAGCTCCAGCAGCTCCGCCTTCGAACCGATGTGGCGGTACAACGACATCTTCGTGACGCCCAGATCCTTCGCCACGTTCGCCAGCGTCACGTTCGCGACGCCTTCGCGATCGGCGAGGTCCACCGCCGCCGCCACGACACCGTCGATGTCGAGCACGGACGGCCTGCCGCGCGTCGGGCGTTCCGACCGGCGCCAGAGCCGCATCAGCGTCGCCGGTGCGCCTGCCTCGTCGGTCATCCCGACAATTTAACCCGCGTTCGCGAGAGCGAGCCGTACGTGGTTCCGAAAGCGCGGTTCTCCAGCGAGACGTCGACGGCGTCGAGGAACGCCTGCCGCAGTCCCGGCCGGGCGAGGTCCGCGGCGTCGATGCCGAGCCGCACCAGCCCGCCGCGGCGCGCGGCCCTGGCGGCGGCCAGCACCAGCGCGAAACACCGGACGGTCTCCGTGCGGTGCGACGGTCCGCCGAACTCCTGCACCCTGGCGCGCTGGACGTCTCCGGACACCAGGTCCCGCACCGACGCCAGATCCGCGCACAGCGTGAACCCGTGTTCGCGCAGGGCCTGCAGGGTGCCTTCCGAGGCGATCCAGCGCGGCGGCGCGAAGCCGTCGACGGCCATGCCGTTGGCGTCGAGCGCCGCCTTCGCCGCGATCAGGCGCAGCCGCGCCTCGTGCGCGGGCAGAGCCGCGAACTCGGCTCGTTTGCCCAGGTAGACGGCGCGATGAGTGGGCGGGATCTGGTGGTCGTACCCGTGCAGGAGGACGGAATCGCCGCGGGTGCGACGCGTCCGGACCCACTCGGTCACGGGGCCCTCGCCGGTGCGAGCGGCGTAGAGCACGGACAACGGGACCCTGCGCCGGTCGAGTTCGGCCGCGAGATCGGCGCAGCGGTGCAACGTCCGGGTGGTCACGCCGGACAGGGAAACCAGCAAACGTGCGTCCACCCCACCAGTGAGCCAGCCGCGACTTGCGCCGGACTGACCACGGGGTGAACGCCGCAGGTCAGGCGGGCCAATCCTGCAGCGACCGGCCGGTGATGCGTTCGTACGACTCGATGTACCTCGCGCGCGTGGCGGCGACGATGTCCTCGGGCAAGGGTGGCGACCCGGGTCTGTCCCGGCGATGCCAGCCGGACGCCGGACTGGTGAGCCAGTCCCGCAGCGGCTGCTTGTCGAACGACGGCTGCGGGCTGTCCGGCGCGTAGCCGCCCGCCGGCCAGTAGCGCGAGGAATCCGGGGTCAGGACCTCGTCGGCGAGCACGAGATTCCCTTCCCGGTCGACGCCGAATTCGAGCTTCGTGTCCGCGAGGAGGATGCCGCGTTCGGCGGCGAACTCCGCGCCGCGGCGATACACCGCCAGCGTCGCCTCGCGGACCTCCTCGGCCCGCTCGCGGCCGAGCTGCCCGACGACGTCGGAGAAGGCGATGTTCTCGTCGTGCGAGCCGCGGTCGGCCTTGGTCGCGGGCGTGAAGATCGGCTCGGGCAGGCGGGACGATTCGGTCAGACCGGGCGGAAGTTCGACACCGCAAACCGTGCCGCGCGCGCGATAATCGGCGAGACCGGTACCGGTGAGATAGCCGCGGGCGACGGCTTCGAACGGCAGCATCGCCAGCCGCCGCACCAGCAGCGCGCGGCCGCGGACCTCGGCGGGGATGCGGTCGTCTTCGTAGGAGACCAGATGGTTGGGGAGGACATCGGAGAGCAGGGAGAACCAGAACACGCTCATCGCGGTGAGCACCCGCCCCTTGTCCGGGATGGGCGTGTCGAAGACGACGTCGTAGGCGGAGATCCGGTCGGAGGTGACGAGCAGCAGATGCTCGTCATCGACGGCGTAGAGCTCACGGACCTTGCCGGCGGCGATCTTCGGGTATTCGAGCGTCGTCACGGCTGCACCCTAGCGATCAAGGATGATGGCTGATCATGCCGATCCACTGCGTTTCGTTCACGACCGACTACGGGCTGAGCGACGGTTTCGTGGCCGCGTGCCACGGCGTGATCGCGCGGATCGCGCCGTCCGTACGGGTGATCGACGTGAGCCACGAGATCCCTCCGCAGCAGGTCAGGACCGGCGCCGAGGTGCTCGCCCAGACCGCGCCGTATCTGCCGGAGTCCGTCCATCTCGCCGTCGTGGACCCCGGCGTCGGCACCGCCCGGCGCGGCGTCGTGGTGGTCACCGACCGCGGAATGCTCGTCGGCCCGGACAACGGGCTCCTCATTCCCGCCGCCGAAACACTCAGCGGGGTGATAGCCGCGTACGAACTCGCGGCGCCGGAATACCGCCTTCCGGTGACGTCGTCGACGTTCCACGGGCGTGACGTCTTCGCCCCCGCCGCCGCGCATCTCGCGCTCGGCGTCCCGCCCGAGGAGTTCGGGCCGCGCGTCGACGACCTCGTGCGGCTGCCAGACCCGTTCGTCGCGGTGTTCCCCGGCAAGCTGGTGGCCGAGGTGCTCACGGTCGACCACTTCGGCAACGTCCAGCTGGCCGCGAGCCCCGCCGACCTCGAACTGGCCGGGCTGGCGGGCACGGTCTCCGTCAGCAGCGAACACGTCCTGGTGAAAGCGCTGGTCGGCGACACCTTCGGCACGGTGCCGCCGGGCCGGAACGTGCTCTACACCGATTCCGCGGGACGGCTCGCGGTCGCCGTGAACGGCGGCTCCGCCTCGGCGGTGCTCGGACTGGGACCCGCCCAGGAGTGCACGATCACCTCGTCGCCGACGGCCACCTGACCGGGCCTGGTCACCGCCATCTTGATCCCGAACGAGACGCCGCCCTCGGGTTCGCGGCGGTAGTCGGCGAGCGACCGGATCGGCTCGGGACCGGCCTTCTTCCCGGTCTCCTGGTCGACCATCGGCACCGTGCAGCGGATGCAGACCTTGGCGTACCCCAGTTCGAGGCCACCGGCGGTGAGCGAGCGGACGTCGTCCTCGCGATGCGGCTCGGGCCAGCCCGCGACGACGATGTTGGGCCGGAAGCGGTCCATCGGCACGGCTTCGGCGCCGCGCGACGCGATACGCTCGTTCAGACCGTCCAAAGAGGACTCCGAGGTCAACAGGATCGCGTGCGCGTCGGCGAAGGCCGCGGTGCCGGGGATCTCGCCGTTGGTGACGCGTTCGTGCTCCGGCGCGAGCCCGACGAACACCGACGGCAGGCCGAGGACGTCGGAGAACCACTCGGTGGCGTCCTCGCCCTGGTGGACGCCCTTGCCCTGCCAGGTGAACGTCGCGGCGGGCTGCCTCGGCCCGTCCGTGACCGTCTCGACCAGCAGTTCCTCGACGCCGGGAGCGGCGAGACGCAGGCGGGCGCCGTCGTCGAGCACCTCGGCCCGGATCGACGCCATCACCGGATGCTTGCGCTGGCTGCGGAACTCGCCCTCCGGGGAGACGACCATCCAGGCCCGGTCGAACCTCAGCCCCGCGGGGGTGACGTCGGCCGTCGCGACCGACGTCCCCGCGCAGCCTTTGACCGGGTAATAGACCAGCTTCGCCACTCTCGCCATAGCCGCAGGTTAACGACTAAGGCGTGGTGAGTGGCGATTCGGGCCAAGGCTGTCTTAGGTGCCTACTGAATGTGGGTGGCCGTTGGCCGCCGGTCCGTGAAGGCCTCCTTGCCTACCTTCAGGGTAGGGAAGGAGGCCTTCACGGACTACACGATCGCCACCCGCGGCTCTGTGACACCACCAGCCCCAGCAGTCACAGCAGATGTGTGAAGGCCCCCTTCCCTCGGCTCAGCGGAGGAAACTCGACCTTCACACCTTCCCAAGTACATGAAGGCCCCCTTCACTGCGTCTAGCGCAAGGAAGGGGGCCTTCATGTACTCGGGGAAGCGCCTACAGCACTTGCGACAGGAAACGCTGCAGCCGCTCGCTCCGCGGAGCGTCGAAGATCGCCTCCGGAGCGCCCTGTTCGACGATCTTCCCGTCGTCCATGAACGCGACCTCGTCGGCGACGCCGCGCGCGAAACCCATCTCGTGGGTGACCACGAGCAGCGTCAGCCCGCGCTCGGCCAGCCCGGCCATCAGCGTGAGGACGCCCTTGACCAGCTCCGGGTCCAGCGCGCTGGTCGCCTCGTCGAACAGCATGACCTCGGGCTCCATGGCGAGCGCCCGCGCGATCGCGACCCGCTGCTGCTGCCCGCCCGAGAGCGCGCTCGGCCGGTACGGCGCCTTGTCGGCGAGGCCGACCTCGGCGAGGCGGGCGTGCGCGATCTCCGCCGCCTCCTCCTTGCCGAGTTTGCGCACACTGCGCAGCGGCAGGGTGATGTTGTCCAGCACGCTGCGGTGCCCGAACAGGTTGAAGTGCTGGAACACCATCCCGACGCGCTGCCGCAGCGCGTCCGGATCGGACGAGATGACGCTCTCGCCGCCCAGCAGCAGGTCGCCCGAGTCGGGCTCCTGGAGCCGGTTCACACAGCGCAGCAACGTCGACTTGCCGGACCCCGACGGCCCGATGATGCAGGTCGTGCGGCCCTTCTCGACCTTGAGGTTCACGCCCTTCAGCACTTCGAGGGTGCCGAAGGAGACATGGATGTCGCGGAGTTCGACGCTGGAAGAACGGACGGCGGCGGTCATGACATCGGCACCTTTCCGGCGTTCAGGAGTTCCGTTTCGCCGCCCTCGTCGTCGACCCGGACCTTCTTGCCGGTGCGCAGCTTCTTGTCGATGTAGTTGACCAGATGCGTCAGCGGCACGGTGATCACCAGGTAGACGGCACCGGCGGCGACCAGCGGCGACAGGTTCCCGGTGTTCGCCGCGAGGTCCTGCCCGATGCGGAACAGGTCGCGCTGCTCGGCGAGGAAGCCGAGGAAGTACACCAGGCTTGAGTCCTTGACCAGCGCGATGAACTGGTTCACCAGCGCGGGCAGCACGCGCCGCACACCCTGCGGGATTACGACGAGCGTCATCGCCTTGGTGTAGCTCATGCCCAGCGCGCGGCTGGCCTCCATCTGTCCTTTTTCGACACTCTGGATACCGGCGCGGAAGATCTCGCCGATGTACGCGGCCGCGATCAGGCTCAGCGCCAGAATGCCCAGCGGGTAAGGATTCCGCGACAGCGACGGGATGAGGATCCCGCCGCCCTGCCCGATCACCAGGATGGTCAGGATCGCGGGCAGGCCGCGGAAGATGTCGGTGTACACCCGGGCGGGCCAGCGCAGCCACGCCTTGCTGGACAGGCCCATCGTGGCCAGCAACATGCCGAGCACGGTGCCGATCAGTGCCGAGAACACCGACAGGATCAGCGTGTTCAGCAGGCCGGTCCCGAGGAGGTCGGGGAAGACCTCCCAGATGTACTCCCAGTTCAGGAAGGTGTTGAGGAAATCGTCCACTTACTTCTGCCCGGCCTTGAACTCCGCGGGCACCGGCGCGTTCGGTTCGAACCGCTGGTGCACTCTTTCCCAGGTCCCGTCGGCGATGACCGCCTTGAGCCCGGCGTTGATCTTGCCCGCCAATTCGGTGTTGCCCTTCTTGACCGCGAAACCGTGCGGGATCGTCGTGGTGATCGCCTTGACCACCTTGAGTTTCGCGTCCGGGTTCTTCGCCGCGTAGTCCTCGGCGGTCGCCTGGTCGAAGATCGCGCCGTCGATCGCGCCCGATTTCAGCGCGGCGAGCGCGGCGGCGTCCTGCGGGAACTTCACCGCCTGCGCGGTGGGCGCGTTGGCCGTCAGCCAGCTGTCCGAGACGGTGCCCTGGACGACGCCGATCCGCTTGCCCGCCAAGGAGTTCTCGTCGGTGATCGCGACGCCTTCGCGGGTCTCGATGCCGAGCGACTGGTAGTTGTACGGCGCCGAGAAGTCGACGGTCTTGCGGCGTTCGTCGGTCTGCGAGATCCCCGAGCTGCCGATGTCGAACTTGCCGGTGGCGACCTGGCCGAGCAGCGCCGAAAACTCCGTGGAGACGAACTCGAGTTTCAGGTTCTGGTGCGCGGCGATGGCCTTCAGCAGCTCGTTGTCGAACCCGGTGAACACGCCGTTTTCCTGGTAGGCGTTGGGTTTCGAGTCGCTGAGGGTGCCGACGCGAAGGGTTTTCCCGCCGGCGTCCTCACCGCCGCCGCACGCCGCCAGCACCGTCACGAGGAGAGCGCTGACGACGGCGGCGAGTGACTTCTTCATCGTGATCCTCACGCCTTGAACTGGGCCGGGACCGGGGCCGTCGGCAGGAACTTCTCGTGCAGCTTGACCCAGGTGCCGTCGGCGATGACCTGCTTGAGGCCCTCGTTGATCTTGGTGAGCAGCTCGCTGTTGCCCTTCTTCACCGCGAAGCCGTGGGGCACGTCGGTGGTGAAGGACTTGACGACCTTGAGCTTCGCGTCGGTGCTCTCCTTGACGTTCGTCTCGGCGATCGCCTGGTCGAGGATGTAGGCGTCGACGGCACCGCTCTTGAGCGCGGCCAGCGCCGGGGCGTACCCGGGGAAACGCACGGCCTGCGCGTCGGGCACCGTCGAGGTGAGCCACTTGTCGCCGACGGTCGCCTGGATGACCGCGACCCGCTTGCCGGACAGGCCCTTCTCCTCGGTGATCGGCGAGCCGTCCTTGGTCTGGATGCTCATGACCTCGAAGTTGTACGGGCTGGAGAAGTCGACGTTCTTCTTGCGCTCGTCGGTCTGCGCGATGGCCGAGCTGGCGATGTCGAACTGGTTGTTCGCGACCTGGCCGAGCAGCGAGGAGAAGTCGGTCGAGGCGAACTCGAGCTTCAGGTTCTGCTTGGCGGCGATGGCCTTCAGCAGCTCGTTGTCGAAGCCGGTGTAGTTGCCGTTCTCGACGTAGATGTTCGGCGGCGCGTCGCTCAGTGTCCCGACGCGCAGGGTCTTCTCGGTGGCGGATTCGCCACCACCGCAGGCGGCGAGCACGGCGACGAGGCCCGCGGCCAGCGTGGCGAGCAGCGTTTTCTTCATGATTTTCAGACCCCCGGGTTCTGCACGGGCAGGCCGGGGCCGCCCTGTTCGAGTTCCTTGGGCAGCGGCTCGGTCTTGAAGAACCGGGCGTGCAGGCGGGCGACGGTGCCGTCCGCCACGGCCTTCGCGAGGCCGTCGTTGATCTTCTTCAGCAGTTCCTTGTTGTCCTTGCGGACGGCGAACGCGGACGGCGTGTCCTTGGTCTCGACGGTGTAGCCGAACTCCAGCTGCAGGTCCGGGTTCTGGTCGATGTACTTCTGCCCGATGTCCTTCGGCACGACCCAGCCGTCGAGGCTGCCGCCCTTCAGCTGCGCGAAACCGGCGTTGTAGTCGGGGAAGCGGACGACGTTGGCGCCGGGCACCTTGCCGCTCGCGAAATCGTCCTGCACCGACGCCTGCACGACGCCGAGCCGCTTGCCGTTGAAGGCGCCGACGTCCTTGAGACCCGCGCCCTTCTTGGTGATGATCGAGGTGAACCCGGTGCTGTAGCCGTTGCTGAACGCGACGGTCTTCTTGCGGGCCTCGGTGGTGGAGATCGTGGAGCTGCCGATGTCGAACTTGTTGGTGGCGACGGCGGCGAGCAGCCCGGCGAACTCGGTGCCGACGAACTCGACCTCGAAGCCCTCGCGCTTCCCGATGTCGCGCAGCAGTTCGTTGTCGTAGCCGGTGAAGGTGCCGTTCTCCAGGTAGATGGACGGCGGCGCGTCGGTCAGGGTGCCGACCCGCAGCTTCTGGGCGCTCGCACCCGCGTCACCGGAGCCGCAGGCGGCGAGGGCGAGGGTGGCCGCTCCGGCCGTGACGACGGCGACGATTTTCGACAGCGTGGATCTCATCGCTTCTTCCGTGGGTTCGGCGCGCAAGGCGCGATACAAACACGCCAGGCCGCCTCATGGGCGGCCTGGCGCTCCGGGTTCAGCGATCGAGATTAGGCATTTCGCCCGATCGAGTAACTTCGTCTCACTCTGTGAACGCCCCGTGGTGGGGCTGCTCACAGGTCAGAGGATCGGGGCCGGCGAGTAGTTCGCCGCCTCCGGGAAACGTTCCAGGATGGCCTCGACGCGGGACGCGATCGCGGCCACCTGACGCGGCGCGACACCGGTGAACGAGATGCGGTCGGCGAGGAGTTTGTCCAGCTCACCGCGGTCGAGCGGGATGCGCTCGTCGGCGGCGAGCCGGTCGAGGAGGTCGTTCTCGGCCAGCCCCTGCTCCCGCATCGCGAGCGCGACGCCGACGGCGTTCTCCTTGATCGCCTCGTGAGCGGTTTCACGCCCGACCCCCGCGCGGACCGAGGCCATGAGCACCTTGGTGGTCGCGAGGAACGGCAGATAGCGATCGAGCTCACGTCCGATGACCGCCGGGAAGGCGCCGAACTCGGCCAGCACCGTGAGGAAGGTCTCCAGCAGACCGTCGAGCGCGAAGAACGCGTCGGGCAGCGCGACCCGGCGGACGACGGAGTCGGACACGTCGCCTTCGTTCCACTGGTCGCCGGCGAGCTCGCCGATCATCGACAGGTAACCGCGCAGCACCACGGCGAGCCCGTTGACCCGCTCGCAAGAGCGCGTGTTCATCTTGTGCGGCATGGCCGACGAGCCGACCTGGCCGGGTTTGAAGCCCTCGGTGACCAGCTCGTGGCCCGCCATCAGGCGGATCGTCTTGGCCAGGCTCGACGGGGCGGCCGCGAGCTGGACGACGGTGGACAGCACGTCGAAGTCGAGCGAACGCGGGTACACCTGGCCGACACTGGTGAACACGTTCTCGAAGCCGAGGTGGGCCGCGACCCGCGACTCCAGTTCGTCCAAAGTGGACTCGTCGCCGAGCAGGTCGAGCATGTCCTGCGCGGTGCCGACCGGGCCCTTGATCCCGCGCAGCGGGTAGCGGCCGATGAGGTTCTCGAGCCGGTCGAAGGCGACCAGCAGTTCGTCGGCGGCGGTGGCGAACCGCTTGCCGAGGGTCGTCGCCTGCGCGGCGACGTTGTGCGAACGACCGGCCATCACCGTGTCGGCGTGCTCGACCGCGATCGCGGTGAGCCGGGCCAGCACGGCGCCGACGCGGCTGCGCACCAGCTCCAGCGACCGCAGCACCTGCAGCTGCTCGACGTTCTCGGTGAGGTCCCGCGACGTCATGCCCTTGTGGACGTGCTCGTGCCCGGCGAGCGCGTTGAACTCCTCGATGCGGGCCTTCACGTCATGCCGGGTGACGCGCTCACGTGCGGCGATCGAGTCGAGGTCGACCTGCTCCAGGACGCGTTCGTAGTCGGCGACGACACCGTCCGGCACCTCGACGCCGAGGTCGGCCTGCGCGCGGAGCACGGCGAGCCAGAGCTCGCGCTCCAGCACGACCTTGCGTTCCGGGGACCAGAGTTCGACCAGCTCAGGCGAGGCGTAGCGGCCGGCGAGCACGTTGGGGATGCGGGGCTTGTCCGTCACGCGGCCAGACTAACCCGCCCCGCGTTTCGTCCTCTGAATGCGGTGGTTCGCGACACCAACTACCGCATTCAGAGGACGAAACGCGGGAGTTTCAGGCCAGGGCCGCCTGGAGCATGCGCGCGGCGGCGGCCCGGGGCTCCGGGTCGACCTCGATGAGCGCGTTGACCACGGCGCCGTCGACCAAGGCGACGAGCCGCTCCAGTTCGGTGGCGTCCACAGGAGTGCCGGAGCGCGCGAAGATCTCGTGGAGCAGCTCGTACAGCTGCGCGGACAGCGTCCGCATCAGGGGCCGAAGGTACGGACGGCGCCCTGTCCCGACGAGGCGTTCGTAGCGCAGGAGGACCGCTTCGGCGTCGGCCTCGCGATCCGGGCGGAGCGGGCCGAGGAGCATGTCCAGCACCAGGTCGACGGTGGCCTCGACGCCGCGATTGCGGGTCGCCAGCTCGTCGAGACGCTGCCGCCCGTCCTCCAGTTCCACTTTCGCGTGGTGCTCCACCGCGGCGGTGACCAGCTCTTCCAGCGAATCGAAGTAGTACGTCGTCGAAGCGAGCGGAAGACCGGCCCGCTCGGCGACCGCACGATGCCGCACGGCGTCGAAACCGCCCTCGGCCAGGAGCGACGAGGCGGCCTCGATCAGCTCGGCACGGCGTCGCTCACCCTTCGGTGTGGTCGCTGCGGCGGTCATGGCGGGCTATTTTGCCAGCTCGGTTAATACCGGGCGGCGAGCACGCCGACCAGCCTGTCGACGTCGGACTCGGGAAGGGCGGGCCTGCCCGAACCGTCGCCGAGGCTCACCACGACCACGAGAGACCCCTTGGGGGTGGTCCGCCGCGCCTCGGCCGCTCCGGTGGGCATCACCGGGACGGACGAACCCGCCGGGTAGACCGCCGCGGAGACCGTGCCGCCCGGCACCTGGAACCCCGCGGACCTGGCTCCCGTCGTACAGATGTCGCCGGGCGTCGACTTGGCGACATCCACGGGGACCGGGAGCTCGCCAGCGAGGGCGGTGGCGAGCTCCCGGTCCACCTGGTCGCACCCGTAGGTGCCTTCGGCCACCAATGGGCCGGTCTTCTCTACTCCGCCGCCCCCCTGCTGAGGCGGCGGGTTCGAGAAGTTCGAGGACTCCCCGTTCTGAGGACGTGCGGACGCGGCCCCGGGTTGCCCCGCGGACGCCGCTTCCTGATCGGATTTGGCCGCGGTCCCCAGTTCGAAGTCGGTTCCGCCGAGCACGCCGAACATGCCCACTCCGGCCAGCACCAAAACCACCGCACTACAGGCCACCGCGATACCGTTTCGGCGTCGGGCAGTGGCGCGTTTCGAGGCGCGGACCACGTCGGCGGTGTCGAAGGTCGGCGACGGCGCGTCGCCGGGGGCGTCACGGAACAACGCCTTCAGGTCATTCTCGTCCATCCCGTGCCACCTCCTCCTTCTCCATGACCTGCCTGAGGTTCGCCAGCCCGCGCGCGGTCTGGCTCTTGATGTTCCCTTCGCTGCAGCCCAGCGCCTTCGCCGCGGCACCGACGTCCAGCCCCTCGAAGAACCTGAGCACCAGCACGGCCCGCTGCTTCGGGGGCACTTCCCGTAACGCGGCCAGCAGGTCTTCCCTGGTGACGACCTGTTCGCCGAGGTCGAAGCCGTCCTGCGGCGGTTCGGGCAGCTCTTCGGTCTGCCACTCCCGCCGCCACGGCCGCCTCGACTCGTCGATGGCCGCCCTGACCAGCGTCTTCCGCACGTAGGCGTCGGTCGCCGCCCGTTCTCTGATCTTCTTCCACCTCCGGTGCAGCGCGACGAACGCCGTCTGCGCGAGATCGTCCGCACGATGCCAGTCACCGCAGAGCATGTACGCGGTCCTGCGCACGGAGTCCCGCTTCGCGGCGAAGTACTCCGCGAACTCTTGTTCGTCGCGCTGGTTCACGCGGTTTTTGTCTCCGCTCTTGCCTCGTCGGTGGGTAGGACGGAACCGGGGGCGTCCACGGTTGCATGAGCGGGCGCGGCGGACCAGCCGGGGAGGAGATTCATGGCGGGCCCGTCGATGTGATGTGATCGTACCGTGACCTCGCGCTCTCTCCCGCTGATCGATTTCCGCTCCGACACCGTCACCCGGCCCGACGACGTCATGCGCCAGGCCATGGCGAAGGCCGAGGTCGGCGACAACGTCCTCGACGGCGATCCGACCGTCGCCGCGCTGGAACAGCGCGCCGCGAAACTCCTCGGCATGCCCGCCGCGCTCTGGACCCCGTCCGGGACCATGGCGAACCTGATCGCGCTGAGCATCCATCTCCAGCGTGGCGACCGGTTCCTCGCGCCGCGGGGCTCGCACGTCATCACCGACGAGCTCGGTTCCGCCGCGTGGCTCGCGGGCGGCATGCCGGAGCCGCTGGAGCACGACGCCGGGCCCGGGCGGCCGACGCCGGAGACGCTTTCGGCCGCGATCGGCGTCCCGCGCGGGCCGTACTACGCGCTGCGCACCCCGCTGTTGTGCCTGGAGAACACGCACAACACGGCGGGCGGCGCGGTCACCCCGCCCGACGAGCACGCCCAGCTGGTGGCGATCGCGAAGGAGGCCGGGCTGACCGTGCACCTCGACGGCGCCCGCATCTGGCACGCGTCGGTCGCGCTGGAGGTCCCGCCCGCGGCCCTCACGGTCGGCGTCGACACCGTGTCCGCCTGTTTCTCCAAGGGGCTCGGCGCGCCCGTCGGCTCGGTGGTGGCCGGCAGCGAGGAGTTCGTCGAGAAGGCGCGGCGGATGCGCCAGATGCTCGGCGGCGGCGTCCGGCAGGGCGGCGTGCTGGCGGCGGCCTGCATGGTCGCGCTGGACCGCATCGGCGACCTCGCCGAGACCCACGAGAACGCGACCCGGCTCGCGGCCGGGTTCGCCGAGCTCGACTGGGAGGTCAACGCTCCCGAGACCAACATCGTGCAGGTCACCGCACCGGATCTCGAAGGACGGCTGGCGTGGCTGGCCGGGCTCGGGATCCTGACGCTGCCGAGCTCGGGCCGGATCCGCTTCGTCGCGCACCGGGACCTTTCGGCGGCGGACATCGAAGAAACCCTTCAACGCGTCAAGACCGGGGGCTGAACATGAACTGGATCGTCTTCGACTACGGCGACGTCATCAGCGAGCACACCGACGCGCTGCCGACCCTGGCCAAGGCCTTCGACCTCGATCTCGCCGACTTCGAGCCGCACTATTGGGCCGAGCGGGTCCAGTACGACTCGGGCGGCTCGGACCTCGAGTACTGGCAGAACGTCGGCCGCGCGCTGAACGTGCCTGTCGACAAGGCGTTCGCGGACGAGCTGACCCGCATCGACGTCGAGGGCTGGACGCACCTCGAACCGGACGTCCTCGAACTGCTGGAAGGGCTGCACGAGGCAGGCGCGGCGCTCGCATTGCTCTCGAACGCGTCGTCCACCTTCGGCCGGTGGGTGCGCGAGCAGGAGTGGGCGAAGCTGTTCCGCGTGAAGCTCTTCTCGGGTGACCTCGGCTGTATGAAGCCCGACGCGAAGATCTATCGGATCCTGCTCGCCGAACTCGGCGCCGAACCGGGCGACTGCCTGTTCTTCGACGATCGTCAGTCCAATGTGGACGGTGCACGGGCGGTGGGGATGAAGGCCGAACGCTGGGTCGGCGTGACAACAGCGAAATCCGGCTTCGGCTCTTCGGAGGAATAATTCACCCTCACCGCTCATCCGCTTACGCGCGGTGAAGCGGATGACCTACGCTGAACGCGTCCAAACCGAGTTACCCCGGTAGGTGCCCATGTCAGCGGACCAGCGCCCGTTCGTGCCCGTCGATTTCGACCGGCCGAGCATCGCGAGGGTCTTCGACGCGCTGATGGGCGGCCAGGACAACTACGAAGCGGACAGGGTGGCACTGCGCCAGATCCTGGAAATCTCGCCGGACGCGCAGGCGATGGCCAAAGAAGTGCGGCACTGGCTGGTGCGGACCGTGCGCTACCTGACCGACCGGGAAGGCATCGACCAGTTCCTCGACCTCGGTTCCGGTTTCCCGAGCATGGACAACACGCACCAGGTCGCGCAGCGGTACAACCCCGAAGCCCAGGTCGTCTACGTCGACCGGGATCCGGTGGTGCAGGCGCACGGCCGCGCGCTGCTCGCGGCGAACGACTTCGCGCATATGGTGGCCGCGGATCTGACCGAACCGGCCGAGGTCGTCGAGGAACTCGCCCGCACCCACCGGCTGGACTTCGACCGGCCCGTCGGGCTCGTCCTGTGCGCGATCGTCCACCACATCCAGGACCTCGACGAGGCGCGGAAGACCGTCCGCGCCTACGTCGACGCGCTGGCCCCGGGCTCGTTCGTCGCGCTGCTGCACCAGCACAACCCCGCCGATGGCTCCGAAGCCGCCGACGTCGCGACGGCACTCGAAAAGCGCTTCAACGGCACGGGGCTGGACACGCTGTACCGCACGCGTGACGAGATCGAGTCGTTCTTCGAAGGACTCGATCTCATGGAGCCCGGGCTGACGTACCCGCACCTGTGGTGGCCGGACGGCCCGCGCTTCACCCCGCTTTCGCCCGTGAACTTCACGTCGCTCGGCGGGGTGGCGCGTAAGCCTTAGCGGCGGAGCTGCTTCGGGGTGCCCTTGCCCTTGATGGCGCCGTACGCGGCCGTGCCGAGGAAGACCGCGCCGCCGATGACGGCGATCCAAAAGACGGCCTTCACGAGGAAACCGAGCACGGATCCGAGCACCATGAAGGCCACCCAAGCCAGGATCAGCCCGCCGACGATCTTCCAGAACATGGCATCCTCCGATTGCCTCACCGTGCCCGAGCGGGCCCGGTGAGTCCAGGTTGTCAGGCGAAGCTCGCGAGCGCCTTCATTCCGCCTAACGTTCAGGGTGATTTCCGGGTTCCCCCTGAGCGGTGAGCCACTGGCCCAGCCTGCGGACCCCTTCGTCGATGTCCTCGCGAGAACCCGCGAAGGAGAACCGCACGAACCGGCCGCCGTCGACCGGGTCGAAGTCGATCCCGGGGGCGATCGCGACGCCCGTTTCGGCGAGGAGCCGTTGGCACCAGCTGAGGCTGTCGGTCGTGTACGCGGAGACATCGGCGTAGGCGTAGAAGGCGCCTTCGGCCGGCGCGAGCTTGTCGATGCCGATGCCCTTGAGACCGGCGAAGAGCACGTCGCGGTTGGCCCGGTAGCGCTCGACGTGACCGTTGGTCTCCGCGTACGCCTCCGGGGTGAACGCGGCGACCGCGGCGTGCTGGGAGACCGCGGGCGGGCAGATGGTGAAGTTGCCGGTCAGGACGTCGATGGCGCGATGCAGCCGCTGCGGCGCGAGCATCCAGCCGAGCCGCCAGCCGGTCATGGCGAAGTACTTGGAGAACGAGCCGAGGACGAGCGCTTCGTTGCCGTACTGCCAGGCGCAATCGAGCCCGGCGCCATAGGAGATCCCGTGGTAGATCTCGTCGCTGATCAGCTGCACACCGCGTGACGCGCACCAGCCGCTGATCGCCGCCAGTTCACCCGGCGGCAGGACGGTGCCGGTCGGATTGCTCGGGCTGGCCACGATGAGTCCCTTGACCGGCCCCAATTCGTCGAGCAGCGCGACGGTCGGCTGGAAGTTCGTGTCCGCCCCGGTGGCGAACTCGACGACCTCGCAACCGAGCACCTTCAGCAGGTTGCGGTAGGCCGGATAGCCGGGACGCGCCATCGCGACGCGGTCGCCCGCCTCGAAGGCGCTGAGGAACGAGAGCAGGAAGCCGCCGGAGGAACCGGTCGTCATGATGACGTCCTGCGGGCTCACGTCGACCGGGTACGTGCGGTTGTAGTGCTCCGCGACGGCCTCGCGCAGCTCCGGGATGCCGAGCTGCTCGGTGTAGCCGAGGTTGTGGTCCTTCAGCGCCCGTTGCGCGGCTTCGAGCACCGGTCCCGGCGCCGGGGCGGACGGCTGCCCGGCGAGCAACGGGACCAGGTCGCCGTGGCTGCGCTGCCGGGCCTGTGCGGCCGAAAGGACGTCCATGACGTGGAACGGCGGGACGTCGGAACGTGCGGCGGGACCGGGGATGAGCATGACGTGAGGCTAACCGGACTTCGCGAGGAGAACCGAGTAGCCGTCGAGGAGCCGTTGCAGGCCGAACTCGAAGAGCGTGTCGAGGTCGTAGTCGAACGGAGCGCGCGAGACGACACCGGCGAAGTTCGGGAAACGACCGCCGGACACCAGATCCCAGAGGATCGGCTCGTGCTCCGCCAGCCAGGCGTCGGCCGTGACCGCCGTTCCGGATTCGGTGTCGGCTTCGGCCTCGAAGTTGAGGGCGATGCCGCGTACATGGTTGAAGATCGTGATGTGCGCGTACATGATCGTCGACGGCGGGAGGCCGTGACCGTCGAGCGCGCGGGTCGCCCAATCGGCGTGCGTCAGCAGATTCGGCAGTGGCTGCGGGCGGGTGATCGAGAGCGCCTGCGCGAGCCAGGGATGCCGACGGAACAGAGCCCATTGCGCTCGCGCCATCAGCTCCAGCTGGGCCCGCCAGCCGGATGGCGGCTCGGGCGGGAAACGGATCTCGCCGAGTGCCATGTCCGCCATTTCGAGGATCAGCTCCTCCTTCGCGGTGACATGGCGATAAAGCGCCATCGTCGCGACGCCGAGCCCGGAGGCGACGCGGCGCATCGAGAGCGCGCGAATGCCCTCGGCGTCGGCGATCCGGATCGCGGCCTTCACCACTCGCTCGCGTGACAGCTCCGCCTCGGTCTTCGGCGCGGCCTTCCGGGTGCGGCTCGCGACGACCGTGCCCGCGCCGGGTTTGGCGACGACCAGGCCGTCCCGTTTGAGCGTGGCGAGCACCTTCGTCGCGGTCGCCATCGCCACGCCCCACTCGGCGATGATCAGGCGGGTCGACGGGACCTTGTCGCCCTCGCGAAGCTCGCCGGACGTGATCCGGCGACGGATCTCGGCGGCGATCCGCAGGTAGGGCGGATCGGTTCTTGCCATAGTGCACGTTACCGCATTTCAGGCGGCGCACTACCCGCATCGCACTAGTGCAGCGAAGGTTTTCGAGGCTTTTTCCTGGGACTGAGCCGACGCGTCCATACGTTGTACGCAGTGCTTCACAACGCCGTACACAAGGAGTGGACATGCGGAAGGTCCTGATTTCGGGCGCGGGTATCGCCGGTACGACGCTGGCGTACTGGCTGCGCCGGCACGGTTTCGCGCCGACGGTCGTGGAGCGGGCGCCCGCGCCCCGGGTCGGCGGGCACGCGGTCGACATCCGCGGTACGGCGCTCGGCGTCGTCGACCGGATGGGGGTGCTCGAACGCCTCCGGGAGCTGCGGACGGACATGCGCGGGATGTCGTTCGTGAACGGCGAGGGCAAGACCCTCGTGAACGTCACCGACCACACGCTGACCGGCGGGCTCACCGACAGCGAGGACGTCGAGATCCTGCGGGACGACCTCACCGACACATTGGCTTCCGTCGCTCAGGAGGGTGTCGAGTACGTCTACGGGGACTGGATCACCGGGATCACGCAGCGCACCGACGGTGTCCGAGTCGCCTTCGCACGCGGAGAGGCTCGGGACTTCGACCTCGTCATCGGCGCGGACGGGCAGCACTCGGCGGTGCGGTCACTGGTTTTCGGTGCGGAGAAAGAGTTTTCACACTACATGGACACCTATCTCGCGGTGTTCACCGTGCCGAACTTCCTCGATCTGGACCGCTGGCAGACCTTCCACATGACGCCGGGGAAACTGGCCGGGCTGTACAGCGCGCGAAAGAACACGGAAGCGCGGGCGATGCTCGGTTTCCAGTCGCCGGAGCTCGACTTCGACCGGCACGACCTGGAGCAGCAACGAAAACTGATCGCCGACCGGTTCGCCGGCCAAGGCTGGGAAGTGCCGCGGCTGCTTCGCGAAATGGCGTCGAGCGAGCTGTACTTCGATTCCATGACCCAGATCCGGATGGACCGGTTCACCGACGGGCGGGTCGCGCTGGTCGGCGACGCGGGCTATGGACCGTCACCGCTTTCGGGGCAGGGCACCAGTTTGGCGATCGTCGGGGCCTACGTGCTCGCCGGGTCGCTGGCCGCTTCTCTTGACCACCGCGCCGCTTTTGCTTCCTACGAAAGGGAAATGCGGCCGTTCGTGCTCAAGAACCAAGCGCTGGCGGCGATGAACCAGAAGAGTCAGACGCGGTTCCGTCAGTGGAAACAGATCCAGTCGATGCGGGTGCTGCCTCATCTGCCGTTCCGGGACCGGCTGATGAAGGCGGCCATGCGGCCGCTCACGGAAGCGGCGAACGCCTTGGCACTCAAGGACTACTGACGGCGGGCCCTTGGGGTGCGCCGGCCGGGGGACTCGCGTGACTGGACGGACGACACGCGTGACGGAAGTGACTTGATATCCGTGAAGGCCTCCTTTCCCAAGTACATGAAGGCCCCCTTCACTGCGTCTAGCGCAATGAAGGGGGCCTTCACGTACTTCCGGCGGGCCCGAAACGCGGCAAGCGAGCCGGTCGAGCTCGTTAGTAGCCCTGGTATCCGCCGCCCCCGGCCATGGACTTCAGGCCCGGGTGGCCTTCGAAACCGCCGTACCGCGAGAACGTGTACCGCACGCCCGCGATGATGTTGTCGACCGGGTTGTAGATGTCGTCGTGCCCGGGAAGCTTGTGCGCGTTGAAGGTCGGGTCGATGCATTGCATCAACCCCTTCGACGGCGTGCCCTTCGCCGCGTTGGAGTCCCAGTTGTTGATGGCGTTGGGGTTACCGCCGGACTCCTTCTCGATGATCGTCCAGATCTTCTGGATATCCGCCTCGGTCACCGGGATCCCGTTGGCCTGCAGGATCTTGATGGCCTCTTGGATCCACTGCTGGACGTTGCCCGGCGGCGTCGTCGACGGCGGGCCGCCGCTCGGGCCGAGGCCGCCGCCCCCACCGCCACCGCCGCCTCCTCCTCCACCGCCGCCACCGGCGTGGAGTCCGCCGGTGCGCTTGGGGACGGAGCCGTCCTTGCCGGGCATCGGGACGGTGGAATAGCCGCCCTGGATGTCCTTCTTCATCAGTTCTTGGGACTTCTGGATCATCTGGTTGGCCTGGTCGAGCAGGCCCTTGACCCGGCCGTCCGCGTCCTTGGCGATGCCGTTGATGTCGGTCTTGGCCTTCTGGATGATCTCGTCAGCCGAAGGGCTCGGCGCCGGTTTGTGATCCTTCTCGGCCTGCGCGGCGGCCGTGATCGCCGCGTTCTTGTCCGACTCCGCCTGGGTGTTCCTTTTGTTGACCGCCGCTTCGGCGTCTTCGTAGACGCCCTTCACCTGGGCCTTGATGTTGCCGAGATCGGTGTGGACGCGATCGAGGTCGTCGACGACCTTGCCCAGCTGCTCTTCGACGTTCTTCCCGGCTTTGGTGATCGACTTGACGTACTCGAAGAAGGCCTCCGCGGCGGGCCCGGCCCAGACGCCGCCGTTCAGCGCCTCGGTCGACGTCGACAACGCCGCGCTGTGGTCACCCGCGTTGTCGGCGGCCGTCTTGAACTGCCTCGACGCGTTCTGAATGGCGGCGAGGTTGACCTTGCTGATCTGCTCGGCCTTCTGGGTCAGTCCGTCCCAGCCGTCCGGCGTGCCGGCGCCGACACCGTTCAAAGCCACTGCTCAAGCCCCCTTGGTCTTCGGCCCCCAGGCCTGGCGAGTCGTCACAGGTCCCCGTGCACCTTCAGGTTGTCCACGTGGACCGCTTCGGTCTCCTTGATCAGCCCCGCGGCCTTTCGCAGCACGAAGGCCGTGGCCTCCATCAGCTGACCGGCCGAATCGAATTCGTTGTGGACACCCTGTTTGAACTTGCCGACCGCGCCCTGCGCGTCGCCGTGCTCGTCCACTCCGCCGAAGGGGCTTTCCTTCTCGTCATCCATCCCGGTGACGCCTTTTTTGGTCTTCTCGAACTCGTCCTTGAGCTTCTCCACCTGACCGGCGGCGATCCCCATGGAATCCGGGTCGTACACAGGCACGGTTCGTCATCCCCTTCACGGAAAAACTTGTGTCCGCCCGATCTGACGCGCGGCCGATCAAGACGGTTCCCGCGCATACTTTAAGACCTCGGCAGGGGGCCGTGTGCGTATCCACGCCAACTTCCACCCCGCCGATAATCGGGCGAATCAGAAATCGGCGACTTCCCGGATCCTCGTCGCCAGCAGTTGATTGTCCGCCGGGGTGATGGTCGCCCAATCCCGCCCGTCGCGGTTCCGCGCGACCTGGAACAGATAGCGGCCCGCGTCCGTGTCGTAGAAGGCGACCACGCCGTCCGCGCGCCGCGGGCGGCCGTCGCGGCCCGCGCGTTCGGCACCGAACTGGCCGCGCGCCTCCTGGCCCAGCAGCATGCCCGCCACCTCCTGCGCCTGCCAGAGGGGCACGTCCAGATCTTCCAAGGCCGTGACCAGCGCTTTCGCCTCGCCGCGGGCCGCGGCGTCGGCTTGGACGAGGACGTCGTGGGGGATGCTGATCGACTGGCCGACACCGGGGCCGAGATCACCCGCGACCGAGACGGCGGCTTCGGCCAGCGAGCTTTCGCGCGCCGGGATCAGCCACACCTGACCGGCGTCGATCACGCCGAGCAACGCCTGGTTGCCGACGCTGACCGCCTGCCCCTTGATCTCGCGGTCGGTCCACACCCAGACGTCGATCGCGAGCCGGGGGTGCGCGAACAGGTTCAGCATGTCGACCAGCTCGCCCGACGCCTGGTGTCCCCGCGCGAGCCCTCGCGCGCGCAGGGATTCCCAGGCCTCTTCGATCAGTGCCGCCCGCTCCGTATGGGTCGTTCCGGGGCTCGGCACGTCGAGTGCGACATGGCGGCGGGGCAGCCTTTCGGCTTCCCAGAGCATTTCGAACTCGAGTGCGGACAGCACCAGGCTGCCGTTGTCGTTCGGCACAGGGTCAACGCGTTTCGGAGTTGCCGTGGTCACCGATCACGTCCGGCGACACCAAGCGCTCGTCGGTGAACAGATCCTTGTCGTCGACGCCATAACGCCTGATGTGCTCCGCGTCCTCTTCGACGTCCTGGGTGGCCGCGCGCTCCATGAACTTCGACTCGGGCTTCGGCTGCTTCGCGCCGATCTTCTCCGAGCGCCGCATGGCCTCCTCTTCGGGAAGCTCGCCGATCGGCAGCTGGCGGGTCGGTTTCACGCCGCCTTCCTGGCGGGGACGGCGGTCGCGTTCCTTGTCGCCGCTCAGCGCGCCACCGGCGACACCGGCGCCGAGCGCGGCGGCACCGGCGCCCAGATCGCCCGCGGCCGGGCCGGTGATCTTCGGGACGGCGGGGAAGCCGCGACCGGATTCGTTGCCGGGGGCCAACGGCGCCTGCGGTCCGGAGCCGACCGAGCGGCCCTTGCCGAGCGCCTGGTCGCCACCGGCGCCGCCGCCGACGTTGCCGAAGACACCGGGGCCGGAGCTGGAACCGGCGCCTTTGCCGAGCGCGGCGTCGATACCGGGACCGGTGCCGAAGGACTTGCCGACCGGCTGCGCCGACGTGGTGCTGTTCGGCGGCAGGCTGCCGGTGGACTGGCCCGGCGGGATGTTCGGGTTGGACGGCGCGCCCGGCGGGACGAACGGCGGCGAAGCGGGAGGGCCGGTGACCGGGTACGAAGGCCTGCCCTGTTCGGGCTGCGGGGACGGCCGGTTCGGCGTCACCCAGCCGGAGCCCGGGGCGGGAGCCGGCCGCGAAGTGCCGGCCGGGGTCGTCGAGCCCGCCGACGCGGGAGCGGTCGCGCCGGGTGCCGCCGAAGCGGTCTTCCTGGCCGTCCCGCCGCCCATGGCGACGCCATAGGCCGGAGTCGGGGCGTCGTACGACGGCGCCTTCGGGTTGCTGACCGGCTGCGCGACCGGCGGCACGTACTTCGACTCCACGGCGGCCGACGCGGGCCGCACGCTGCCGTCCGGGGTCAGATCCGTGGCCGTTCCCGCGAGGTCGAGCGGGGCGGACCCGCCGCCCGCGCCGGCGGTCGTCGTGGTCTGGGTCAGGTTCATCGCCTGCGGATCGGCCAGGGTGTCGGTCGTCAGCAGGTTCTCGCCGCTCGTCTTGGCGTAGTCGTTCAACGCCTCCTGCGCCTGCGCCCGCGCGTTGTTCGCGGCGCTGACGGTCTTGGCGTGGTCGGTCTCGAACCCGATGAGGCTCAGCAGGACGTCGCCGACGGTCAGGCCGCCGGCGCCCTTCCGGACCACGTCCGGATCCGGGAGCTTGTGCAGCGTCCGGTTGAAGGCCTCACCCTGGGCGAAGATCATCTCCGCGGAATGCGAGACCTTCGTGTTCGCGTCCTGGGAGAAACCCGCCTGCTCGGTGAACACCTGACCGGCGGCGCCGCCCGCTTCGCTCTGCCATTCCACGCCGAGCTTGCCCAGCTCGTCACGCAGCGTCTTGTCGGTGTCGGCGAGCGCGCCCGCGACGGATTTCAGCGCGTCGACGGCGATGCCGATGCTGCCGGTGCCGTCGCCGCTGCGGAACTGCTCGATCTCGGTCGCGATCCCGGTGTCGGTGTAGCCGTCGAACCGAAGATCGCGGAGCCTGCCCGCGAGGTCGGAAACGTTCACGCCGCCCTCCCTAATTGCGTGCTTTCAAGGTCTGCAAAGCCAAATCGGCCGCCAGTGCGGACTTCTCGCACAGCTGCGGCATGGTGAACGCGCCCGCGGTGATGGTGACGGCCCGCACCGCCAGCGTCTGTCCTTTCGCGACGCCGACGAGCGTTTCGCAATCACCCGGCGTGCCGGTGTCGCGGTGGTTCCTGATGGCGGGGAACCCGTCGACCTGCGTCGGTTCCGTCGTCATGCTGTTCTTGCGGCGCTTGCCGGTGAACCATTCTTCGACGTCCGCGGTGATCGTGCGGACGTAGTAACTGTGGAAAGGCTGTTCGGCGTCGGCGTCGAAGACACAGGTCGGGCCGTCGATCGGTTCCGCGGCCGGGCGCGGTTTGCTGTTGATCTTGAGCCGGTCGAGCTGCGGATCGGCGAGCAGGACACACGGATCGACACCCTGGAGGGTCAACTCGGCGGGCCTGGCGGGCAGCGCGGACGCCTTGGCACCCTGCGTGGCCGAAGCCAGCGCGGGTTCGTTCGGGAACGGCTGACCGCCCGTGTCCGTGGTACATCCGGCCAGGGCGAGGGTGAGCACGCCGCCGGACACCAGCACACGGGGCCTACGCCCGGTGAACACCACGGTCCCCGAGAGCGGCCGCCTTGTCCGCATCACTGGTCTTGTACTCCTTGGCCGCCGTGCGGAGCTGGCTGACCAATCCCCGCAGACCGGCCACGTACGCCCGGACCTGCGCGGCGTACGACTGGTCGCCGTCGGCCACCAGCGAGTTCCACACGTCGGTCGCGTGCACGCTCACGGTGTCGTTGGCCGGAGTGTCGATCCGCAGCTGGTCGAGCCGCGTCATGAGCTTGTCCTGCAACGCGTCGACCTGCTCTTCGACGATCTTCGCCACTTCGAGCAGCTTCGACGGATCGACTCTGATGTCGGCCACCGACGGTGGCGTCGGGACCGCCGACGTGAGGTCCTGGACCTTGCCCGATGCTGCCATTCCCCACCCCTTGGACACTGCGCACGGTGACCGTTCGTCCTGTCTGAGGCTACCAACGCGGATGTATCGGCTGCCTAAGCTTTGCCGGAAATACCGGGTTAGACGCACCAAGGACCGGAGCGGTTCCGTCCGGAATTCACGAGACCGGGGTGGCGATCTCTCCCTTGGCGGCGAGCAGGGCGATGTCGGTGCGATGGTGGGAGCCGGCCAAGTGGACCTTCTCGACCGTCGCGTAGGCGTCCTTGCGGGCGGCCTTCAGGTTCTTGCCGGTGCCGACGACCGACAGCACGCGGCCGCCGGAGGAGACCACGGCGCCGTCGTCGCGGCGGCGGGTGCCGGCGTGGAGCACGCCTTCCAGCTCGCCACCGGTGATGACGTCGCCGGTCCTCGGCTTGCCGGGGTAGCCGTCGGCGGCGAGCACGACGGTGACCGCCGCGCCGGAATCCCAGTCCAGCGGCGGCAGTTCGGCGAGCTTGCCGGTCGCCGTCGCGTGCAGGACCTTGCCGAGCGGGCTGCGCAGCAGCGCCAGGACGACCTGGGTCTCCGGGTCGCCGAAGCGGCAGTTGAACTCGATGACCTGCGGGCCTTCGGAAGTCAGCGCGAGACCGGCGTAGAGCAGGCCGGAGAAGGTGGCGCCACGTTTGTCGAGTTCGTCGACCACGGGCTGGACGATCCGGGCGACGACGTCGTCGACCAGGTCCTTCGGCGCCCACGGCAACGGCGCGTACGCCCCCATGCCGCCGGTGTTCGGGCCCGCGTCGCCGTCGCCGACGCGTTTGAAGTCCTGCGCGGGCAGCAGCGGGACGACCGTGCGGCCGTCGACGAAGCAGAAGAGAGAGGCTTCCGGACCGTCGAGGAACGACTCCAGGAGCACCGGGTGGCCGCCGTCGAGCAGCATCAGGGCGTGCTTGCGCGCGACGTCGACGTCCGTGGTGACCACGACGCCCTTGCCCGCGGCGAGACCGTCGTCCTTGACCACCCAGGTGGGGCCGAACCGGCCGAGCGCGGCATCGAGACGGGCGGGGTTGTCGACGACCTCGCAGTGCGCCGTCGGCACCTTCGCGGCCGCCATGACGTCCTTCGCGAAGGCTTTCGAGCCCTCGATCCTGGCCGCGGACGCGGACGGGCCGAAGCAGGCGATGCCCGCCTTCCGGACCGCGTCGGCGACACCCGCCACCAGCGGGACCTCGGGACCGACCACCACCAGGTCCGCCTGCCACTGCTTCGCGAGGGCGGAGACCGATTCGGGGTCGGCCGCGTCGACGCCGAGCTGCTCGGCCACCGAAGAGGTGCCGGCGTTGCCCGGGGCACAGGCCAGTGCGGTGACGGAAGGGTCTTCCGCGACCGCGAGGACGAGTGCATGCTCACGGGCGCCGGACCCGATTACCAGTACGCGCACGACGCACAGGGTAACCGGGCCGGTGAGCCCCGAACACGTCGCCGTCCTCGAGCGGGTGGTTCCATCCGGCGTTCACCCGGCGGTCAGGCCTCCGCCGGTCCGTCTTCGCCGTCCGGACGCCTCCTGCGTCAAGGGTGGCGCGGTACCCCGAGTTCAAGCGAAAGAGGTCATCCACCATGCGAAAGCGCCTGGGCGTGCTCGCCCTGTCCGGACTCGCCGTACTCAGTGTCACCGGGTTGGCCGGCGCCGCCGAGCCGGGTGCCCGAGATGTGTCGGCGTCGGCCAAGGGCCACGATGGGCCGGTGATCGTCGGACACCGCGGCGCCCCCGGCTACCGCCCGGAGCACACGCTCGCCTCGTATGAGCTCGCCTACCGCCAGGGCGTCGACTGGGTCGACGTCGACCTCGTGCCCACCAAGGACGGCCAGCTCGTCGCCCGGCACGAGAACGAGATCGGCGGGACCACCGACGTCGCGAAGCACCCCGAGTTCGCGGGCCGGAAGACGACGAAGGTCATCGACGGCACGTCGTTCACCGGCTGGTTCACCGAGGACTTCACGCTCGCCGAGCTGAAGACCCTGCGCGCGACCGAGCGGATCCCGCAGCTGCGGCCGAACAACAAGATCTACGACGGCCGCTACCAGATCGCCACCTACCAGGAGGTGCTCGACCTGACGCGCCGCCTGGGCCGCGAACTGCGCCGCGAGCTGGGGACGTACCCGGAGATCAAGCACTCGACCTACTTCTCGTCGATCAAGAACCCGACCGAGCCGAAGCTGGTCGAGCTGCTCAAGCGCAACGGGCTAAACCACCCGAAGGCGCCGGTGATCATCCAGTCGTTCGAGGTGTCGAACCTGATCGAGCTCTCGCGCCAGGTGCGGGTGCCGCTGCTGCAGCTGACCTCGGCGTCGGGCGCTCCGGCCGACTTCGTCGCGAAGGGTGACCCGCGGACGTACGCCGACCTCGTGACGCCGGCGGGACTGAAGGAGATCTCGAAGTACGCGGACTACCTGGGCCCGGAGAAGGCGCAGGTCATCCCGGTGGTGAACGGCGCGCTGGGGCAGCCGACCAAGCTCGTCGCCGACGCGCACAAGGCCGGGCTGAAGGTCGGGCCGTACACGTTCCGCAACGAGAACAACTTCCTCCCGCAGAACCTGCGTTCGTCGGCGAACCTCGCCGAGTACGGCAACGCGTTCGCCGAGCAGGAAGCGTTCCTGAAGGCGGGTGTCGACGGGTACTTCG
This sequence comes from Amycolatopsis japonica, assembly GCF_000732925.1. Taxonomy (NCBI): domain Bacteria; kingdom Bacillati; phylum Actinomycetota; class Actinomycetes; order Pseudonocardiales; family Pseudonocardiaceae; genus Amycolatopsis; species Amycolatopsis japonica. The sequence goes on from NZ_CP008953.1 coordinate 8,647,548, forward strand.
CCGACCACCCGGACACGGCGCTGGAGGCCGTGAAGGCGTTCCAGGGGCGCTGAGCTCTCGCGGTCGTGAGTTGACCGGCGGCATCAAGGCCTCCTTGCTCGCGCGCTTCTGACGGTGAGTGTCAGGAAAGGGTCGTTCAGGACGTTCTTCGTCCTGAACGACCCTTTCCTGACATCTGGGGACGGGTTTCTTGACGGGACCTTGACATGCGCAGGTCGGCGGGCCTAATTTCGGCGGATCTCAATGGTCTGTCCGCATACCTTTTAAGTGGGTGCCCGATGGATGTCTCTGACAAGCAGGCCGCAGAACCCGCCGACGAAGACAGTGCCCGGCTCCACCAACTCGGCTACGCGCAGGAACTCCGGCGCACGATGTCGACCTTCTCCAACTTCGCCGTCTCCTTCACGATCATCTCGATCCTCTCCGGCTGCCTGACCCTCTACGGGTTCGGCATGAAGACCGGCGGCCCCGCCGCGATGATCTGGGGCTGGCCGCTGGTCGGCCTGTTCGTCATCCTGGTCGGACTGGGCATGGCCGAGGTTTGCTCCAGCTATCCGACCGCGGGCGGCCTCTACTACTGGGCCGCGAAGCTCGCTCCGCGCAACGGCGCGGCGTGGTCGTGGTTCACCGGCTGGTTCAACCTCATCGGGCAGATCGCCGTCACCGCGGGGATCGACTTCGGCGCGGCGCTGTTCCTGAACGCCTTCCTCGACCTGCAGTTCGGCTTCGAGGCGACGCCGGGCAACACGATCCTGCTGCTGGCGATCATCCTGGTGATCCACGGTCTGCTGAACACCTTCGGCGTCAAGATCGTGGCGCTGCTGAACAGCATCAGCGTGTGGTGGCATCTGGTGGGCGTGCTGGTCATCGTCGGGGTGCTGATCGTCGTGCCCGCCAAGCACCAGGACGCGTCCTTCGTCTTCGGCGAGTTCGTGAACAAGACCGGCTGGGCGTCCCCGGTCTACGTCTTCTTACTGGGGCTCCTCGTCGCGCAGTACACGCTCACCGGCTACGACGCCTCGGCGCATATGACCGAGGAGACCAAGAACGCGGCGAAGGCCGGGCCGCGCGGCATCATCAACTCGATCCTCGTCTCCCTGGTCGCCGGGTGGGTGCTGCTGATCGGCCTCACTTTCGCCATCCAGGACTACGACGGCGCCGTGGAATCCGAGACCGGGGTGCCGCCCGCGCAGATCTTCATCGACGCGACCGGCGCGACGACCGGCAAGTTCCTCCTGCTCATCTGTATCGGTGCCCAGTTGTTCTGCGGGATGGCGTCGGTGACCGCGAACTCGCGGATGATCTACGCCTTCGCCCGCGACGGCGCGATCCCGGGTTCGAAGTTCTGGCACCGCATCAACAAGCGCACCCAGACACCGACCAACGCGGTGTGGCTGGCCGCGGGCGGCGCGCTCCTGCTCGCCCTGCCGTACCTGTGGAGCGCGACCGCCTACGCGGCGGTGACCTCGATCGCCGTCGTCGGGCTTTACGTGGCCTACGTGATCCCGGTGTTCCTGCGGGTGCGCAAGGGCGACGACTTCGAGCCAGGACCGTGGAACCTCGGCCGCTGGGGCAAGCTCGTCGGGACCATCGCGACCGTCTGGGTCTGCTTCATCTTCGTACTGTTCATGCTTCCGCAGGGATCACCGGTCACCATCGACAGTTTCAACTACACGCCCATCGCCTTCCTCGTCGTACTCGGTGGTGCGGCGGTGTGGTGGTTCGCCTCGGCACGCAAGTGGTTCACGGGTCCGAAGGTGCAGGGCTCCGAGGAGGAACTCGCCGCCGTGGAAAAGGAACTCAAGGAACTGGGGTAGCGGAGACGTTCTCCCGGGAGCGGCCGGCTCGGACTCCGGTCACCGCGGCCGCTCCCAACGCCCCGACTCCGGCGAAGGCGTAGAAACCCCACGGATACGCGATCCCGGCGCTCAGCAGCGCGCCACCGAGGATCGGGCCGCAGATCGCACCGACCCGGCCGACACCCGCCGCCCAGCCGATCCCGGTGGCGCGCATGACGTCCGGATACGTCTTGCCGATGTACGCGTATACGAGCACTTGCGCGCTGAACACGAAACCGCCGGTGAGGAACACCGCCACGTACAGGCCGACGGCGGGCAGTTTCACGCTCAGCAGGGCGAGGAACACGGCCGCCCCGAGGAACCAGAAGATCACCGCCGGGCGGACTCCGACCTTGTCCGCCACCCGGCCGGCGACGAGCAGGCCGACGACACCGCCGAGGTTCAGCGTGAGCAGCAGCCCGAGCGCCGCACCCAGCGGGTACCCGGCCTGGCGCATGATCTCCGGCAGCCAGGTGTTGAGCCCGTAGACCAGCAGCAGGCCCATGAACGACGTCACCCAGAACGCGATGGTGGCGCGCAGGAGCCCGCCGCGGAACAGCCCGCCGACGACCTCGGTCGCCGACTTCTCCTGCGTCTCCCGCGCCCGCTCGAAGGACTCGGACTCCGGCAGGTACTTGATCATGAGCGGGACCAGCACGAGCGCGGGCAGTGCGCCCGCGACGAACATCGCCCGCCAGCCGAGCGGCTGAATCAGCCAGATGCCGAGCAGGGCGGTGAGCACCGCGCCGACGTGATAGCCGGTCATCACCGTGGTGGTCGCGCTGCCGCCCTTGCCCTTGCGGGCGTACTCGGTGACCAGCGCGATCGCCGTCGGCAGGCAGCCGCCGAGGCCCAGCCCGGCAAGGAAGCGCAGCAGGCCGAAGACGAACGCCGACGGCGAGATCGCGCAGAGCGCCGTGAACGCCGAGAACGCGGTGACCGCGATGATCAGCGCCTTCCGGCGGCCGATGACGTCGGTGATCGTGCCGATCGCCAGCGCGCCGATCGTCATGCCGATCAGGCCGACCGTTGAAATCACCGACGCGGTGCCCGGCGTCAGGCCCCAGACGTGGTCACGGAGCAGCGCGGGCAGCACCGTGCCCAGGACGACCAGGTCGAATCCGTCGAGCAGTACCGCCGTCCAGGCGAGTGGGACCACCCACGAACGGGCCGCGGCAGGGGACATGGGGACCTCCAGCTGTGTTCGCTATGCGCACGAGTATGCACAATCCGAACGCTGTGAGCAAGGCCACTGGGCCCCTGAATGACATGAAAGGCCGTTCAGGACGATAAATGTCCTGAACGGCCCTTTCATGACACGAGCGTCAGCGCTTCACGAGGTCTCCGAGAACCTGCCAGGTGCGAAGCCGCTCTTCGCTGTTCCGGATGCCGCTCTGTGCAGCGACGACCTCGGTCGCCCCTGCGTCGAAGTACCGCTGGATCTCGGCGGCGACGGTCTCCTCGTCCCCCGCGATCACCAGCTCACCGGCGGAATCCACGCCCTGGGCGTCGAAGACCGCGCGATAGGACGGGATGTCGCGGAAGAACGCGTACTGCCGGTCGACCGCGGCGCGCACGGCCTCGGGATCGTCGGTCACGACGACCGGGGCCATCGCGATGATCCGCGGCGCCGGACGACCGGCGGCGGCCTTGGTGATCTCCGGGACGATCAGCCCGGAAAGGGCCTTCGGCCCGGCGAGAAACGGGATCGTGCCGTCGGCGAGCTCGCCGGTGACGCGCAGCGCCTGCCGTCCCATCGCGGCGACGATCACCGGGACGTCCGAAGACCCCGCGACGGAAAGCGAGGCCGCGAAACCCTTGGCGTGCGCCCGGACGGTCTCGCCGTGGAAGTCGACTTCGCCGCCGTCGAGCACCTGACGGAGGATCGTGAGGTACTCGCGAAGGTGTTTGATCGGCGACGGGTACTCGATGCCGTACGCCGGTTCGAGCCAGTTCTTCGCGCCGGTTCCCAGGCCGAGGACGAAGCGGCCCCCGGTGGCGGCCTGCGCCGTCTGCGCGAGACCGGTGATCAGCAAGGGATGCCGCGGGTAGATGGGGACGACGCTCGTCCCGACGGTGACGCCCGGGACGGCCCGGCCCGCGAGGGCGGCGACGGTGATCGCGTCGTGCTCCATCTGCTGCGAGAACCAGACCGACGTCAGCCCCGCGTCGGCGGCCTGCCGGGTCTGGGTGACGAGTTCGTCGACGATGTTGACTGCGTCCGCGGTGTCCCCGGACGGGAGTGCCACTCCGATGGTCATGTTCGACGGCAACGACGGCGCCTCGCGGATATTTCGCCGTTCACCAGTTGGGATCATGCGCGCGGATCGCGGTGTTGGCCCACCCTGGGCGGCGTCCGACACTTCGATCCTGGAGAGACCCGATGTCGCTGACCGATGTCATCGAAGGAACCAAGACCGCCGTCGACGCCGACCCGCGCAACGCCGCCGTCTCGTTCAGCGTCGCCAACGCGCTGAACCCCGGGACCGCGACCCGGGTGGACGTGCGGGTGCGCGACCACTCGTTCGCCGTCGACGAGCCCGCCGCGCTCGGCGGCACCGACACCGCGGCGAACCCGGTCGAGTATGCGCTCGCCGCGCTGGGCTCGTGCCAGGTGATCACGTACCAGTTCTGGGCGGCGAAGCTCGGTGTGCCGCTCGAAGGCGTGCAGGTGACCGTGGACGGCGACATCGACCTTCACGGGTTCTTCGGATTCTCGGAGACCCGGCCGGGCTTCGGGGACGTGCGCGTTTCGGTCGAGCTGAGCGGGCCCGCCGGGGCGGAGGTCTACGAGGACCTGAAGCGGCAGGTGGACGAGCACTGCCCGGTGCTGGACCTGTTCCGGAACCCGACGCCGGTGAAGACTTCGCTCGCTTAAGACGCTAGGAAAGGTCCTTTCCTTGCAAAATTTGCAAGGAAAGGACCTTTCCTAGCACGCGAAGGGGGTCAGACGAACTCGTGCCGCACGATGGTCTGCTCCCGGCCCGGCCCCACGCCGATCGCCGAGATCCGCGCGCCCGAGAGCTCTTCGAGCCGCTCGACGTACGCCCGCGCGTTCGCCGGCAGCTCCTCGAAGGTGCGGCAGCCCGAGATGTCCTCGAACCAGCCCGGCAGCTCTTCGTAGATGGGCAGCGCGTGGTGCACGTCGGTCTGCGTCATCGGCATGTCGTACGTGCGGAACCCGTCGACCTCGTAGCCGACGCACACCGGCACCTTCTCCAGGCCGGACAGCACGTCCAGCTTGGTGAGGAAGTAGTCGGTGATGCCGTTGACCCGCACCGCGTAGCGCGCGATGACCGCGTCGAACCAGCCGGTGCGCCGCGAGCGGCCGGTGGTGACGCCGAACTCGCCGCCCTGCTTGCGGAGGTACTCGCCGGACTCGTCGTCCAGTTCGGTCGGGAACGGGCCGGAGCCGACCCGCGTGGTGTAGGCCTTGAGGATGCCCAGCACGGTCTCGATCTTGCCGGGGCCGATGCCCGAACCCGCGCTCGCGCCGCCGGAGGTCGGGTTCGACGACGTCACGAACGGGTAGGTGCCGTGGTCGACGTCGAGCAGGGTGCCCTGCGAGCCTTCGAGCAGCACGGTCTCGCCGCGTTCGAGGGCCTGGTTGAGCTGCAGGCGCGTGTCGGCGATGCGGTGCGCGAACTTCTCGCCCGCGGCCAGCACCTCGTCGGCGACCTGGTTCGCGTCCAGCGCCTTGCGGTTGTAGACCTTGACCAGCACCTGGTTCTTGAACTCCAGTGCCGACTCGACCTTCTGCCGGAAGATCTTCTCGTCGAGCAGGTCCTGCACGCGGACGCCGACGCGGGCGATCTTGTCCTGGTAGCAGGGGCCGATGCCGCGGCCGGTGGTGCCGATCTTGCGGCTGCCGAGGTAACGCTCGGTGACCTTATCGATCGCCACGTGGTACGGCATGATCAAGTGCGCGTCGGCGGAGATCAGCAGCTTGCTGGTGTCGACGTCGCGTTCTTCCAGCCCGGCGAGTTCGTCGAGCAGCACGCCCGGGTCGATGACGACGCCGTTGCCGATGACGTTGGTGACGCCCGGCGTGAGGATCCCGGACGGGATGAGGTGGAGGGCGAAGTTCTGCCCGTCGGGAAGGACTACGGTGTGGCCCGCGTTGTTACCGCCTTGGTAACGCACGATCCACTGGACGCGGTCGCCGAGCAGGTCGGTGGCCTTGCCCTTGCCCTCGTCCCCCCATTGGGCCCCGATCAGCACGATGGCCGGCATGTGACACTCCAGGTGTTCGGCGACTTGTGGTTTGGCGCTGGTAAATGCCGGTGCATGAGCGTAACGGAGGGCCTTCGGGTGCGCGGAATAGTGGTGGTCTGTCCGGAGGGCGAGCCCACACTCCCGGAGATCGACGACGTCGAAATGGTGCACGTCCCGAGCCGTCCCGGCAAGGCGGATATCGACCCCTTGCTGGGGGAACACGATCATCTCGTGGTCGCGGGCACCGATGCCGACCTCGCGGCGGTCGCGCTGCGGCTGTTACGAAAAGAACAGCTCTCGGGCGTGTCGCTCGGCTTCGTGCCTTCCTCGCCGGACTCCGACGTCGCCCGCATCTGGAGCCTGCCGACGCAGCCGCTGCGCGCCCTCTCGCTCGCGTTGCGCGGCGAGGTCGACCCGGTGCCGCTGATCCGCGACGACACCGGCGGCGTGCTGGTCGGACGCGGGGTGATCGGGATGATCCGCGGGGTGGCCTACTGCGACGAGCACACCGTCCTGCGCGGCCCCGCGCGCTCGATCGAGGTCGAGCCGGACACGAGCGGCCCGGGGCTGATGGTGCGGGTGACCAAGGGGACGCTGTTCAAGCGGCCTTCGACGCAGTACGCGCGGGCGTTCCAGCTCGGCTGCATCCCGACGCGGCCGAGCAGCGACGGCGTCGCGCATCCGCGGGCGATGAGCCGGTGGACCTGGTACCGGCACACTGAGGACCTCAGGCTGGTGCGCGGGCTGGATTAGGCCGTTCGGCTCAGAACCTTCAGCTGGACTTTCCGAAGATTTTTCGGCGACGGCCACCCTGTCCTACCTGCTCGTGACACCCTCCGTTCACGAATAGCCAGCAGAGTGTCATCCGATGGTGTTGCGTGGGTCATATCGGTGCCGCATGGTGACCAGGTCCCCAAACCTGACACGGAGGCAGCAATATGCCAACTGCGCTTGCTGTTCGTCGCTCCTTCACCGTTCTCGCCGTCTCGGCGATCGTCTCCGCGGGCGTGGTGGGTGTCGCCGAAGCGACACCCCCGGGCATCCCGTCGGCCTCGACCGCCAAGACCCAGCTCGCCGCGCTGACCGTCAAGCCGGACGGTTCGTCGACCGGGTACAGCCGCGACAAGTTCCCGCACTGGTCCGACCAGGGCAACAGCTGCAACACGCGTGAGGTCGTGCTGAAGCGGGACGGCACGAACGTTCAGCAGGACAGCAGTTGCGCCGCCGTCTCCGGCAGCTGGTTCAGTCCGTACGACGGGGCCACCTGGACCGCTGCGTCCGATGTGGACATCGACCACGTCGTCCCGCTGTCCGCCGCGTGGCGCACCGGGGCGTCTTCGTGGACCACCGCACAGCGCCAGGCGTTCGCGAACGACCTCAGCGCGCCGCAGCTGATCGCCGTCACGGACAACGTCAACCAGGAGAAGGGCGACAAGTCGCCGGACGCCTGGAAGCCGCCGACCGTCGGCTACTGGTGCACCTACGCGAAGATGTGGACCACGGTGAAGTACAAGTACAAGCTGAGCATCAAGTCGGCGGAGAAGACCGCGCTGACGGACATGCTCAACCGCTGCTAGACCCCGCAAGTACATGAAGGCCCCCTTCCTTGCGCCTAGGTACATGAAGGGGGCCTTCACGTACTTTCGGCACTGTCAAGCGGAAACGTGGGACGTTTCGCGGGCTGGGAGCCGGGTTCAGCATGTGGGCGGGGCTCAAGGCCGTGATTAGCGTGATTCGGGTAGGCGCAAGAGAAAGCGCCCCCGTTCCCCGCTGGAGGCCACCCGGTGTCCCGTACCGCCGCCACTTCCTTACTCGCCCTCACCGCGATCGTCGTCACTGCTTGCTCCTCCGCGGGTGGTGCGACGGGCGCCGACGCCGGGCCGCCCAAACCCGGTGGCACGCTGCGACTCGGGATCTCGTCGAGCCCGGACTGCGTCGACCCGCAACAGGTCGGCACCAACGCGTCGCTCAACGTCGGCCGTCAGCTGGTCGATTCGCTGACGGATCAAGACCCGGCCACCGGCGAGATCAAGCCGTGGCTGGCCGAAAAATGGGAGAGCAACGCGGATTCGACCGCGTTCACCTTCCACCTTCGTGACGGCGCGACCTTCTCCGACGGCAGCCCGGTCGATGCCGCCGCGGTCAAGACGAGCTTCGACGCGATCAAGGCGCTCGGCCCGAAATCACAGCTCGGCTCGGGCTATCTGGCCGTCTACAAGGGGACGACGGTCGTCGACCCGAAGACGGTGAAGATCGAGTTCTCCGTTCCCAGCGCACAGTTCCTGCAGGCCAGCTCGACGATGTCGCTCGGTGTCCTCGCGCCCGCCGCGTACCAGAAGACCGCCGACCAGCGTTGCCAGGGTGACGGCCTGATCGGCTCCGGCCCGTTCGTTTTCGAAAGCCTGAAGCAGAATCAGGAGATCGTCCTCGCGAAACGCAAGGGCTACAACTGGGGTTCGTCGCTGTTCAAGCACCAGGGCGAAGCGTACCTCGACAAGATCGCCTACAAGATAGTGCCGGAACCCGGTGTACGCACCGGAAGTCTCGCGTCCGCCCAGCTCGACGCGATCACCGACGTCCAGCCGGTCGACGAGCCGCAGTTCACCGGCAACGGTTTCACCGAGCCCACGCGCCCGAACCCCGGCGTCGTGTTCAACCTGCACGCCAACGTCACCAAGGGCGTGCTCACCGACGAAAAGGTCCGCCAGGCGGTGGTCAAGGGCATCAACCGGCCCGAGGTCACCAACACCGTGCTGACCCCGAACTACAAGCCCGCCACCAGCATCCTCGGCTCGGCGACACCGTTCTACACCGATCTTTCCCCGCTGCTCGCCTACGATCCGGCAGGCGCCACGGCGCTGCTGGAGAGCGCGGGCTGGCTCCCCGGACCCGACGGGATCCGCACCAAGAACGGGCAGCGGCTGACCGCGAAGGTCGTCTTCTCCCTGGTGTTCAATCAGAACAAGAGCGTGCTCGAACTCGTGCAGCAGCAGTTGCGCAAGATCGGCTTCGATCTTCAGATCGAGCAGCGCACGACGGCCGAGAGCGTGCAGATCACGCAGAGCGGGAACTACGAGTACCTCTGGTACAACACCACCCGCGCCGATCCGGACATCCTGCGCAACCTGTTCTCCACCAAGGCGAACAACCGCAGCAAACTGTCCGCGGGCAACCCCGTCGACGCGCCGCTCGACGCGCAGTCGTCCACTGTGAACCCGGCGAAACGCAAGCCCGCGGCCGAGGAGGCGCAGCGCGCGATCATCGAGCACGGCTATTCGGCGCCGGTGTTCGAGCTGACCCAGGTGCTGGCGCACGGGCCGAACGCGCACGGCGTCGGTTTCGAGGCGTCGTCCCGGCTTCAGCTGTTCGACGCCTGGCTGTCCGGCTCGTGACGCGGTATCTGCTGCGGCGGATCCTGCAGGCGGTCTTCGTACTGTGGGCCGCGTTCACCGTGTCCTTCGTGATCCTCTACCTCCTGCCGGGCGACGCGGTCAGCGCGAAGCTCGGCGGGGGCGAGGCCGGTCTTTCGGTGACGCCGGAACAACTCGCCGCGGCGAAGGCGGAGTACGGACTCGACGACCCCTTGCCGCTGCAGTACGGAAAGCGGCTGCTCGCGGCACTCCAAGGGGACTTCGGACGCTCGATCGCGACGGGGGACGACGCCACGAACATGGTCGTCTCCGCCCTGCCGCCGACGCTGGCGGTGACCGGCTTCGCCCTGGTGCTCGCGATCCTGTTCGGCGGCGGGATCGCGTTCGCCGGCACCCTCACGCGGCATCGGTGGCTGGGCAACCTCCTGCTCGCGTTGCCACCGCTGGGGATCTCCCTGCCGCCGTTCTGGGTCGGGTTGCTGCTCGTGCAGTTCTTCTCCTTCCAGCTCAGGCTGTTGCCCGCGCTGGGTTCGAACGGCTTCGAGTCGCTGATCCTGCCCGCGATCACGCTCGCCATCCCGACCGGCGCGATCATCGGGCAGGTGCTGGCGAAAAGCCTCCGCACGCAGCTCGCCGAGCCCTACGCCGAGATCGCGCTGGCGAAAGGGGCCAGCCGGTCGAGAGTCCACTTCGGACATCTCCTGCGCAACGCGGCGGTGCCCACGCTCACCATCGCCGGCGTGGTCGCCGGGAACCTGATCGCGGGTTCGGTGATCACCGAGACCGTGTTCTCCCGCGACGGCCTCGGCCGCGTGACGTCGTCGGCGGTCACCGCGCAGGACATCCCGGTGGTGCAGGCGGTGATCGTGCTCGCCGCGCTGGTGTTCGTGGTGATCAACCTGCTCGTCGACCTCGTCTATCCCCTGCTCGACCCGCGGATCCGACACCGGGAGACGGCCGATGCCTGACGTTCTCGTGCGCACCGGGCGCAAGCCGGGCCTGATCCTCGCGATCGCCGTGCTGGCCTTCGCCCTGCTGTCGGCGGTCGCGCCCGGCCTCTTCACCGGACAGGACCCGCTCGCCGGCGTCCCCGCCGAGAAGATGCAGGGGCCGTCGCTCGGCCATCTCTTCGGTACCGACGAGACCGGGCGCGACATCTTCGCCCGTGTCGTGCACGGCGCCGCGCTTTCGTTGCAGGCGACCGTGATCGCCGTCGTGGTCGCGCTGGTCGCCGGTTCCGCGCTCGGGCTGCTCGCCGGGTTCCGCGGCGGCGCGCTCGATTCGGCGATCATGCGCTGCGTCGACGTCCTGCTGGCGATCCCGTCGATTCTCCTGTCGCTGGCGCTGGTCACCGCGCTCGGCTTCGGGACGACCAATGTCGCGATCGCGGTCGGGGTCGCGAACCTCGCGCAGTTCGCCCGGCTGATGCGGGCCGAAGTGCTGCGGGTCCGCAGTGGCGTGTTCGTCGAGGCGGCCAGGGCGGGCGGTGTGCGCTGGACCGGCGTGCTCGGGCGGCACGTGCTGCCCAACGCCCTCGGCCCGGTACTCGCGCTCGCGACGCTCACCTTCGGCACTGCGGTGCTGGAGGTGTCGGCGCTGAGCTTCCTCGGCTACGGCGCCACCCCGCCGACCCCGGAATGGGGCTCGCTGGTGGCGGACGGCCGCGGCTTCCTCGCCACCGCCTGGTGGATGACGACCTTTCCCGGACTCACCGTCGCGGCCGTGGTGCTGTCCGCGAACCGGCTGTCCAGAGCGATCGAAGGAGACGTGCGGTGAGCGAGCTGCTGACCATCCGCGATCTCGCGGTTTCCTACAAATCCGTGACCGCCGTGGACGGCGTCTCGCTTTCCGTCCACAAGGGACAGATCGTCGCGGTGGTCGGCGAGTCCGGCTCCGGCAAGAGCACGACGGCACACGCGGCGATCGGCCTGCTGCCCCGCGGCGGGCGGATCGACCGCGGCGAGATCACCTTCGACGGCCGTGACCTCACGAAACTCTCCGACCGCGCTTGGCGTTCGGTGCGGGGCCGCGAGATCGCGCTGGTCCCGCAGGATCCGACCGTGTCGCTCAATCCCGTGCACCGGATCGGTGACCAGGTCGCGGAAGTGCTGCTGATCCACGGTCTCGCCGACAAACGCACCGCCGGTACGGAGGCGGTGAAGCTGCTGCGCAAGGCCGGGATCGCCGATCCGGAAACGCGGGCGCGGCAGTATCCGCACGAGCTGTCCGGCGGGCTTCGGCAGCGCGCGCTGATCGCGGCCGCACTCGCCGGGCGGCCGAAATTGATCATCGCCGACGAGCCGACCAGCGCGCTCGACGTCACCGTGCAGCGGCAGATCCTCGACCACCTCGAAGAACTCGCCGCCGAAGCGGGCACCGCGGTCCTGCTGATCACTCACGATCTCGGTGTGGCCTCGGATCGCGCGTCGCGGATCGTCGTCCTGTCACAAGGAAGCGTCGTCGAGGAAGGCACGACCGGCGAGATCCTCGCCGCGCCCTCGCAGACGTACACGCAGGACCTGCTCGCCGCCGCGCCCAGTCTGTCCGACACCCCGCTGAGGGAGCCGAAACCGCCGTCGTCCGACGTCCTGGTGTCCGTCCGTGGCCTCGGCAAGACCTTCGGGACCGTCCGAGCGGTCGACGACGTTTCGTTCGACATCGCCCGCGGCCGGACGCTCGCGCTGGTCGGCGAATCCGGTTCGGGCAAGTCGACCACCGCGCGGATGATCCTGCGGCTGGAGACGCCGACCGACGGTGCCGTCGAATTCGACGGCGAGGACATCACGACGCTGCGCGGTGAGGAGCTGCGACGGCTGCGGCGCCGGTTCCAGCTGGTGTACCAGAACCCATACGCGTCGTTGAATCCGAAGTTCAGCATCGAGGACGTCATCTCCGAGCCGCTGCGGGCGTTCGGCGCCGGCACGAAGGCGGAACGCCGGGCGCGGGCGGCCGAGCTGGTCGACCAAGTCGCCCTGCCGTCTTCGGTGTTGAAGCGGAAGCCGGCCGAATTGTCCGGCGGGCAGCGGCAACGCGCGGCCATCGCCCGGGCGCTCGCCCTGCGCCCGGAGCTGATCGTCGCCGACGAACCCGTCTCCGCGCTGGACGTCTCGGTGCAGGCGCAGATCCTGCGGCTGCTCGCCGACCTGCAGGACGAACTCGGCCTGACCTACCTGTTCATCTCGCACGACCTCGCCGTGGTCCGGCAGATCGCGGACACCGTCGGCGTGCTGCGCGGCGGCGAACTCGTGGAGCTCGGCCCGGCGAGGGACGTCCTCGAACGGCCGAGCGCGGACTACACCCGGGAGCTGCTCGCCGCCATCCCCGGCCGGAAACCCTTGGAGACACGATGAAGTTCGGGCTCTTCTCCCTGGTCGCCAACCATCCCGACCCAACGACCGGTGCGACGCCGACCCAGCACGAACGCCTGCGCCGGGTCGTCGACGAGGCGATCTTCGCCGAGGAACTGGGCTTCGACGCGTACGGCGTCGGCGAGCGGCACGGCGAACCGTTCCTTTCCTCGGCTCCGCCGGTGATCCTCGCGGCGGTCGCGGAACGCACGAAACGGGTCCGGTTGCTAACCACCTTGACCGTGATCAGCGTGCTCGACCCGGTGCGCGTCGCCGAGGACTACGCGACGCTCGATCAGCTTTCCGGCGGCCGGCTGGAACTCATGATCGGGAAGGGCAACGATCCTCGGCACTTCCCGCTGTTCGGCCTCGAAGAAGACCGGCAATGGGAGTACCAGGCGGAGAAGTTCGCCCTGCTGCGCCGCCTGTTCCTGGAGGAGGGCGTGACGTGGGAGGGAGAGTTCCGCGCCCCGCTGACCGACGTCACGACGCAGCCGCGTCCGTTCCACGCGCGGCCGCGGATCTGGCACGGCAGCGCGTCGAGCACCGAATCGACCGAGCTGGCGGCGAAGTTCGGCGATCCGCTGTTCACCGCGAACGGCTTCCACCCCAAGAAGAAGTACGCCGATCTGATCGACCACTACCGGCGGCGGTGGGCGGAGTACGGCCATGATCCGGCGGACGCGCTCGTCGGTTCCGGCGCGGGCGGGCTCTACGTGGCCAAAACCTCGCAGGAGGCGCTGGACGGGTACCGGCCGTATTTCGAGGCGCTGATGAAGACGCCCGCGTATCAGCACAACAAGTCGGAGTTCGCCACGCTGGAGGACAAGATCGCCGGCGGTTCCGCGCTCGTCGGGAGCCCGGAACAGGTGATCGACAAGATCGGCGACTACCACGCGTCGTTCGGGCACGAGGTGCAGGCGGTGTCGGTCGACGGCTTGAAAGCCGGGGAGGCGCGGGACGTCCTGGAGCTCTTCGCCGCCGACGTCGTCCCGATCGTGCGGAAAGAACTGCCCTCACGCGTCTGGGAAAGCTAGTAGCTTCGAGAAGGTGCGCATCCTCTTCACGTGCCGCCCCGCCTACGGCCACCTGTACCCGTTGATGCCCTTGGCGATCGCCGCCCGCGCAGCCGGGCACGAGGTGCTCTTCGGGACCGGCGAAGCGTTCGTGGACAAGGTCCGCGGGCTCGGTTTCGACGCGCACAAGGTCGGGATCTCGATCCAGGACGCCGTCGACCAGGCCGAAGGGGACGCGCTCGAGGCCATCTTCACCGCCTTCGCCGACATCCTGCCGCAGGCGACGATCGCCGACCTGACCCCGCTGCTCCCCACGCTCCGGCCGGATCTGGTCGTCTACGAGATGAGCGACGTCGGCGCGTCGGCGGCCGCCCGCCGGGCCGGGATCGCGGTGGTGTCCCAAGTGATCGGCCGCTCGATGCCCGCCGAGCTGATGGCCGCCGCGGCGCACCGGTTCGCCCCGCTGTGGGACGGGCATCCGCCCGCCAACCTGATGCTGGGCGACGCCGCGATCGACGTGTGGCCGGACCTCGTCCGCGACCCGGAACTGACCGCGCTGCCGACGGTCTTCCGGCTCCGCCCGGTGCCGTGGAACGAGCCGGGCACGGTACCGTCGTGGCTCGACGGACGCGACCGGCCCCTCGTCTACCTGACGCTGGGCACCGTGGCCTTCGGCGCCACCGGCGTGCTGCGTTCGGCGATCGACGGCCTCGCGCGGCTGCCGGTGGACGTACTGGTCGCCCGCGGTCCCGGTGACCCCGGCGAGTTCGGCGACCTGCCGCCGAACGTCCACGTGACCGGTTTCGTGCCGCAGTCCGAAGTCCTTCCGCGCGCGGATCTGGTGGTGCACCACGGCGGAACCGGGACCGTACTCGGCGCGCTTTCGGCCGGCCTGCCGCAACTGGTGCTGCCGCAGGGCGCGGACCAGTTCGTCAACGCGGAAATGCTGGAGACGGCCAACGCCGGACGGGCGCTGATCGGCGACGAGGTGACCGCGGACGCCGTCGAGGAGAGGGCCAAGACCCTCCTCGACGACGCCCGCGTGCGCGAGGTGGCGGCGAGGGCCCGTCACGAGATCGCCGCCATGCCCGCGCCGTCGGAGGTCGTCCGGCGGCTGGAGGAGTTCGCCGCTCGTTAAGTGACCAACCGCAAGATCTCCCGCGCGACGACGTCGTTCTGCCGGAACGGGAGCGCGTTGGTCCTCGGCCGGGTGAACGCCCCTGCCGACCGCGCCGACGTATGCGGCCCGAGCGCGAACCGGCGCGGATGCGGGCGGCCCTCGCCGTCGAGCATCCGGCCGTCGGAGACGCGGGTGTGGATACGGCCGGCGAGCAGCCTGTCGCCGGTGACCGGGTCGAGGACGGCTTCCTCGCCGAGCGCACCGCTGTCGCGCAACTGTCGCAAAAGGACATCGGACGCCCTGGAGACGCTCGGCTCGGGAAGCCGCGCCTCGACAAGGGTTCGCGCCTCGGTCTCACCGGGGAAGCTCGCACCCGAAGCTACGAAGGCCTTGCGCTCCTCGTCGGCCGACACCCGCATTTCGGCACCCAAGAAGGAAACGAGACCCGCTTCCTGGAGCGCGAGCAGTTCTTCGAGCCGTCGCGGCGGCGGCCCGCTGGCGAAGTACGAGAAGAAACCGAGGAACCAACCGTCCAAATCGGACAGTTGTGACGCCGCGTCGAGCCGTCCGGTCTGCACCAGCGCCGGAAGCTGCCCCATCACGGAAAGCAGCGCCATGAACGCGCCCAGATCCGCGCTGTACTCGGGGTCCGCCCGGCGGCTCAAGTCCGCTTCGATGTACTCGCGCAGCTCCTTGCCGTACTCCTCGGCGGTGCCGAACTCGGCCCCCGCCATCGGCCGGTCGAGCCTGCCGAGATCGAGCCGATCGTCCGGCGCCGGAACCGCCCGTGCCACCAGCGCGTCGAGCTCGCCGGGCGCGGCGTCCGCGAAAGCGTCGGCGAAGACCGCGAAATCCATCCGCACCCGCTCGGGGTGGGCGGTGAACAGTTCGCTGTAGTAGGCCCACGCGATCTCCTTCGAGATCAGTGGCCAGACGTCGCGGCGGAAGTCGATCCGGCCGGGTACCGCGCAGAGCTTCCCGATCGCGTAGGAATCGAAGAATTTGGGCAACCGCAAGGGTTTCCCGCGCAGCCGGTAGCCGATCTTCGAGTGGTACGGCACGCCACGGCGCGAACCGACGTGCACTACGGGCTCGGCGCCGCTGGGGTGGTATTTCAGCCCGCCGCACGCCTGCTCTTCGAACCGGCCGCCGCGGCCTTCGGTCAGCAGCAGCATCAGATCGACGAACGCGAGGCCGAATCCGCGCACCAGCACCGTTTCCCCCGGCCCGATCGCCGAGTAGTCGACGTCGGCGGTGTAGCCGGCCGGATAGTAGGCGAGGTCGTGCCGGGCGGCGAAGTCGGCCAGTGCGGTTTCGCGCTCGTCCGGTTCGGCGTCGAGATGCCCGACGGTGAACAGGACCGCGTCCACGGCGAGGGGTTCCGCCCGGTCCTCCAACCAAAGCGACTGCGGATCGCCGTCCTCCAGCCGCACCGCACGGGTCCGGTGCTCGACGACCTCGATTTCGGGCGGGAGCCCGGCGCGGACCTCGCGGTGGAACCAGGCGAGGTACGCGCTCTGCAACCGTCGAGTCGGGAAATGATCGCTTTGCAGCGCCTCGAGTTCGGCGCGCAGGCTTTCGTCGACTTCCGCGTCGAGCGCGCCCTCGCGAACCAGCCGGGCCCACTCGATCAGCGAAGGCCCGGGGCGGATCGGCCCGTCGATCTCCACGGTGTCGTCGGTGAACACGGTGACGTCCTCGGGCATGGAGTTCATCCGCAGCAACGGCGACTGCTCGTAACGCCAGACCCGCCCGGCCCCGGCTGGGAAGGGATCGACGAGATGCACCACCAGCCGCCGCCCGCCGAGGAGCTCGGCGGCGTTGGCGCCGAGCCGTTCGAGCACGCCCACCCCGCGTGGACCGGCGCCGACCACCGCGAGTACGTAGGGAAGGTCCGCGGTGGTCACGAAGCCGAAGCTACGCCGGGATTCCGGGCCGTGTGCGGGTTCTCAAGGAGCGGAACCCGTTGCCACGGCGAGGAACCGGCGCGTACTCGTCGAACAGGGGGACACGGACGAGAGGGACGGACGATGCCGGTCGAATTCCTGGGTATCGGAGGCACCAACGACGGTTCGGAGACACATCCGCGATCGGGTGGCGTCTTCGACAAGGACTACACACTGCGGCTCGCGCGGGCACACGAGGAATTCGGCTGGGACCGGGTGCTGTTCGCGTACGGCTCCAGCGGGCCGGACCCGGCGCAGGCGGCCGCGTACGTCGCGGCGAAGCTCGACAAGCTCCAGATCCTGCTGGCGCACCGGCCGAACGTCTCGTACCCGACCTTCGCGGCGAAGACGTTCGCCACGCTGGACCAGCTCTCGGACGGGAAGCTCACGGTCCACTTCATCACCGGCGGCAGCGATCACGAGCAACAGCGCGAAGGCGACTACCTCACGAAGGACGAGCGCTACTCACGAACGCGCGAGTACATCCAGATCGTGAAGCGGGCTTGGACGTCCGAAGAGCCCTTCGACCACGAAGGCGAGCACTACCGCTTCGCCGACTTCGTTCTCGACGTCCGGCCTGTGCAGCAGCCACGCCCTGACGTCTCGTTCGGTGGCTCGTCACCGGCGGCGTACGCGGCTGGCGGGGCCGAAGCGGACATCTTCTGTCTCTGGGGCGAGCCCCTCGCGCAAACGGCCGAGCAGATCGAGTCCGTCAAGGCCGCGGCGAAGGCCGCCGGGCGGACCGACGTCCCGCGCATCCAGGTCGCCTTCCGCCCGATCATCGCGCCGACCGAGGAGCTCGCCTGGGAGAAGGCGCATCGGACGGTCGACGCGATCAAGGCCCGGACGAGCGGCGGTCAGCAGCTGACTCGGCGGCATTCGCTCACGAACCCGGAGAACACCGGCTCCCAGCGGCTCCTCGCGGTCGCCGCCGAGGGCGAGCGGTTCGACCGGGCGCTGTGGACCCCGACGGCGGCCGCGACCGGCGGCGCGGGCAACTCCAACGCCCTGGTCGGCACGCCCGAAACCGTCGCGCAGGCCCTGCTCGACTACTACGACCTCGGCGTCGACATCCTCTCCGCCCGCGGCTACGACATGCTCGGCGACACGATCGACTTCGGCCGTCACGTCATCCCGATCGTGCGCGAAGAGGTCGCCAAACGCGACGCGGCGAAGGCGGCTTCGGCGCGCGAGGTACTCGCCGTCGACGGCTGAGCCGTTCACTCGACCGGATGGCGGTCGGCATCATCCATTCGGCGCACGACGCCGGCTGCCGTCGATTGCCCCGGTCGTCGCGGAGCGGAGTCGAAACCCGTTCGCCCACAGGCGCGTCGGAGGCCACCCGCGGACCACCGTCGCGACGCGGCATCCCCGCCCCGGGTGACACCGTCCTTGCCGCTGTTTCCCGGCGAAAAGCCCGAAACAACCCAAAAGCGCTGGCCTGGACCGCGATACCGGTCACCGGGACATCTTCGCGAACGGCCGTTCGTCCACGAAAAAGATCTCCAACTCCAGAAACCCGGCGAAAGAACCTAGCCAATCACCAACAGTCAGGAGACACTTACGTGAACGAATGACGCTTCGTGACGAGCTCGTGACCGCGTTACTCTCGGTCACGAGTTTCTCGCGTAATAAGGACCCTATTGGGGGCAACATGGCTTCGGCCGGACGGGTCACTTACCGAGAGGTGTTCGGTGTAGCCGAGTTCCGTTCGCTCTGGTTCGCCGAACTGTTTTCGATCTTCGGTGATCAACTCGCCAGGGTCGCCCTGTCCGTCCTCGTCTTCACCGAAACCCGCTCCGCGACCCTGACCGGTCTCACCTACGCGCTGACCTACGCCCCTTCGCTGCTCGGCGGCATCTTCCTCACCGGCTTCGCGGACCGGTTCCCCCGGCGGACCGTCATGGTGGTCGTCGACCTCTTACGGGCCTTGCTGATCGCGCTGGTCGCGGTGCCGGTACTGCCGTTCTGGGTCCTGTGCGTCCTCGTCGGCGGCGTCTCGCTGCTGAACCCGCCGTTCAAGGCGGCCCAGCTGGCCCTGCTGCCGCAGATCCTCGAAGGCGACCGGTTCGTCGTCGGCATGGCGATCCGCAGCATGACCGTCCAATCGGCACAGCTGGCGGGCTTCGCCGGCGGCGGGCTCCTGCTGACCGCGCTCGAACCCCATATCGCCCTCGCGCTGGACGCGGTCACCTTCGTGATCTCGGCGCTGTTCGTCCGGTTCGGGCTGAAATCGCGGCCGGCCGCGGCGTCCGGGGAGAAGCGCAAGTCGTTCTTCGCGTCGATCGGTTCGGGCGGCAAGATCGTCTTCGCCAGCGCCGGGTTGCGCTCGTTGCTGCTGTTCACCTGGCTGATGGGCCTGCTGCCGGTGTACGAGGGCATCGCGGCGCCCTACGTCGCCTCGTCGGGCGGCGGCCCCGAGGTCATCGGCCTGTTGCTGGCCGCCGACCCGATCGGCAGCGTGATCGGGGCGTTCATCTACTCACGGTGGGTGCCGGCACACGTCAGACCGAAACTGATCGGGCCGCTTTCGGCGTTGACCGCGCTCCCGCTGCTGCTGTGCTTCCTGCAGCCGGGACCGCTGTCGTCGATCGTGCTGTTCGTGCTCTGCGGCGGCTTCGGCACGGTGGCGCTGATGCAGGCGACCGCGTCGCTGACGCTGGCCGTGCCGGACGAGAGCCGGGCACAGGTGATGGGGCTGTCGAACACCGGATTGACCACGACGATGGGGGTGAGTCCCCTGATCGGCGGCATCCTGGCGGACCAGGTCGGCCCTCAGTCGACCGTCGGCGTCTTCGGCCTTGCGGGATTGATTCTGACCGTCCCGCTCGCGTTGAGCTGGTTCCGGACCCTCAGCCGCGACCCGGAACGGTGGCAGGAAAAAGACGCCGCACGCGCAGAACATTGAGCTGTTCCACGCGCCGGCCCGATCGCGCGGACGTCTGGCGCGCGCCCCAGTTCACTGATCCCTACCGGCCATCGCTGGCACCTTTCCCTCGACCTCTCAGAGAAAAGTACACACCTAGGGAGCTTGTCGACAGCCCGCAAGTCGGTAGAAGCTGTCCGTAAGTAGGGGGTTTCGGAGAATGACGCAAGAGTCAGGGGGAAAGATGATCACATCGGAGGAACGCGCTGGACATCGTTCGGCTCTCACGGTAGCGACGTGGGAGCTGTGGAAGAGGCCTAAACACTGGATCGCCTACACCGGGCTGTCCGTCGCGACGATGCTGGCACTGACGGGGGTCTTCGCCGCATCCATCGCCATCACGTCTTCGCAGGTCCTGCTGTGTTCCCTGCTCGCGGGGCTCGCCATCGCGCATACCGAGGCGACCCGCCGGATCGAGCGCCAGCGGCGCAGCATGAGCGTCACCCCGCATATCAACATGACCTCGGTCTGGGTCCTGCCGGGCGCGATCCTGCTTCCGCCGCAGTTGACCGCGCTTCTCGTAACCGTGATCTATCTTCACCTCGGATACCGCAGCTGGGCGGGCCTCCGCACGGTCAACCCCCATCGAACTGTGGCGAACGCCACATCGATGACGCTGACCGCGTTCGCCGCCTGGGCGGCCGTGCAGATCGTCGGCGCCGACACGGCGTCGGTGACGTCGATCTGCGCCGCGAGCCTCGCCTTCTTCCTGATGAACGCCGTCTTCACCGGCACCGGCCTGTACTTCGCGGCTCCCAAGAAGGCGACCGTCCAGACGCTCCTCGGCTCCTGGGACGACAACATCCTCGAAGCCTCGACGGTCTGCATCGGCGCGCTCGTGCTCGCCGTCCTGCCGCATCAGCCGGTACTCGTGCTGCTCGTCTTCCTGCCGCTGTACCTGCTGCAGCGTTCCGTGCTGATCAAGCAGCTGGAGGAGCTCGCCACCACCGACCAGAAGACCCAGCTGCTCAACGCCACGACCTGGCAGCAGGGCGCCGTCCGCGAGGTCTCCCGCGCCGAGCGTGAGAACGGCCAGTTCGGCGCGCTGATGATCGACCTCGACCACTTCAAGAGCATCAACGACACGTACGGCCACCTGGCGGGCGACGATGTCCTCAAGGGTGTCGCGGCGCTGGTCAAGGCCGAAACGCGGACGCAGGACCTCGCCGGCCGCTTCGGCGGTGAGGAGTTCGTCGTACTCCTGACCTCGTCTTCGAAGCAGGAGTCCGTCGCGGTCGCCGAGCGGATCCGGCAGCGGATCAGCGAAATGGTCATCAAGACCCAGGACAACGAGGGCAACGCCGTGGTCATCGAGCAGCGGACGGCGTCGGTCGGCGTCGCGACGTTCCCGCTCGACGGCCGGACGATCGACGAGGTCATGGCCTCGGCCGACGCCTCCGTCTACGCGGCCAAACGCAACGGCCGTAACCGCGTCGTCTCGTCACCGGATCTGGCGTCGGTCACCGAAGAAGCCATGGAGGCCGTCGCGGCCTAACGCAGTCTTTCCATCACGTCGGCGGCCGCGGTCCGGAGACGGACGACGCCGCCGACGGTGAATTCGGTGAGCAGGTCGATGAGCGCGTCCGCGTCGGGCGGCTCACCGTCCCAGCTCGCCTGGACGAGCGCCTCGGTCATCGCGAAGAACAGCGTGACCAGCGCCTTGTCCGCGCGGCCGGAGTCGACGCCGTGGCGTGCCCAGCGCTGACGGCTCGCCTCGGTGTAGACGGTCGCGAGCCGTTCCCGAAGCCGGGTGAGGGCCGGGTCGCCCATGCGCTCCGCTTCACGCAGCACGGGGAACGCGTCGGGATTCGCCGCGACGAAGGCGAACATGTTGGCGTAGTTGGCGCGGGCCCAGGACCGGAGCTCGGGCTGCGAGAGGTCGAGGGCGGGCGCGCCGATCGCCTCGAAGGCGCGTTCCTCGATGTCGGCCACGACCTGGGCGAACAACGTCGTGCGGTCGCCGAACTGCTCGTAGACGGCCTGGCGGGACACCCCCGCGCGCCGGGCGATCTGCTCGATCGTCGCGGCCTGCGCGCCGTGCACCGCGAAGACGCCGGCGGCCGAACCCAGCACCCGCGCGCGTTGCTCGCCGATCGGGAGTTTGCGGGGTCTCCCTCGCGGCGCCGGACTTGACATTGTGCGCCACCTCACTGACTCTCTTTTTCGACACGTCTGTCGAAAATGTTTGTGCTCAACGAGGAGCAAGCATGCGTCCAGGATCCCGGCGCGGTGTGTCCGCCGCCGTCTCAGCGGCCACCATCGCGGCCCTGCTGACCTTCGGGGCACAGCAGGCCGGCGCCGCCCCGTCCTTCTACGATCCCCCGTCGCCACTGCCCGCGGGTGCTCCCGGCGACATCATCCGGCACGAGCCGTCCACCTTCTACGTCGATCCCGTGAAACTCATCAAGGCCGACGCGGACGTCCAGCGCATCATGTACCGCAGCACCGACACCCACGGCCGGGCCAACGCCGTGACCGGCACCGTCCTCACCCCGAAGAAGGCGTGGACCGGCGCGGGCGAGCGGCCGGTCATCGGCTACGCGGCCGGGACGCAGGGCGTCGGCGACCAGTGCGCGCCGTCGAAAGCCCTCTCGGCGGGCATGGAGTACGAAGGCCCCTTCATCGCCGGGCTGCTGCTTCGCGGCTACGGCGTCGTCGTCACCGACTACGAAGGCCTCGGCACTCCCGGCGTCCACACGTACGTCAACCGCGTCGCCGAGGGCAACGCCGTCCTCGACTCGATCCGCGCGGCGCAGCGCCTGCCCGAAGCGAATCTGCCGGACAACGGCCCGGTCGCGACCGCGGGCTACTCGCAGGGCGGCGGGGCGTCGGCGTCGGCCGCCGAACTGCAGCCGTCGTACGCGCCCGAACTCAAGCTGAAGGGCTCGTACGCGGGCGCCGTCCCGGCCGACCTGGCCGAAGTCGGCAAGAACATCGACGGGCACTACGCGTTCGGGTTCCTCGGCTTCACGATGGTCAGCATGGACGCGGCGTACCCGGAGCTGAACATCCCGTCCCTGCTGAACGCGAAGGGCGCCGAAGCGTTCGAGAAGGTCAAGCAGGAGTGCACTGTGGACGCGATCTTCGCGCACGCGTTCACGCAGTCGAAGGACCTGACGAAGGACGGCAGGCCGCTGACGGCTTACCTCGGCGAAGAGCCGTACAAGACGCGAGTCGGCGAGCAGCTCATCGGTGCGCGTAAGCCGGGCGCGCCGACGCTGGTCGTCCACAGTGCTCTCGACGACATCGTCCCCTACGCGCAGGGGCGGACCATGGCGCGCTCGTGGTGCGCGAAGGGTGCGAAGGTGCAGTTCTCGACTTCGCTGGTTCCGACGCACGTCGGCGGGGCGATCCGGGCGTTCCCGGAGGCCTTCGCTTGGCTTGAGGGACGCTTCGCGGGGCTGCCGGCCTTCGGGAACTGCGGCCTGTTCTAGTGCCATGAAAGGTCCTTTCCTTGCAAAATTTGCAAGGAAAGGACCTTTCATAGCGCGCTACTTGAGGCCGGTGGCTTCCGCGGCGGCGGGGTCCGAGTCACTCAGGAAGGTCCTGCAGCGGTCGTACTCCTCGGTCTCGCCGATCTTGCCGGCGGCCTTGCCGAGGACGGCGAGCGAACGCAGGAAACCCTGGTTCGGGCGGTGCGACCACGGCACCGGCCCGTGTCCCTTCCAGCCCGCGCGGCGAAGCTGGTCGAGGCCGCGGTGGTAACCGGTGCGGGCGTACGCGTACGCGGCGACGGTCTCGCCCGCGTCGAGCGCCTTCTCGGCGAGGGCGGCCCACGCCTCGCTGTAGTCGGGGTGCTCGGCGGCGACGGCGGCCGGATCGGTCCCGGCGTCCAGCGCCGCCTGCGCGGCGGTGTGCTCGGGGAGATGCGTCGGCTGGGGGCCGAGGAGGTTCGTCATACGGGCCATTGTGCCGACCCGTCTCCCCAAGGGCGCCCCGCGCCCGACGGAGACTTCACATCGCGCGCCCTTTGTCGGCCGAAGGCCACGAAAGTTCGATGAAGGGGCGCATCTCGGAGCACGCGACCATCGCCGGAGAACGGCGCCCCTTCGGCGAGCTTTCGTCAGCGCGCGATCAGCAGCGCTGTGACTAGAAGAACAGGCTCCCGAGAATGCCCCCACCGGCCAGCACCAGAGCGGCGACGAGGACCGCCGCGACGAGTCGTTTCGGCATCATGGCGGCACACCTTGCCCTGTTTCGCACGCCGGTCGCAAATCCACCACCCCTACGGGTGAACCCCGATTTTCGACCCCAAATGCCCATCCCGTGATCTGGAGCAGGGAAGATGACCCGCATGACAAAGGCGACAGAAGTGACCGGGGACCTTTCGCCGGGTGTCATCCCCCGCAGCCCGATCGCGAAGACGAGGCTGTTCTTCAAACTCCATTGGCACCGCGGCGCGCCGGGACAGGCGACGCCGGACTGGGTGCTGAACTTCTGCTACTCGATGTGGCTGGCCGCGTTCGCCTTCAAACTGGTGGGCTCGTCCTGGGACATGTCGTGGCATTTCATGTGGCTGCGTGACGACCTCGCCCCGCCGCATCTGATCAACACCGTCGGCACGGTGATCATCATGGTGCTGGTGGCGATCCACAGTTACACCGGCATGGGTGCCGACCGGCGTTCGCTGCGGCTGATGCAGATCGGGCTCGTGGTGTTCCTCATCGCGGCGCCGCTGGACGTCATCAACCACCGCGTCAACGGTCTCGACCTGACCGCGTGGAGCCCGTCGCACATGATGCTCTACATCGGAACGGGCATCATGCAGGCCGGCGTGATCATGGGCTGGCTCAAGTACGCCAAACCCGGCCGCCTGCGCACCGGTGTCCTGATCGGACTGTGGGCCTTCTTCCTCGAGAACACGTTCTTCCCGAACGGTCAGCAGGAGTACGGCATCCTCGGCCTGCGTGCCTGGGAACGCGGCACGCCCGAGGCCGAGCCCGAGTTGCTGAACTTCGCCGCCAACCAGATCGGGCATCCGGTCGACCGGGTGGCCGTCGAGTACTTCACGATGCCGATCGACGACTGGGTGTACCCGCTGTGGGGCATCGGCGTGATGGCGCTGATCTTCGCGCTGGCGCGGCACACGACCGGCTTCCGCTGGGCGGGCACGACGGTCGCCGCCGCGTACCTCGCGTACCGGCTGGTGATGTGGCCGCTGCTGCTCGGGATGGGTTTCCCGGTCTCGGTCGTGCCGTTCTATCTGCTGGCCGTCGGCCTCGCCGTCGACCTGGCGTTCCGCATCGGGCGGGGGCATCCGATGCTGACGGCGGGCGCGGGCGCGCTGCTGGTGACCGCTTTCGGCTACGGGATGCTGTGGGTGCAGTCGCAGTTCCGGCCGTGGATCCTCGGCGACGCGCACACGGAGTCGGCGCCGCCGGTGGCCTACTGGACGGCCGCGGTCTGCCTGGTCGGGGTCGGCGTGCTGTGGGCCGCCGCCGGACCGGGGACGCGGGCGATGAACTCGGTGCTGGAGAAGCGTCGCGCACGCGCCGCCTGAGTCTCACGTAGCCGGATCGTGCCCGGCCCGCCACAAGGAATCGAGCGGGAGCGCCATCAGCCGATCACCGAAGCTGATGGCGCCCTGGCTCCCCGTGTGCAAGACGATTCCTTGCGTGAACTGATCACCGAGAAGGTCTCTCAACTGGGCGAGGCCGCGGAAATCCGCCGCGGTCACGGTGTCTCGCGCCTTCGCTTCGACGCCGACAACCTGCCCGTCGTCCCGTTCCATGACCACGTCGACCTCCGCGCCACCGCTCACTCGCCAGTGGTGGAGCCGGACCTCCGCTTCGCTCCACGTCGCTTGCTTGGCCAGTTCATTGACGATGAAGGTCTCGACAAGGGGGCCACGGGTCGGCGCCACGGGCTTCGCCAGGGATTCCGGTGACACGCCCAGCAAAGAAGCGGCGAGGCCCGTGTCGGTGAGGTGCAGTTTGGCGTGTTTCACCGCCCGGGACGTCAGATTTCGCGACCACGCCGGGAGCCGGTGGACCAGGAACACCGCTTCGAGCAACTCGACGTACTTGTTCACCGTGGTGCGGTGAAGGCCTGTCCTGGTCGACGTGTTCACGCTGTTGTGCTCTTGCGCTGTGATGGAGGCCAGGTAGGCCAGCAAGGCCGTCATCGCGCTGGGTTCATTGACCCTGGACATCTCCCGGATGTCGCGCTCCGCGATGGCCTGCACGTAGGCACGGAACCAGGCCTTACGCGCACGCGCGCCGCCGAGAAGCGCGGGTTCGGGAAAACCTCCGCGACAGATCCGCGCGAAGTAGTCCGCGCGATCGACGTTCGCGGGACCGAGGCCGAGCAAACGGCCGGGTTCGTCGAAAGCGACATCGATGAACCGCTCGAACCGTCCCTCGAACTCCCCCTGCGAAAACGGCCACACATCGACGACGACGCCCCGTCCCGCCAGGGACTCCGAAAGGCTGGGAGTCGCCAGGAACCTGGTGGACCCGGCCAGGACGTAGCGTCCTGGCCCGCTCTCCGCGTCGACCTCCGCCTTGATCGCTCTGATCAGCGGGTCCCCTGCCCGTTGCACCTCATCGATGAGCCTGGGCTCCGGGCCGGTACCGGCGAATCCGACGGGGTCCTCGATGGCCGCTTGCAGAAGCTGCTCGTCGTCGAGGTTGAAGGAGGTACCACCGTGACGCCGGTGCAGATGCCTGAGCATGGTCGTCTTACCGGCCTGACGCGGGCCGTTGAGGATCACGATACGAAAGCTCGCCAGGTACTCCTCGGCGACGGCGCAACTGGCCCGTACCAGGTCCGATTCGGCCATAGCTCCTCGAAATGCCGGAGGTCGTGTACATCTCACAGTACCCTCGACCGACATTTCACGACCAGGTGAACCAACATTCCACAGCGCAAGTGACCGACATTTTGCTGATCATGAAACCGCTGGCCTCAGCCACGCTCCGAGTACATGAAGGCCCCCTTCCTTGCGTCTAGCGCAAGGAAGGGGGCCTTCATGTACTTCCGCATTCAGAGGACTAAATGCGGGAGGGTCAGAGCTTCTTGCCGGCGGAGCCCAGCGACTGGGCGGCCTCGACGATGCGCGCGGCCATGCCGGCCTCGGCGGCCTTCAGGTAGCTACGCGGGTCGTAGACCTTCTTGTTGCCGACCTCGCCGTCGATCTTCAGGACGCCGTCGTAGTTCTTGAAGAAGTGGTCCGCGATGGGCCGGGTGAAGGCGTACTGCGTGTCGGTGTCGACGTTCATCTTCACGACGCCGTAGGACACCGCCTCGCGGATCTCCTCCGGCAGCGAGCCGGAACCGCCGTGGAAGACCAGCTCGAACGGCTTCGAACCCGCCGGGAGGCCGAGCTTCTTCGACGCCGCCTCCTGGCCGCCCTTGAGCACGTCCGGGCGCAGCTTCACGTTGCCGGGCTTGTAGACGCCGTGCACGTTGCCGAAGGTCGCGGCCAGCAGGTAGCGGCCGTTCTCGCCGGAGCCGAGCGCGTCGATCGTCTTCAGGAAGTCGCCCTCGGCGGTGTAGAGCTTCTCGTTGATCTCGGCTTCGACGCCGTCTTCCTCGCCGCCGACGACGCCGATCTCGACCTCGAGGATGATGTTCGCGGCCGCTGCCTTGGCGAGCAGCTCCTGCGCGATCTCGAGGTTCTCGTCGAGGTCGATCGCGGAACCGTCCCACATGTGGCTCTGGAACAGCGGGTTCTGGCCGTTCTTGACCCGCTCCGCCGAGATCTCGATCAGCGGGCGGACGAAGCCGTCGAGCTTGTCCTTGGGGCAGTGGTCGGTGTGCAGCGCGACGTTCACGTCGTACTTGGCGGCGACGACCTGGGCGAACTCGGCGAGCGCGACCGAACCGGTCACCATGTCCTTGACCTTCTGGCCGGACGCGAACTCCGCGCCGCCGGTGGAGAACTGGATGATCCCGTCGCTCTCCGCCTCGGCGAACCCGCGGATGGCGGCGTTCAGGGTCTCCGACGAGGTCACGTTGATGGCCGGGTAGGCGAATTCGTTCGCCTTCGCCCGGTCGAGCATCTCCGCGTAGACCTCGGGGGTGGCGATGGGCATCGTTTACTCCTCCTCGAAGCAGGCTGGTGCACCTCTCGGCCGCATCGTACGAGGTCGGCCGGGAGGTGCCTACAGCCGTCGCGTCAGAGGAGGACCGCGGCGAGCGCCCGGTAGACCGGCAGGGGGTCTTGGTTCAGTACCTGGATGTTGACGTGGTCCGCCCCGGCTTCGATATGCGCGGTGACGCCGCGGGCGACCGTCTCGGCGTCGCCGTGGACGGCCAGCGCGTCGACCAGTTTGTCGCTGCCCTCGCCCGCCAGGTCTTCGTCGGTGAAACCGAGTTTCCGCAGGGAGTTCGTGTAGTTGACGAGGCTCAGGTAGAACTGGACACCCGGCCGCCCGATCTCGCGGGCCTTCGCCGGGTCGGCCTCGAGGACGACCTTTTGCTCGGGCGCGAGCAGCGGTCCTTCGCCGAGGATCTCCCGCGCCTGGCGGGTGTGCTCGGGCGTCATCAGGTACGGGTGGGCTCCCGCCGTGCGGTCTCCTGCGAGCTTGATCACCTTCGGGCCGAGAGCGGCGAGAACGCGGCCTTCGACCGGCACCCCGGCGTCGTCGAGCGCGTCGAGGTACTCGACCAGCGCCGTGTACGGCTTCTTGAACTCGGCGGTGTGCTCGCGGTGCCCGGCCCCGATCCCGAGCAGGAACCGGCCCGGGTGCTTCGCCTCGATGCGCTTGTACGACTCGGCGACCGTGACCGCGTCGTCTTTCCAGATGTTGACGATGCCGGTGGCCACCTTGATCGTCTTCGTGGCGTCGAGCAGCTCCTCCGCCTTCACGAGGTCGCCGTCCGGTGAGCCGCCCAGCCAGATCGCGCCGTAGCCGAGTTCCTCCAGCTCACGGGCGATCTCCGGGGTGAAGACGGATTCGTGCTGCCAGATGCCGATCCTGCCGAGTTCGATTCCCATGTTCCGAGCCAACACCGCGGGCGGGCGATGTCTTCCCTTATGTTCGAACCATGGCGAAACTCGGGAACACCGACCTCGACGTCCGTGGGATCAACCTCGGCGGCAACGTCTTCGGCTGGACCGCGGACGAGGAACAGTCCTTCGCCGTCCTCGACGCCTACACGGCGGCGGGCGGCAACTTCATCGACACCGCCGACCTGTACTCCCAAGGCGGTTCCGAGACGATCATCGGCGACTGGCTGGCCAAGCGCGGCCGCCGTGACGACGTCGTCATCGCGACCAAGACCGGTATGTGGGAGCAGCGCAAGGGGCTGTCGGCGGCGAACATCGCGGCGGCGGCCGAAGACTCGCTGCGACGCCTCCGTACCGATCACATCGACCTCTACTACGCGCACCTCGACGATCCGGACACGCCGGTCGAGGAGACGGTGCGGGCCTTCGACGCGCTCGTGCGCGCGGGCAAGGTGCGCTACGTCGCGGCGTCTAACTACTCCGCCGAACGACTGAGCGAAGCACTGTCCATTTCGGACCGCGAAGGGCTGGCGAAGTACGTCGCGCTGCAGCCGCACTACAACCTCGTCGAGCGGGACTACGAGCAGGATCTGGCGCCGACGGTCGAGCGCGAAGGCCTGACCGTCCTGCCGTATTTCTCGCTGGCCAAGGGTTTCCTCGCCGGGAAGTACCGCTCGAAGGACGACCTCGGGGACAGCCCGCGCGCCGCTCGCGCTTCGTCCTATTTGGACGAACGGGGCGAGCGGGTACTCGCGGCGCTCGACGAGGTCGCGGCCTCCCGCGGCGTCCCGGTCGCGGCCGTTTCGCTCGCGTGGCTGTTCGCGCAGCCGACCGTCACCGCGCCCATCGCGAGCGCCCGCTCGGTCGAGCAGCTGAACGACCTCCTGCCCGCGGCCGACCTCACGCTGACCACCGAGGAGGTCGACACCCTCACCGCCGCCTCCGGAAGCTGACGACCCTCGCGTTTCGTCCTCTGAATGCGGTAGTTGGCACCACGAACTACCGCATTCAGAGGACGAAACGCGGACTTACTTGCGGGTAGCTTACTCCGGGTAGGTTGGGGTACCGTCCGAAAGCCTTAGGGCTCGGACGAGGAGGCAACGTGGCCAAGAACAGCGTGAACGGCAAGGTCGTCCTGATCACCGGCGCCGCGAGGGGCATCGGCGCGGGGCTCGCCGAGCGCCTGGCCGCGCAGGGCGCGAAGGTCGCCTTGGTCGGCATCGAAGCCAAGGAACAGCAGGCGGTCGCCGACAAGATCGGCCCCAGCGCGCACGCGTGGGAAGCCGACGTCACCAGCTGGGAAGACCTCGAACGCGCCACCGCGGGCGTCGTCGAGCACTTCGGCGGGATCGACATCGTCATCGCGAACGCCGGCATCGCGACCTCCGGTTTCGTCCGGTCGGTGGATCCCGCCGCCTTCGAAAAGGTCATCGAGGTCGACCTCCTGGGCGTTTGGCGCACCTTCCGCGTCACCCTTCCGCATGTCATCGACCGCAAGGGCTACCTGCTCGCGATCTCCTCGCTGGCCGCGATCACCCACGCGCCCGGCATGGCGAACTACGCCGCCGCGAAGGCAGGCGTCGAGGCGTTCTGCAACAGCTTCCGCGCCGAAGTCGCCCACCTCGGCGTGAAGGTCGGCGTCGCGCACCCGACCTGGATCCGCACCGACCTCGTCGAGAGCGCCGACCAGCACCCGGTCTTCGGCAAGCTCCGCGCCGGCATGCCCGGCCTGCTCGGCAAGACCTACCCGCTGTCCGTCGCGCTCGACCACCTCCAGGCCGGGGTCAACAAACGCGCCCGCACCGTGCACGTGCCCCGCTGGGTCGGCGGCCTGAAGCTGATCCGCGCGTTCCTGCCGCCGATCATCGAGATCGGCGCGAAGGGCCGGATCAAGAAGGCCGACGCCGCCGCGCTCATGGACATCAAGGAGCGCGGGGCGTACGAATCTTCAGTGACCGGCCAGGCAGGCCGGGCCGCCACACGAAAGGGCTGACGTATGTCCCGTCGCGACCAGATCCGCATGTCACCTGACGAACTCGCCGCCTACCTCGACGAGCAGAAGGTCATCAACGTCGCGACGATCGGCCCGAACGGCCGCCCGCATCTGGCGCCGCTCTGGTACTACCCGCACGAGTCCAGCGTCGCGACCTGGACCTACGGCACGTCCCAGAAGGCGAAGAACCTGGAGCGAGACCCCCGCGCCACCGTGCTCATCGAGGACGGCGAGAGCTACGAGAAGCTGCGCGGGGTCTCCCTCGAAGCCGACGTCGAGGTCATCACCGACACGGCCGTGGTCACCCAGATGGGTATCAGCCTCATGCAGCGGTACGCGGGCGCGAAGCCCGGGGACCCGGTGCCCGACGAGCTGTCCGGCTTCATCGGCAAGCAGGCCCCGAAGCGGATCGGGCTGATTTTCCGGCCCACCAAGATCGTCAGCTGGGACCACACGAAACTCGGCGGCACGTACTGACGGGTAGGTAGTACTAGCAAGTAACTGTTACTTCAGGTAACGTCATCCGCGCAAGAAAGCCTCGACGTGGAGGGCGCAGATGACCGAGCGATTCAAGGTCGTGATCGTGGGCACCGGATTCTCCGGGCTCGGCCAGGCCATCCAGCTCGAAAAGGCCGGGATCTCCGACTACGTGATCCTGGAGAAGGCGGACGAAGTCGGCGGTACGTGGCGCGACAACTCGTACCCCGGCTGCGCCTGCGACGTGCAGTCCCACATGTACTCGTTCTCGTACGAGCAGAACCCGGACTGGTCGCGGTCGTTCTCACCCGCCCCGGAGATCTTCCAGTACCTGAAGGACGTCACCGACAAGTACCGGCTGCGGCGCAAGATCCGCTTCGGGGTCGAGCTCACCGGTGCCACCTGGGACGACACCGCACGCCGCTGGCACGTGCACACCAAGTCGGGTGAGTTCGAGGCCCAGTTCCTGGTCTCCGGCGTCGGCGGCCTGCACATCCCGCAGGTGCCCACGCTGCCCGGGATCGAGAAGTTCAAGGGCCAGACCTGGCATTCGGCGCAGTGGAACCACGAGTACGACCTGCGCGGCAAGAAGGTCGCCGTGGTCGGCACCGGCGCGAGCGCGATCCAGTTCGTCCCGAAGATCGCCCCCGAGGTCGACGAGCTGACGCTGTTCCAGCGGACGCCGCCGTGGATCATGCCGAAACCCGACCACGCGATGCCCGGCTGGACCAAGACCGCGTTCCGCCGGATCCCCGGCGTGCAACGGCTTTACCGCAACGCGCTGTACTGGTTCCTCGAGGTGCGCGCCGTCGGCTTCAACGGTCACCCCGCGATCATGAAGGCCGGCGAGGTGATCGCGAAGCGCCACATCGGCAAGGCCATCAAGGATCCGAAGCTGCGCAAGAAGGTCACCCCGGACTACACCATGGGCTGCAAGCGGGTGCTGATCTCCAACGACTACTACCCGGCGATCAATCGGTCCAATGTGGACGTCAACACCGAAGGCGTGCGCGAGGTCAAGGCGCACAGCGTCGTCGACGGGAACGGTATCGAGCACGAGGTCGACGCGATCATCTACGGCACCGGCTTCAAGGTCACGGATGCCTTGGAATACCTCGACATCACCGGGATCGACGGCCGCGACCTCGCCAAGGAATGGGCGACCGAGGGGATGCACACGCACAAGGGCATCAACGTCGCCGGTTTCCCCAACCTGTTCTTCCTCCTCGGCCCGAACACCGCGCTGGGCCACAACTCCGTGGTCTTCATGATCGAGTCGCAGGCGCGGTACGTCGTCGACGCGATCAAACTCGCCGACTCGCGGGGCGCCGCCGCGCTCGACGTCCGCCCCGGCGTGCAGGAGAAGTTCCAGCGCGAGATCCAGGACAAGCTCGTCAAGGGTGTGTGGACCCAGGGCGGCTGCAAGAGCTGGTACCTCGACGCGAAGGGCGTCAACCGCACGATCTGGCCGGGCTTCACCTGGCGCTACTGGCTCGACACCCGCAAGGTCGACGCGAGCGACTACGAACTCAGCGGGAGGTCGTCGTGACCGACCACGAGCAGATCGTCCTGCACGCTCGCGACGTCGAGTTCGACTGGGCGTCGCTGCCGATGCACTGGATCCCCGGCGAACCGCAGGCGACGCACACGATCAACGTGCTGCACCTGGCGCTGCCGGAGGGCGAACGCTGGTTCGTCGAGGTGTTCAAGCAGGCCGTGCCGCTGATCCGCGACGAGCGGCTCAAGGAGGACGTCCTCGGCTTCATCGGCCAGGAGGCCATGCACGCCGAGGCGCACGACAGCGCGGCCGAACACCTCGAAGCCGCGGGCGTCCACGTGCGGCCGTACATCGCGCAGATGGAGTGGATGTTCCGCCGTCTGCTCGGCGACCGTGAGCTTTCCGCCAAACGGCGCGAAGAATGGTTGATCGAACGGCTCGCCGTCATCGCCGCGATCGAGCACTACACGGCGTTCCTCGGCCAGTGGATCCTCGACGCCGAAGCGCTCGACAAGGCCGGCGCCGATCCGACGATGCTGGATCTCCTGCGCTGGCACGGCGCCGAAGAGGTCGAGCACCGCTCGGTCGCGTTCGATCTGTTCATGCACCTCGACGGCCGGTACGCGCGCCGCGTGCGCAGCATGCTCGTGGTGACGCCGGTACTCGCGTGGGTCTTCTTGCGGGGCACCAGGTTCCTCATGAAGAACGACCCGACCCGGCCGGGCAAGACGAGTTTCCGGACCTATCTGCGCGTCGCGAAGCTCGGGCTGCTGCCGTCGGGCAGGCAGTTGCGGCGCGAGATCCGGCCGTACTTCCGGAAGTCCTATCACCCCACCGAAACCGGCAACACGGATCAGGCCGTCGCGTACCTCGCGAGCTCTCCGGCCGCGCTGGCCGCCGACGAACCCCGATGACCAGGCCGCTGCGGCTCGACGGCAGCGGGCGCACCGACCGCGCGATGGCGTCGCTGACCGGTGTCGTCGCGCTCTACCGCAGGCTCAGCGGGGTGAGCGGCCGTCGCCGTCCGCCTGTGGTCGCCGTCGACCGTGACCTCCCGCTGGTCGTCGACGACCTCCGCGCCCAGGCGGACGG
Organism: Amycolatopsis japonica; assembly: GCF_000732925.1. Lineage (NCBI taxonomy): Bacteria > Bacillati > Actinomycetota > Actinomycetes > Pseudonocardiales > Pseudonocardiaceae > Amycolatopsis > Amycolatopsis japonica. The sequence continues at coordinate 8,681,340 of NZ_CP008953.1, forward strand.
CGTCGCCGTCCTGCGGCTGGTGCACGAACGCGGCGAGCCGCTGCCCCGGTGGCGGCCCGGCGCGCACATCGATCTCTCGCCGCGACCGGGTCTGGTCCGGCAGTACTCCCTGTGCGGCGATCCGGACGACCGCTCGGCCTACCGCGTCGGAGTCCGCTTGCTCGGCGAGGGATCGACGGCGATGCACGCGCTGAAGAAGGGTGCGCGGATCACCGGGCGCGGCCCGCGCAACGCCTTCCCGTTCGTCGAGAGCCCGGCGTATCTGTTCATCGCGGGCGGAATCGGGATCACGCCGATCCTGCCGATGGTGCGGCAGGCAGCCGCTTCCGGAGCGGATTGGCGACTGGTCTACACCGGTCGCGACGAGGCCTCGATGCCGTTCTTGGAGGAATTGTCCGAATTCGGCGACCGCGTTTGGATCCGGCCGGACACGGACTACGGGATCCCCGCGTCGGGCGAGGAATTGCTCGAAGGGGCACCGAAGAGTGCCCCGATCTACTGCTGCGGCCCGGTTCCGATGATCATGAACGTCCGCACGGACGCGGCACTGCGCGACTCGGGACCCGTGTTCTTCGAACGGTTCTCGACGCCGCCGATCGTCGGCGGCAAGCCGTTCCGCGTCGAACTCGCGCGCAGCGGCGTGACCCTGGACGTGCCCGCCGACCGGTCGACGCTCGACGTCCTGCGCGAGACCGTGCCCGGTATCGCTTATTCGTGCCGCCAGGGGTTTTGCGGGACGTGCGAACTGCCGACGGTGACCGGCGACCGCGTCCGGGTCTGCGTCGAACGCGAGCCGGTCACCCTCGATCTCTGAGTTGTCAGTCTTCCTTGGGGACCCAGGCGCCGATCACCGGCTTGAACTCGCGCACGGTCCGCTTCGCCACGACCCCTTCGAGGTGGTACGGGTCCTGGTCGATGATCTCCATCAACGCCGCCTCGTCGGCCGCCTGGTACATCGAGATGCCACCGGAGCCGTCGCCCAGCGGGCCGCCGAGCGCGACGACGCCCTGGTCGGCGAGGTCGGTGAGGAACTTCCGGTGCCGGGGACGCACGTCCGCCAGCTTCTCCTGCACGTACGTGATCTCCACCAGGAACCAGGCCATCGACATCTCCAAGGTCGTTCCGACAGACGCCTCCCAGCTTCTCAGGATCCGACCAGGCAGGAGTCACGCCCCACCCGATACGCTGATCGAGCGCCACGCACAGGTTGTGCTTCAAAGGGGTAAATGAACAGGTAGGGGTACATGCTCGAGGGCAATGCGGAACGCAGTGTCGAGGCGACCCTCGGCCACTTGCGCACCATGGACGGACCGGTCACGCCACCGCCGCCTGCGGCACCGCTGACCCTTGAGGATCTCTATCGCCAGCACCGGATGCGGCTCGTCCGGCTGGCCATCCTGCTCGTGGACGAACCGGCGACCGCCGAAGACGTCGTCCAGGAGGCCTTCACCGGGCTGCACCGCAACTGGGGGCGCCTGCGCGACGCCGCCGCGGCCGTCGGATACCTGCGCACCGCCGTGGTCAACGGCTCACGCAGCGTGCTGCGCCGCCGCAAGACCGCGCGCGAGTACGTCGCGCCGCACGCCGTCAACGCGCGTTCGGCCGAAAGCCTCGCCATGCTGTCGAGTGAACATCAGGCCGTTGTGAGCGCTTTGTCCAAACTGCCCCCTCGCCAGCGCGAGGTTTTGGTCCTCCGTTACTACGGTGGGCTGAGTGAGGCCGAAATCTCGGAGGCCGCCGGGATTTCGAAAGGTACCGTTAAGTCAACCGCCAGCCGGGCGCTCGAAGCACTGCAGAAAGCGATGCAGTCACCGAACTGATGCCCGGCCTTCATCTCGACCGCTGGGTTGTGCCGCCATGCTTGGTCCAGACCAATATATGCTGGGGGGCGTGAGAGGCGCCGGAGATTTCGTGATCGCGGGCGGCCGGGTCGTCGCCCCGGACCGTGTACTCGACGACGGCTGGCTGGCTATCGCCGGCGGCAAGATCGTCCAAGTCGGTTCCGGGACACCCCCGGACATCGGCAGTGCCGACTATGTGGACGTCGAGGGCGGCCTGGTCGTCCCGGGCTTCGTCGACACCCATTGCCACGGCGGTGGGGGCGGATCGTTCTCCAGCGCGAACCCCGAGGAGCTGTTCCGCGCGGTCCGCGCGCACCGGCGACACGGGACCACGACGATGCTCGGCAGTCTGGTCTCGGACCCCATCCCGGTGCTCAGGGACCAGATCGCGGCCCTTCGTGAGCTGGTCCAAGAGGGTGAACTTGCCGGAATTCACCTTGAAGGACCCTTCATCTCGAAGGCGCGCTGCGGGGCGCACGACCCGGCGACGCTGATCGAGCCGGACACGGCGACGGTCAACGCGTTGCTCGGCGCGGGCCGCGGCGACATCCGGATGGTCACCCTCGCCCCCGAACTGCACGGCGGGATCAAGGCCGTCCGGCAACTGGCCGAATCGGGCGTCATCGCCGCCATCGGACACACCGACGGCGTCGAAGACCAGATCATCCCCGCGATCGACGCGGGCGCCTCCGTCGCGACACACCTCTTCAACGCCATGCGGCCGCTCCACCACCGCGAGCCGGGCCCGATCGGCGCCCTCCTCGACGACGAGCGCATCACCGTCGAACTGATCTGCGACCTCGTCCACGTGCACCCGACCGTCCTGCGGCTGGCCGCGCACCACGCGGGCAAAGGCCGGACGGTGCTCATCACCGACGCCATGTCGGCCACCGACGCCGCCGACGGCAGTTACATCCTCGGCCGCCTCGAGGTCGACGTCCGCGACGGCGTCGCCACCCTGGCCGGGAACGGTTCGCTGGCGGGCAGCACGCTGACCATGGACGCGGCCTTCCGCAACCTCGTGCGCGGCGCGGGCATCGACCTGCTCGACGCCGTGCGCGCGACCTCCGGGCGCCCCGCCGAACTGCTCGGCATCGCCGACCGGACCGGCTCGCTGCGGGCCGGGCTCGCGGCCGACCTCGTCGTGCTCGACCGCGACCTGCGGCCGGTCAAGGTGCTTCGTCAGGGCAAGTGGGTCGAAGACGACGCTGCGGCTACATTGAGCAGCGCCATCGAAGGCGGTGTGTCGGTCAGCGACGGGTAGCGACGAAAGGAGTCCCGGATGAGCGAGCCCAAGGACCCGGAGAAGCTCCTAGCCGATGCCCTGCGCGCTCAGGCCGTCTTCGCCCCTTCGGCGGAGCGGATCTCCGAGACGACCACCGACAAACCGGTCGAAACGGACACCGAGAGTAATCTCGGATCCGCCGGCGAACACGAACTGCCGCTGCAGTACGGCCTGCTGTCCGGAGCCGGCGCGGACTCGCTCGAGCGAGAGCGCGTCGCGCTGGAAGACGCGGAAACGGCCAGGTTGGCGGAGCGCCCGACACCGCCTCCTGCGCCTTCGCCGGGCAGCCCGCCGCTGCCCGCGTACTGGGTGTTGCTGCTGGCCGTGCTGCTGGGGCTCGCCGCCGGTTCGGTGATCGGGCTGCTCACGCTGATCTGAGCGCGGTCTCCCGCCGGGTCAAGGCACTCTGCGTCACCCTGTACCGTTTTGGTGTGATCCTGGCGCAGAACAACGTGACGACGATGGGCCTCCTGCCGGAGTGGCTGGACCCGCAGCACCTGCTGAGCGGGCTGACCGTCCCGGTCATCACCGTGCTCTGCCTGATCATCTTCATCGAGAGCAGCATCTTCCCGGTGCTGCCCGGTGACTCGCTCCTGTTCACCGCGGGCCTGTTCATCGCGAACGGTTCGATCGAGGCGCCGCTGTGGCTGGTGTGCGTCCTGGTCACCGTCGCCGCGCTGCTCGGCAACGCGGTCGGGTACGGCCTCGGCTGGAAGGTCGGCCCCTGGCTGTTCCGGAAGCCGGATTCGAAGTTCTTCAACCAGAAGTACGTGGACCAGACCCATGCCTTCCTGGAGAAGCACGGGCCGAAGGCGGTCGTGCTGGCGCGGTTCGTGCCGTTCGTGCGGACGTTCATCACCTGGATCGCCGGCATCGGCAAGATGGACCCGAAGAAGTACTTCACTTACACCGTCATCGGCGGCATCCTGTGGGCCGCCGGGATCACCGCGCTCGGCCACCTGCTCGGCGGCGTCGCGTTCATCCGCGACAACGTCGACGCGATCTTCATCCTGATCGTGCTGGTTTCGGTGGTGCCGATCGTGATCGAGTACCTGAAGGCGCGCCGCGAGAAGAAGCACGAAGCCGCCGCCCCGGCCGCGGACATGGACGCGACGCAGCAGATCCCGCGCGTCCGCGACTGACCCGCTTCACGAGGGTTCAGAAGAGCGCGGCGATCGGGACGGCGCTGACCCGGTCATCGAGCTGGTAGATGGTTTTGCCCGTGTGCAGCACGAGTCCGGCCACGAACCGGTCGGCGAGTTGGTCACGGAGCCAGACCAAGTGCCGGGCGTCGGCCTTGGCCGGGCTCGCGGATGCCTTGATCTCCAACCCGGCTACACGTCCATCCGCGCCTTCCAAAAGCACGTCTACTTCTCGTCTGCCGTCCTGCTGACGGAGGTGATACGCGACGACCTTGCGCTCAGAGACTTCCAGCAACGGGCGAAGTTGTGCCAGCACGAAGGTTTCCAGCATCCGCCCCATCAAGTCGCCCTGCCTGAGCAACCCTCGGACATCGGTCTCGAGCTGCGCAGCGACCAGACCGGTGTCGACCGTGTATCGCTTACGTTGCTTGATCAACCGGCTCAATCGGTTGGTGTGCCAGGCAGGCAGCGACGTGACGATACGCAGGTCTTCGAGCAGACGTTCCTGACGCCTGACGGTCTTCACGTTCATGTCGGCGGCAGCGGCGAGCTCGGTATCAGCGGTGAGCGTTCCGGTGCTTTCGATCAGCGCGCGCAACAGCCGTCGCAACGCCGCCGGGTCCCGGACTTCGCCGAGCTCGGGCACATCGCGGAGAACGAGCTGTTCGACATAGCTGTCGAGCCACAATTTCCTGGCCGATCCTGGAAGACCGAGCACCGCGGGGTAGCCACCGGTCGCCGCCAGCTCTAGGTAGCCGACGAGATCGGGCGGTTCAGCGGGCAAGGCGAACCCAGTGACCTGCCCACTCAGCAGACCGGATACGAACTCGTTGTCCGGTGCGGTCGCCGCCCGCTGCTCCAGCACGGTCATCGGATGCATGTCCAGGGTGATCACGCGACCCGTCCCAGGCCACGAAGCCGAGTTAAGAGGTGCGCGGACGCTGCCGGTGAGAATGAAGCTGCCAGGACCGGCGCCTCGATCAACGGCGCGTTTGATGGCGCCGAGCACCTCTGGAACCTCTTGCCATTCGTCGAGTAGCAACGGCCCGGAACCGTTCCTCCGCAGCGCCTCTAGCGCGGCGGTCGGATCGGCCCGGAACGGCGCGGCCTGCGCGGGGTCATCCAGTTCGACGACTTCGGTCGCGACCCGTCGCGCAGTAGTCGTCTTGCCGACCGCGCGGGGACCAACGATCAAGGCGGCCGGAAAAGCGGCGAGAACATCGACCAAGTTGCGGTCGATCAGCCGGGGCAGGTAGGGCATTGACCCTTCTCAGCATGGTGGCGGACATTCTCCACACATACTAGCGGACGTTTCACACACCCTATAGTGGCTTTCTTGCACACGCGCTACCGGATGATTCCCGCACCTCTGCGTTCAGAGGGAGAACATCGAGCCCGGGTTGAAGAGGTTCCCCGGGTCCAGCGCCCGCTTGATCTGGCGGTGCACCTGGATCCCGACCTCGCCGATCTCCTTGGCCAGCCACTCGCGTTTGATGCGGCCGATGCCGTGCTCGCCGGTGACCGTCCCGCCCAGCGACAGGGCCACGTCGAGGATCGCGTCGAAGGCGACCCGCGCGCGGGCGAACTCCTCCTCGGAATCGTGTGCGTAGACGATCGTCGGGTGCATGTTCCCGTCACCGGCGTGGCCGACGACGGCGATCCGCAGCCCCACCTCTTCGCTGATCCGCTCGCAGCCGGCGATCAGTTCGGCGATCCGCGTACGCGGCACGCAGACGTCGTCGGTCAGCCAGACGCCGTACATCTCCAGCGCGGTGAGCACGACCCGCCGCGCCTGCAGCAGCATCTTGCCCTCTTCGAGATCCTCGGTGGCGTAGGCCAGATCCGCGCCGCAGTCGACGCAGATCTGTTCCAGCACCGCGAGTTCCTTCCGCGCGACCTCGCCGCCGGAGTCGGATTGCGCGAGCAGCAAGGCTTTGCAGTCCGAACTCGTGCCGAGGTCGGTCTTGAGGTACGCCTCGGCGGCCTTGATGGACGTCGCGTCCATGATCTCCATCAGCGACGGCACCAGACCTTCGCGCACGACCCGCGCGACGGCCTCGCCCGCGGCCTCCGTGCTGTTGAAGGCGGCGACGAGCGTGGAAGGCAACTGCGGCAACGGTTTCAGCGCGACGGTCGCCTGCGTGATCACGCCGAGCGTGCCCTCACTGCCGACGAAGAGCCGCGCGAGGTCGTACCCCGCGACGCCCTTCACCGTGCGGCGCCCGGTCTTCAGCACCGAGCCGTCGGCGAGCACGACTTCCAGTCCCAGCACGGAATCCGTGGTGACGCCGTACTTCACGCAGCAGAGTCCACCGGCATTGGTGGACAGGTTCCCGCCGATGGTGCACCAGTCGTAGCTGGACGGGTCTGGCGGATAGAACAAGCCGTGCTTCTCCACCGCGTTGCGGAAATCGAGGTTCACCACGCCGGGCTGCACGACGGCGAGCCGGTTGCCTTCGTCGATCTCGACGATCTGGTCGAGCTTCGTCAGCACCAGCACGACACAGCCGTCGATCGCGTTCGCGGCGCCGGACAGACCACTGCCGGCGCCGCGGGGCACGATCGGCACCTCGAACTCCGCGCAGGCCTTGACCACGGCCTGCACACCTTCCACGTCGGACGGCAGGACCACCGCGAGCGGCTTGCCGCTGGCGGCCAGCGGCATCATGTCGCGCGAGTAGGCGTCCGTGACATCGGTGTCGGTGAGCACCGCGGCGTCGCCGAGCTGCTCGCGGAGGCGGGTGACCAGGGCATGGTTGTTCATGCCCTCATGGTAAGCCGGATCAGCTCCGCACTGCGGAATTTTTTTCCGATCTAGCAGGACAAAGGCCTGAACACCTGTATAGACGAGCACGGCCACGCCTGCCCATGCGGTGACGTGCATGCCCTGGGTGAAGGCCTCGCGAGCCGATTCCAGAAGCGCCTGTCCCGCGGCGGGGTCGAGTTGATGCGCGGTCGCCACCGCGCCGCCCAGCGTGTCCCGAGCCGACTCGGCCGTGCCCTCCGGCAGGCCGGACCGGTAGACCGCGGTCGCGACACTGCCGAGGATGGCCGTGCCGAGCGCGCCGCCCAGCTCGAACCCGGTCTCGGAGATCGCCGAAGCGGCGCCCGCCCGTTCGGCCGGAGCGGCCGAGATGACCAGGTCGTTCGTCAGCGTCTCCGACAAGGCGACACCGCCCCCGAGCAGCGTGAACGCCACGACGACGTACGCGAGCCCGCCGCCGGACGACACCTGGGTCAAGGCGAGGAAGCCGACCGCCGCGACCAAGAGACCGCCACTGACCAGCAAGGACACCCGGATCCGCTTCGCGAGCCAAGCCGCGAGGAGCGCGCCGGCGATACCGGCGACCGTCGCCGGCAGCATCCACAGCGCGGCGACGACCGGGCTCAGCCCGAGCACCAGCTGCAGGTACTGCGGCACCAGGAACAGCAGGCCGACCATGGCGAACACGCCGAGCATGTTCGTCACGACGGAGCCGCTGAAGGCCCGGTTCGAGAACAGCTTCAGATCGAGCATCGGCTCGTCGAGGCTGTTCTGCCTGCGCACGAACACGACGCCGAGTCCGAGCCCGATCAGGACGCTGACGGTGGCCTTCACCGTGAAGCCGTGTTCGGCGACCAGCTTGATGCCGTAGACCACCGGCAGCATCGCGGCCAGCGACAGCAGCGCCGACAGCGGGTCGAAACGGCCCGGCTTCGGGTCGCGCGCCTCCGGCAGCACGAACGGTCCGACGATCAGCAGCACCAGCATCACCGGGACGTTGATGAGGAACACCGAGCCCCACCAGAAGTGCTCCAGCAGCCAGCCGCCGAGCACCGGCCCGAGCGCCATCCCTCCGGAGAACCCGGCGCTCCACACCGCGATCGCGATCCGCCGCTGTTTGGCGTCGACGAAGATGCTGCGGATCAGCGACAGCGTCGACGGCATCAGCGTCGCACCACCGACGCCGAGCAGCGCCCTGGCGATGATCAGCATGAACGCGCTGGTCGAGAAGGCCGCGAGCACCGACGCGGCACCGAACGCCGCGGCACCCATGAGCAGCAGCTTGCGACGGCCGATGCGGTCGCCGAGCGTGCCCATCAGGACCAGCAGGCCCGCCAGCATGAACGAGTAGATGTCGACGATCCACAACTGCTCCGCACCGGTGGGCGCCAGATCTTCGGACAGGAACGGCAGCGCGAACCCGAGCACCGTCATGTCCACGCTGATCAGCAGCACCGGAAGCACCAGTACCGCCAACGCCCACCACTGCTTGCGCCCCGCCATGGCGCACTCTCCTTAAGCTAAACCGTCTGGACGGTACAGTTACCGCCTCGTTCGAAGGTAAACCGTCCAGACGGTATAGTCAACTGATATGGCGAAGCCCACCGCGAAGGAACGCATCCTCGACTCGTACGAGGAGATCCTCATCGAGCAAGGTCCCGGCGGGGTCACCCTCGACGCCGTCGCCGCGCACGCCGGGGTGTCGAAGGGCGGCCTGCTCTACCACTTCGGCTCCAAGGAAGCGCTGGTCGACGGCCTGATGGAACGTCTCGCCACGCTGTCGGAAGCGGATCTCGAAGAGGCGCGGAAGGCGCCCGAAGGCGTCGTCTCCTGGTATCTGCGGACCGCGATCACCGATGTCACGCAGCAGAAGGCGCTGCACCGCACGACCATGGCGACGATCCGGATCATGCTCAACGAACCCCGGGTCTCCGAGGTCGTGCAGGTCTACAACCAGAAGGTCCACGACCTGATCAGCGAGCACGTCGACGACCCGCTGACCGCCGAACTGGTCATCCTGGTGGGCGACGGCCTCTATCTGCGGGCCGCGCTCGGCCGGGACGACGCGAGCCCCCTCCTCGACCGACTCGACGAGATCAAGGCCCGCATCGCCCGCTGATGCATTTAGTCCTCTGGATGCAGTCCTTGCGCGTGCAACTACCGCATCCAGAGGACTGAATGCGGGGCGGTTACATCTGGATCCCGTAGACGCGCTCGATCGGGATGGTCAGCAGCACCCGCTGGTCGGCGACCATGGCGTCGCGGAACTCGTCCCAGTCCGGATGCTCGCCCCGCGCTCGCCGGTAGTGGTCCACGAGCGCGTCGACGGTCGCGTCGTTACGCGAAGCGGCAGTCGGCGTGAGCACCGCCGTCCCCTCGACGACGACGTAGCCATCGCCACTCTCGGTCGAAACGTGGAACGTCGCCCGCGGGTCGCGCTGGAGGTTCTTGGTCTTGGCCCGCGGCGCGGTGATCGAGATCAGGATCGCGCCCGCGTCCGCGTCGTAGAGGTAGTTGACGGTCGACAGCTGGGGCCGCCCATCACGCTTGATGGTGGCGAGGGTGCCGAAGTTTCGTCGGGCGAGGATCGCGTAGAGCGCGGAGTCGGTCATGACTCCATCAAAGCAAAAGTGCAGCTCAGGGCGAATCGGACAAACATGCACGAATAAATGTGCTTGCATGCGGCAACTAAAGTGTCATCCGACACACAACATCGCTTTCTCCTTGCGAACCTCCTTTGAGAGGAACATCCTTGCTCTAGACAACTAGTTGCAGTGACCAAGCAACCGGCGAGAGAGACCACCATGACACCCACGACACCCGGCACCAGGTCGAAGTCCGACCTCGATCTGGCCGACACCCTCGGGCATGAGCTCGTGCGGCTCGTGCGCCTGGTCAACCGGGCCAAGTCCCAGGTGTCCAAGCAGGGACCGGACGGCATCGAGCGGGCCGCGTACGCGATCCTCTTCTGCCTCATCCACGTCGGCCCTCAGCGGACCAGCAAACTCGCCGAGTTCCTGCACTCCGAGATCTCGACCATCAGCAGGCAGTCGAGTTCCCTCGTCCAGCACGGACTGGTCGAACGCCTGGCCGACCCCGAAGACGGCCGCGCCTGCCTGCTCGCACCGACCGCCGAAGGGCTCCGGGTGTTCGAGGAGAACCGCAAGCAGCGGAACCAGTGGCTCGCCGAGGTGCTCGGCGACTGGTCCGACGACGACCGGAAGACCCTCAACTCGCTGTTCCACCGGCTGAACGACGACCTCGAAAAAACATCTCCACAGTTCGCCGACCCCGCGTCGGCGTCGAAGGCCAAGGGGGCCTGAAGCAATGAGTTCCACCGTAGAAAGTCCGCCAGCCATCCACGAAGATGGTCCCCGGCTCAGTCACCGTCAGATCGTCACGATCCTGATCGGCCTGATGTCGGGCATGTTCCTCGCCGCGCTCGACCAGACGATCGTGGGCACCTCGATCGTCCGGATCGCCAACGACCTCAACGGTTTCGACCTGCAGGCCTGGATCACCACGGCCTACCTGATCACCTCGACGATCGTCACGCCGATCTACGGCAAGCTGTCCGACATCTACGGGCGCAAGCCGTTCTACATCGCGGCGATCTCGATCTTCCTGGTCGGCTCGATCGCTTCGGCGTTCGCGACGTCGATGTACGAACTGGCCGCGTTCCGCGCGATCCAGGGCCTCGGCGCCGGCGGTCTGATGTCGCTGGCGATGACGATCATGGGCGACATCGTGCCGCCGCGGGAACGCGCCCGCTACCAGGGCTACTTCCTCGCCGTTTTCGGTATCTCCACCGTGCTCGGCCCGGTGCTCGGCGGCTTCTTCGCCGACTTCGACAAGCTCGGCAGCGTCTTCGGCTACGACATCGCAGGCTGGCGCTGGGTGTTCCTGATCAACGTGCCGATCGCGATCGTCGCGCTGTTCGTGGTGGCCCGCGTGCTCAACGTGCCGCACCAGCGCCACGATCACAAGATCGACTGGTGGGGCGGGCTCGCGCTCGTCGTCGCCGTGGTGCCGTTCCTGATCGTCGCCGAGCAGGGCAACAAGTGGGGCTGGGGCTCGCAGAACGCGATCATCTGCTACATCATCGGCGGTATCGGCGTGATCGCCTTCGTCTTCATCGAGAAGCTGATGAAGGACGCGGCGCTGATCCCGTTGCGGCTGTTCAAGAACTCGACCTTCACGGTCGCGATCGTCGGCGGCATCATCGTCGGTGTCGCGATGTTCGGCGCGATCATGATGATCCCGCAGTACATGCAGGTGGTTCAGGAGTTCTCGCCGACCGAATCGGGTCTGCTGATGATCCCGCTGATGGCGGGCATCATGAGCGGTTCGATCATCTCGGGCCAGATCACCAGCAAGACCGGGCGCTACAAGGTGTTCCCGGTGGTCGGCACGCTGCTGATCGCGGCGGGCGCGTTCTTCTTCGCGCAGGTCGAGTACAACAGCGCGCTGTGGCACCCGCTGGTCGCGGCCGCGATCATCGGTCTCGGCCTCGGTGCCTGCATGCAGACGCTGATCATCGCGGTGCAGAACGCGGGCCCGCGCAGCGACATGGGCGTCTCGACCGCGTCGGCGACGTTCTTCCGGCAGATCGGTGGTACCGCGGGTGTCGCGGTGTTCCTGACGATCCTGTTCAACGTCCTGCCGGGCAACATCACCAAGGCGTTCGGCGGCAACCCGCCGAGCGGCCCCGGCGCGGCGGCGCTGGGCGACATCCAGTCGAACACGAGCGGTATCGCGAGCCTGCCCGAGGCCATCAAGACCCCGGTGCTGATCGGCTTCACCGAGTCGATCACCACGGTGTTCTACGTGGCGGGTGCGGTCGCGCTGCTGGCGACGCTGGTGCTGATGTTCATGAAGGAGATCCCACTGCTCGGCGGCTCGGCTCCTTCGGCGGCCTCGGCTCTCGAAGGCGGCGAAGCACTCCTCGAAGAGGAAGACGTGCCTGTCGAGACGGCTTCCGAGAAGACCGTCGTGACCGCCCCGGTCGAGCCCGGCAAGCACGCCATGACCAACGGGAACGGCGCCTACCGGGCGGGATCCGCGCAGATCAGCGGGCATGTCCGCCGGGACGACGCCACGAACGTCGCGGGTGCGGCGCTGACCCTGATCGACCACAACGGCAATCAGGTGGCCAGGACGCACACCAACGAGAACGGCGTCTACTCGTTCGCCGGCATCGTGGGCGGGCGGTACACGATCGTCGCCAGCGGCCGCTGGTTCCGGCCGGTCGCGGCGACGCTGACCGCCACCGGCTCCGGGATGCTGCGCCACGACGTCGAACTGGTCAGCACGATCCTGCTGAGCGGGGTCGCCCGCACCGACGGCGACCGGGTGGTGCCGGACGCGCGGATCACCGTGCTCGACTTCTCGGGCGGCGTCGCCGCCGTGGCGAGGACCGACGCGGAGGGCAACTACACGGTCAGCGACCTGCCCGCCGGGACCTACACGGTGATCGCCAGCGGCTACCCGCCGGCGACCAGCCGGGTGGAGCTGCTGGGCGGTGACCAGGCCGAACACGACGTCCGGCTGAGCTACGACCAGGCGCTGGACGAGCTCGTCGAGCACTAGTCACCAACGCAATGAAAGGTCCTTTCCTCGCAAATTTTGCGAGGAAAGGACCTTTCATTGCATCGGGGGTTTCCCGTGCTTGAAAGGACGACACGGGTGATCCGACGGACGACACGCGTGACGGGATGGACGACACGCGTGCGTCGAGGGGTCCCGCCGTGTGTCGTCCGGCTGGACACGCGTGTCGTCCGCCCGATCACGTGTGTCGTCCGTTCAAGCACGCGAACCCGCCCGACGGGGAGGTGCCGACCCTCGCGCGGAGCGGGTCACAGGACCGAGGACACCCCGATTCCACCGTTCGGTGAAGTGCGGTTCGCCGAGTACACGTAGGCTCGCGTCGTGAGTGAGGTGTACACCGAGGCCGCAGGCATCGGGGTGAGCTGGCTCGACACCGCCGGGCCGGTGCTCGTCTGGGTGATCGTGCTGAGCTTCATCTTCGTGGAGTGCGCGCTGATCATCGGGCTGTTCCTGCCCGGCGACTCCCTGCTGTTCGCGGCCGGAGTCGTCCTCGCGCAGCACGGCTCCGACCTGAACGCGTGGCTGCTCTCGGCCGCCGCGCTGCTCGTCGCGATCCTCGGCAACCAGGTGGGGTATTACATCGGCCGGGGCACGGGCACGAAACTGATCGCCCGCCGCGGCGGCAAGGTGCTGAACCGGCACAACCTCGACCGCGCCAGGGCGTTCCTGGATCGCAAGGGTTTCTTCGCCATCGTGGCCGCGCGCTGGATCCCGTGGATCCGCACGCTGGCGCCGCTCATCGCGGGGACCGCGCGGATGGATCCGCGGCGATTCGCCCTCGCGACCGCGCTCGGCGGGCTGCTTTGGGTGCCGACCTTGGTCCTGCTCGGCTATTACGGCGCCGGTCTGCTCGACCAGCTGCCGTGGGTCAAGACGGCGGCCTTGTGGATCAGCATCGCGTTCTTCGTGGTGGGTACGGCCTACGGCTTCATCCGCTACCGCCAGGAGATGCGGCGTCCCGCCGAAGAGCCGGAACAGAGCACCCCCTAGACCTCGGGGTCGGCCCAGATCTCCAGCTGGATCCCATCGGGGTCGCGGAACACGATGACCGACGAACCCTCCAAGGTCCGCGATCCCTTCGACGGCGAATAGACGACGCCGTATTCCGAGAGCCGCGCTTCCCATTCGGCCAGTTCCGACCGCGACGAGACCTTGAACGCCACGTGGTCCAGACCTGTCCGTCGTTCGTCGAACCGCGGCCGCTCGGTGTCCTGATGCTCGACGAGAACCACGGCGAAACCTTCGCTCGGCGACCTGAGCACGACCTTCCGCAGTCCCGTCTCCGGGTCCTCGCGACGCGTGAACTCCTCGAGTTCGAGCACACGGGCGTACCAGGGCACGCTCCGGTCCACATCGGTCACGGTGAGTGCCAGGTGGTGCACAGACATGAGCTTGGACATCGGGGATGACCGTCCTGATCAAGAAGCTTGGGGGCGCCACCAGGGTGACACAGGCGCCTCGGGCCACGAGGTGATCCGCCGACTTCCCACATGAATCGTGATATCCGCCGGGAAAGGGTGTTAAAAAGTGGCTGAACCGCACGCGGACCCGATATCGCCCCGTGACCGGTCCGTGGCCCCGGGTGTCAACGTCCTCCGCCGACGGTCAGCACCGTCCCGGTGGTGTACGACGCCGCCGGGGAAAGCAGCCACAGCACGGCTTCCGCGACTTCGCCGGGTTCACCCGCCCGTCCCATCGGGATGGTGGGGGCGATCCGGTCCATGCGGTCGGGCATCCCCGCCGCGGCGTGCAACCCGGTGTGGATCATGCCCGGCGCGACGGCGTTGACCCGGATGGACTCTTTCGCGACTTCTTGCGCGACGCCGTAGGTCATCGTTTCCACCGCCGCCTTGGTGCCCGCGTAATGGACCCATTCCCCGGGTGAACCGGTTTTCGCGGCGGTGGACGACAGCGTGACGATCGAGCCGCCCGCACCGCCGTACCGGGTGGACATCCGGCGGATGCCCTCGCGGACGCACAGGAAGACTCCCGTGACGTTGACGTCGACCACGCGGCGGACGACGTCGACCTCGTACTCGTCGAAGCGGCCCGGGGTGTTGCCGGTGATGGCCGCGTTCGCGACCACCCCGGCGAGCGGGCCGAGTGCGACGGCGGCGTCGAACAGGGCCACCACGTCGTCTTCGGACGCGACGTCACCGCGCTGGATGATCGCCTGGACGCCGTGCTTCCGGACGCGCGAAGCGACGTCTTCGGCCGCTTCGGCGTCGCCCGCGTAGTTGACGACGACGTCGTATCCGCGCGCGGCGGCCAGTTCGCAGACCGCCGCGCCGATGCCCTTGCTTCCGCCGGTGACGACGAGAACCCCAGTCATGACCGGATCATATGGCGAAGTTGACCAGCGGCAGGTTCTCGAGGACCAGGTCGGCCCGGTCGCTGGTGGACGCGATCAGATCGGCGTTGCGCTGGTCGGAACCGAGCGCGCGGCGACGCGCTTCGACCAGCGAACGGCCGTAGCGGCGGTGCCGCGAGACGAGCCGCTCGATGCGCTCGGGTTCGTCCGGCGCGAGGAACCACGACTCGGCGAGGATCGGCTTCACGCCACTCCACGGGTCGTCCTGCATGAGCAGGTAGTTGCCCTCGGTGATGACCAGCGGGACGTCCGGCGTGACCGCGACGGCGCCGGCGATCGGCTCCTCGATCTCCCGGCGGAACTCGGGCGCGTAGACCGTCTCGCGGCCTTCGGCGAGCCTGCGCAGCAGGTGCACGTACCCGGCGGCGTCGAAGGTGTCCGGCGCGCCCTTGCGCTCCACCCGCCCGAGCCGCTGCAGTTCGACCTGCGCCAGGTGGAACCCGTCCATCCCGACCACGGCCGCCCGCGTGCCCAGCGCCTTCGCCAGGCCCCAGGCCAGTGTCGTCTTGCCGGACGCGGGGGCGCCGACGATGCCGAGCACACTGCGCTGTCCCGGCTTCGCCAGCGTCTGAGCCCTGCTCAACAGGTCCTCGAACACCGGAGGCATGGCACTCATGGCTGTCCTTCTCCCATCTTCGCGACCGCGGCCGTCCACGACCTCGGTCCTTCATGCCGCACCCGTTCGGCGGCCACCTCGTTGGCGAACCCGATCCAGCCCGGGACATCCCCTGTGCCCCTGGCGACCGCGTACGCGAAAGCCCCGTGCCAGACGTCGCCCGCGCCCAGCGTGTCACGCGCCCGCGCGACGGGAACGGGAACTGCACCGGATCCGTCCGTCGTCGACCAGCGGACCGGTTCGGGCCCGGCGGTCGTGACGACCACCGGCACGCCATGCTCACGCGGATCGTCCCCGCGGTACAGCGACGAGCACGCGGCGACGTCGACCAGCGGGAGGAGTTCGGGGAAGACCGGCTTCCAGCTCCCGGCGTCGAGCACCACCGGCACCTTCCGGTCCTTCGCCCAGCGCGCGACCGCCAGCGCGACCTCCGGATGGTGCCCGTCCAAGAGCACACACCCCGGCATTTCGTCCTCTGAATGCGGTAGTTGCGCGTGCAAGGACCGCATCGAGAGGACGAAACGCGAGGAAGCGTGGGCGTTGCGCGAGACGACGGTGCGTTCCCCGTCGGAATCGCGGACGACGATGGCGCTGATCGCGGGCGGATCCGGCCGTTCGGGATCGAGGTCGACCAGGTCGACGCCGTACGCCTCGAGGTCGGCGCGGGCGAGTGCCGCCAGCGGATGCGCACCGGCGACCGTCAGCAACGTCGCCCCGGCGCCGAGCGCGGCCACGGTCACCGCCGCGTTCGTCGCCGGCCCCCCGGCGGCGACGTCCATCGACAGCGAACGCACCTTCTCGCCCGGCGCCGGGATCTCGGCGACGCGCTGGATCTGGTCGACGGTGCACAGGCCCGCCAGCAGCACCTTCACTACAGGCCCGTGTGGACGGCTGAAGCGACCTCTTCGACCTCGCCGTTCTCACCGATCTTCAGCGCACCCGTGAGCAGGCCGACGACCTGGTTCATGGTGTGCGTCTTCGGTGAGACCACCGCGACCCGCTTTCCGAGGCGGTGCACGTGGATACGGTCGGCGATGTCGAACACGTGCGGCATGTTGTGGCTGATCAGCACCACCGGCAGGCCGCGTTCGCGGATGCGGTTGATCAGGTCGAGCACCTTGCCGGACTCGGCGACGCCGAGCGCGGCGGTGGGCTCGTCCATGATCACCGCCTTGGTGCCGAAGGCCGCCGCCCGCGCGACCGCGACACCCTGGCGCTGCCCGCCGGACAACGTCTCCACCGGCTGCGTGATGGATTTGATGTTGATGCCGAGCTCGTCCAGGATCCGCTGCGCGTCGGCCCGCATGGCGGCGCTATCCAGTTTGCGAAACACTCTCCCGAACAGGTCCGTGCGCCGCTTTTCTCGGCCGAGGAACATGTTGGACGCGATGTCGAGCGCGGGCGCGACGGCGAGATCCTGATACACCGTCTCGATCCCGTAATGCCGAGCGTCCAAAGGGGACTTGAAGTGGACGGTCCGACCGTCCACTTTGATCTCTCCGGCGTCCGGGATCACCGCGCCCGAAAGGGCTTTGATGAGGCTCGACTTCCCGGCGCCGTTGTCGCCGACGACGGCGAGCACCTCACCCGGGAACAGCTCGAAGTCGGCGCCGTCGATGGCGGTGACCCGGCCGTAGCGTTTGACCAGTCCCTGAGCGGACAACGTGGGCGTCGTCATGACTGCTGCCTCCTCGCGAACCGGTCGACGCAGACCGCGCCGATGAGCAGGGCGCCGGTGGCGACGTCCTGGTAGAGCGCGTCCACCCCGAGCTGGGTCAGCCCGGACCGCAGGACCGCGACGACCAGCGCGCCCATCATCGTGCCGAGTACCGAACCCCGGCCGCCGAACAGGCTCGCGCCGCCGAGCACCACCGCGGTGATGGAGTCGAGGTTGCCGAGCTGGAAGGCGTTCGGGTCGGCGTTCGGCACGCGGCCGAGCGCCTGCCAGGCGGCGATCCCGACGATCACCCCGGCGACGATGTACACCGAAAGGATCGTCCGGTTGACCTTGATCCCGGACAGCCGCGCGGATTCCGGCGCGTTGCCGACCGCGTAGACGTGCTTGCCCCACGGCGTCCGCGTGAGCGCGTACCAAAGTCCCAGGTACATCAGCAAAGCGAGCGTCATGCCGTAGGTGATCGGGATGCCGCCGAAGAGGTACCGGCGGGTGCCGAGCCATTTGAGCAGTTCGTCGGCGACCGGGACGGCCTGCCCGCTCGCGAACAGTTTCGCGGCCGCGGTGAGCACGGTCAGCAGGCCGAGCGTGACGATGAACGGCGGCAGTTTGATCCGGGTGACCAGCGAACCGGTGACCATCCCGATCACCACCGTCGCCACGATTCCCAGCAGCAGCGCCCAGATCCCGGAGACGCCGCCGACCACGAGCTTCGCCATGATCAGCGTCGCGAGCACCATCGCGGCCGCGTTGGCCAGGTCGATACCCGCGGTCAGGATGATCAGCGTCTGCCCGAGCGCGAGCGTGCCGACCACCAGGGACTGTTGCACCACAAGGGAAAGGTTGTCGAGGTCGAGGAAGGTGTCCGTCGACAGCGAGAACACCACGATCGCGACGAGCAGGGCCAGCGCGGGCCCGACCGCGGGCGCGCGCAGGAAGAACTCACCGATGGACGGGCGTTCGTTGCCTTTGAGGGTTGCGGTAGTCACTTCGTCCCCCAGCAGTTCTCGAGGCCCCACTTGGTGTCCTGGCTTTCGACGCCGGGGATCGGCTTGTCCGTGATCACCGCGGAACCGGTGTTGACGAACCCGCTCGGCTTCTTCCCGGTCTTGGCGTATTCGACGGCGGCGAGGACGCCCTGCTCGGCCATCTTCTTGGGGAACTGCATGACCGTCGCGGCGTACTGGCCGTCGCGTACGTTCTTGACGCCTTCGCAGCCGCCGTCGATCGAGCCCATCACGATCTGGTTCACCAGACCGCGGGCCTGGAGCGCGGCGTAGGTGCCGCGGCCCATCGGCTCGTTCATCGTGTAGACGGCGTTGATGTCGGTGGTGCGCTGCAGCAGGTTTTCGACACCCTGCTGCGCGAGGCTCTGGTCGCCGTTCGCGGGCGTCTTGCCCTTGATCTCCGGCGACGCGTCGGTGAGCCCGATGCCCTTGAGGAATCCGGTGTGCCGCTGGGTGTCCACTGTGGACCCGGCGGTGCCGTCCACCATGAACAGCTTCGGCGGCTTGCCGTTCAGGGCGGCCTTGACGTACGCGCCCTGCTGTCGTCCGGCTTCGAAGTTGTCCGTGGCGAAGGTGGCGTCGACGGCGGTGTCCGGTTCGGTCGCCGTGTCGAGCGCGATGACCAGCACCCCGGCCTTGCGGGCGCGGTCGATGGCGTCGAGGACGCCGGTCGAGGAACTCGGCGTGATCAGGATGGTGTTCGCACCCTGCTGCATGAGGTTCTCGATGGCGCGGACCTGACCGTCGTTGTCGCCGTCGAACTGGCCGGCGAGCGCGCTGAACTCCGCGCCGTTGGCCTCGGCGGCGGCCTTGGCGGCCGCTCTCAGCTCCACGAAGTAGGGATTGGTGTCGGTCTTGGTGACCAGGCCGACCTTGGCCTTGCCACCGCCGCCTGCGTTCGAGCCGCCACCCCAGTGGCGTTCGACGGTGCACCCGGCCGTGGTCACCGTCAAGGCGGCGGCCAGGGCGAGCGCGGCGAGACTGCGCTGTCTCATGGGGGATGCCCTCCGATTCAAGGCTGTCCGTGATGGACCGGAAGGTAGACAGGGTTATGCTCAGTCGCAAGCGTTTGCGCAAACGCTTGCCAGCTGACTTCACGAGGATTGGTAATGCCGCCGTCTCGCTCGTCCCGTCCCACCCAACGCGACATCGCCGAGCTGGCGGGAGTCTCGATCACCACCGTTTCCCACGTGGTCAACGGGACGAGGGCGGTGGCCGAGGACACCAAGCTGGCGGTGCTGCGCGCGATCGAGCAGACGGGCTACACCGGCGACGCCATCGCCCGCTCGCTGGTGACCGGCGGGACGCGGTCGATCGGCGTCGCGATCTCGCTGATCGCGAACCCGTACTTCGCCGTGCTGATCCAGGCGATCGAACGCGAGGCCGCGCTCGCCGGGTACACGGTCTTGCTCGCGGACACGCACGACACCGTCGACACCGAGCGTGAGACCGTGCGGACGCTGCGTTCGCGCCGGGTGGACGGGTTGCTGATCACGCCGTCGCCGGGCGACGGTTCGGTGATCGGCGAGCTCGTCTCGCTCGACGTCCCGACCGTGCTCATCGACCGGCTCTCCACGCGCACCGACGTCGACCAGGTCGGCGCGGAGAACATCCAATCGACGTCGGCGCTGACGGCGCATCTGGCGTCGCTCGGGCATCAGCGGATCGGCATGATCAGCGGCACGGCCGGGCTGAGCACCAGCGAGGAGCGGATCCTCGGCTATCGGCTGGGGCTCGGGCGCTCGGGTTTGACCTGGTCGGAGGACCTGGTCGCGTGCGGGCAGTCTTCGCAGGCCGGTGGCGCGCTCGCGCTGAGCACGCTGCTCGCGCTCCCGGAGCCGCCGACGGCGCTCGTGGTCGCCAACGACACCATGATGGTCGGCGTGCTGCACGAGTTGCGGCGTCGCGGCTTGCGCGCGGGTGTCGACCTGCCGGTGGTGGTCTACGACGACGTCGAGTGGGCCGATCTGGTCGACCCGCCGCTGACCACGATGGCCCAGCCGATCGAGGAGATAGGCACACAGGCGGTGCGTCTGTTGCTCGCCCGCATCAACGATCCCGCACGCAAGGCCCAGACGATGCGGATTCCGCCTACGCTCCGCCATCGTGCGTCCTGCGGATGCGCTCTCGTTCACTCACATTGATGATTGTTGGGAGACTTTCCGGTCTCGCCGCCGAGTGACGCTCCGTCAGCCGTTACCGTCATTCAAGCTCGGATGAAGGCGTGGAGCGATGACCGCATTGTCCCCGGCGTTACCCCTGTGGGAGGACACCCCTGTCACCCACCGGTTCGGGGTGGCCATGGCGATGCACGCGAACCCGTATTCGGGTGAACTCGTCCGCGCCATCCGCCGCGCCGCGCGCCGTCACGGCTGCGAGATCACCCTCGCCGACACCGGCGACAGCGTCGCCGAAGAAGCCGCGGTCATCCGCGCGCTGCGGGCGGACCGCGTCGACGGTGTCCTGCTCGTCCCGGCGGCCGGCGACGAAGCGGTGATCAACGGGCTGGTCCGGATGGGTGTGCCGACCGTGCTCGTCGACCGGATGGCCGGACGCAACGACGTCGACCAGGTCGGTTCCGAGAACATCCAGGCCGTGTGCGCGCTCGTGCGGCACCTGGCGGGGCTGCGGCACCGCAAGATCGGCTTCATCTCCGGCGAAGAGGACGTGACCACCTACGAGGAGCGGGCGCTGGGCTACCGGCTCGGCCTCGGCCGCTCCGGCCTGCGGTGGACGTCGCAGCTGGTCGCGTGCGGGCGGTCGACCCCCGGCGGCGCGGCCGCCGCGACCGCGAAACTGCTCGACAGCTGGCCGTCGCCGACCGCGCTCGTGGTGGCGAGCGAGGCGATGATGATCGGCGTCCAGTACGAGGCGCACCGGCTCGGCATCCGGATCGGGCGCGACCTCGCGATCGTCGGCTACGGCGACATGGAGTGGGCCGGGCAGGTGACCCCGGCGGTCACCACGATGGCGCAGCCGATCGAGGAGATCGGGCGCAAGGCCGTCGAACTCCTGCTGGCCCGGATCACCGACCCTGAGCGACGACCCGAATCCGTACGGCTCGCGCCGCGGTTCATCCACCGGCAGTCGTGCGGCTGCTGAATCACAAGTCGCTGGTGAGAAGCCCGCCGCCGGGTGATGATGGCGGCATGACCGACCTGTGGACCGTGCACACCGCCGACCTCGAAGCAGGCGTGCTGACGTCGGCACGCGCTCTGCTGGACGACGCTTTCGACGGCGATTTCAGCGACCACGACTGGGAAAACGCCCTCGGCGGCATGCACACGCTCGTGTGGGAGGCCGGCGAGCTGATCGGGCACGCGTCGTTGGTCCAGCGGCGGCTCGTGCACGACGGCCGGGTCCTCCGCACGGGTTATATCGAGGCGGTCGCCGTCCGGTCGGATCACCGGCGGCGTGGGCACGGCGCCGCGATGATGGACGCGCTGGAGCGGGTCCTGCGGAAGGCGTACGACCTCGGGGCGCTCTCGGCGTCCGACGAGGCGCTGGAGTTCTACGCGTCGCGGGGCTGGCTGCTGTGGCGCGGGACTTCGTCGGCCATGACGCCTACGGGTATCGAGGCGACGAAGGAGGAGGACGGGTCGATCCATGTGCTGCCGGTGGGGGTCACGCTGGATCTGGACGGGGAGATCACCTGCGACTGGCGTTCCGGCGACGTCTGGTGACCCGCGTTTCCTGACGTTGCGAAAGCCACTTTCGCAACGTTGAAGGTTGCGAAAGTGGCTTTCGCAACCCCCGCCACCTCCGCCCCATCACCGCGTTTAGTCCTCTAAATGCGGAAGAGCGGTCGGCTGGCGGCCGTGTCGGCGTAGTGAAGGCCTCCTTTCCTACCTTCAGCGTAGGGAAGGAGGCCTTCACAACCGCCAGAGCCGCACCACTCGCGGTCTCCGCCTCCCTGACGTTGAGAAAGCCACTTTCGCAACGTTGAAGGTTGCGAAAGTGGCTTTCGCAACCCCGCTACCTCGGCCTCACCATCCGCGTTCAGAGGACTAAATGCGGTGTTCCAGGGTGGCCGCGGCTTCGAGCAGCATCCACGCGCTCACCTGGACGGACAGGTCGCGTTCGGGAGCGTCGGCGGCGAGGGGCAGCGAAGGCGCCGGAGTCGCCCAGTCTGCGCTGAAGAGCGGACCGTGCGGCGTCTCGGTGGCACCCGACCAGCACGCGTCAGCCGACCGGATGACCAGGTCGCGCGCCACCCCGCTCGGCAGCAGCGGCGCCGCGAGCGCCAGGTACCGGGCGAGGATCCCGCCGAACAGGCCGCCGTCGCCGCCTTCCTGGCCGCGGATCACACCGTTCGGCGCGACGTGTTCCGCGACCGCGTGGATCGTGTGCTCCACTCTGTCCATTTCGGACAGTTCAAGGCAGGCGCCGAGGTAAACACCTTGGCAGTACGTGAAAATATGCTTCACCAGTTCGCCACTGCCGACGCGTAGGCCGTCCCACACCAGCCCGGTTTCCGGGTCGACGAGCCGTTCGGTCATCCAGTCGGCCAAGCCGCGAGCGTGCTGCGCCGAGCCTTCGCGGGCGTGGAAGATCGCGGCCGGGCCGTTCGCGGGCGCGTTCTTGAAGTCGTCGCCGACGCGCCACCAGATCCCGCCGCCCGCGTCGTCGGTCCAGCCTTCGCGCAGCCGAGAACTGATCGCCTCCAGCCCACCGCGGACGTCCAGCCCGAGATGCCCCACGCGTTGCAGCGCGAGGCCGAGCCAGGCGATGTCGTCGTAGTAGTCGTTGATCCACTTGCCGAAGTTGCGCAGCCGCACGGACACCACGAACCGGTCGATCAGCTTCAGCCGATCCGGCGACGGATCCCGCAACTGAGCGTCGACGAGGGTCTCCAGCAGATGCGCCTGCCACCAGTAGTTCCAGTGCCAATGGACGCGCTGCCCCGTCGAGGGCGGCCAGCCGCTGCGGCCCAGCACGGTCCCCGGCAGCCCCCACACGCGGCGCAGATGCCGGTCGCGGATCGCGCGCTCGGCGGTCGCGGCCCGGTCGGCGAGAGCAGTCATCGGGCCATCATCCCTTGCCCGCTGACATACCGCTCAGTATGTTGGGATGATTCCCGGACCCGCGAGGTGCTTCATGACCACGGCGCACGTGACCTGCCCGCTTTGCGAAGCCACCTGCGGTCTGGAGGTGACGATCGACGAGAAGAGCCTGGTGACCCGGGTTCGGGGCGACAGCGAGGACGTCTTTTCGAAGGGCTACATCTGCCCGAAGGGCGCTTCGCTCGGCGCGCTGCACCATGACCCGGACAGGCTCACCGCGCCGCTGGTCAAACGGGACGGCGAGTTCGTCGAGGTCACCTGGGACGAAGCGTTCGCCGAGATCGACCGGCGGCTCCGGCCGATCATCGACGAGCACGGCCGGAACGCCGTCGCGGTCTACGCCGGCAACCCGACGGTGCACAACTCGGCGCTGGTGCTCTACGGCCGCGTGTTCTTCAAAGCCTTGGGCACCAGGAACTTCTACACCGCGACCACGGTCGACCAGATGCCGAAGCACTTCTCCTCCGGCTACCTGTTCGGCGACCCGCAGACCATCCCCGTCGCGGACCTCGACCGCACCGAGCACCTGCTGATCCTGGGCGCGAACCCGTTGGTGTCCAACGGAAGCCTGATGACCGCCCCGGACACCCGCGGAAAGCTGCGCGGGATCCAGAAACGCGGCGGCAAGATCGTCGTCCTCGATCCGCGCCGCACCCGGACCGCGCAGCTCGCCGACGAGCACCACGCGATCCGGCCCGGCACCGACGCCTTGTTCCTGTTCGCGCTGGTCAACGTCCTGTTCGCGGAGAACCGCGTCCGTCCCGGCGAGCACGTCGACGGTGTCGACGAGGTCCGCGCGCTCGCGGAGCCGTTCACGCCGGAGGCGGTCGCGCCCGCGACCGGGATCGACGCCGCGGAGATCCGCCGTATCGCGCTCGAACTCGCGGACGCCGAACGCGCCGCGGTGTACGGCCGGATGGGCACCACGACCCAGGCGTACGGCACCATCGCGAGCTGGCTGGTCGACGTCCTCAACACGCTGACCGGCAACCTCGATCGCGAAGGCGGCGTGATGTTCCCGCTGCCCGCCCTGTGGCGGCCGCGCCGGTCGTCGCCGTTCACCAGCGGCCGCTGGACGAGCCGGGTGCGCGGGTATCCCGAGGTGCTCGGCGAACTGCCGGTGGCCACGCTCGCGGACGAGATCGAGACGCCCGGCGAAGGCCAGGTGCGGGCGCTGGTGACCATCAGCGGCAACCCGGCGCTGAGCACGCCGAACTCCGCGCGGCTCTCGGAAGCGCTGCGGCA
Organism: Amycolatopsis japonica; assembly: GCF_000732925.1. NCBI lineage: Bacteria > Bacillati > Actinomycetota > Actinomycetes > Pseudonocardiales > Pseudonocardiaceae > Amycolatopsis > Amycolatopsis japonica. The sequence goes on from NZ_CP008953.1 coordinate 8,705,956, forward strand.
GCTGGATTTCATGGTCTCGCTCGACGTGTACCTCAACGAGACCACGCGGCACGCCGACGTCATCCTGCCCGGGCCGTCGCCGCTGGAGCGGCCGCATTACGACGTCGCGCTGTACGCGCTCGCCGTGCGCAATGTCGCGAACTGGACGCCGCAGACGCTCGAGACGGACATGCCGCAGGAGTGGGTGACCCTGCTGCGGCTGGCCGGGATCGCCGCCGGCCAGGGCCCGGACGTCGACGTCGCCGCCTTCGACACGATGGTCGCGGGCGAAACGGCGCGACGCACCGGCGTCGATCTCTCGCTGGCCGAAGGTCGTACGGGACCGGCACGGATGATCGATCTGATGCTGCGCGGCGGACCGTACGGACTGAGCCTGGCCGACCTCGAAGCCGCCCCGCACGGCATCGACCTCGGCGCGCTCAAGCCGCGGCTGCCCGAAGCGCTCGCCACCGCGAGCGGGAAGGTCGAATTGGCCCCGGAGGCGATCACGAAGGATGTACCGCGGCTGCGCGCGGAGCTGGACAAGGCGCCCGACGGCGGGCTGCTGCTGATCGGGCGACGGCATCTGAGCTCGAACAACTCGTGGATGCACAACCTGACGCCGCTGGTGCGCGGTAGGAACCGGTGCACCGTCCAGGTGCATCCGGACGACGCGTCCCGGCTCGGGCTGACCGACGGCGGGCTCGCATCGGTGACTTCGCGGGCGGGCAAACTCGAAGCGCCGGTGGAGGTCACGGCCGACGTCCGGCCCGGCGTGGTGAGCATGCCGCACGGCTGGGGGCACGACCTCGACGGAACGCGGACGAAGGTCGCCGCGGCGCACGCCGGGGTCAACTCGAACCTGGTCGCCGACGAAACCCTGCTCGACGTGCCGTCCGGGAACGCCGTCCTGAACGGGATCCCGGTGGAGGTGGCCCCCGTCTAGCCCGCGTTTCGTCCTCTGAATGCGGTAGTTGCACGCGCAAGGAGCGCATTCAGAGGACGAAATGCGGGGGTCACCAGGCTTGGGCGAGATCGGCGTGCTGCCGGACCCAGGCGTGCATGACGATCCCGGCGGCGACGCCGGCGTTGATCGAGCGGGTCGTGCCGAACTGCGCGATCGAAACGACCAGCGACGCCGTCTTCTGCGCCTCGGCCGACAACCCCGGCCCTTCCTGGCCGAACAGCAGGACACACTCGCGCGGCAGTTCGGCGGTCTCGACGGGCTGCGAACCGGGCGTGTTGTCGACGGCGACCACGGCGAGGCCTTCCGTCGCGGCGAAGGTCAGCAGGCCGTTGACGTCCTCGTGGTGGAGAAGGTGCTGGTAGCGGTCGGTCACCATGGCGCCGCGCCGGTTCCAGCGCCGCCGCCCGACGATGTGCACCGCCGCCGCGGCGAACGCGTTCGCCGTCCGGACCACGGTGCCGATGTTGTGGTCGTGCTGGAAGTTCTCGATCGCCACGTGGAACGGATGCCGACGGCCGTCCACATCGGACACGATGGCCTCGCGCCGCCAGTAGCGGTACGGGTCGACGACGTTGCGGCGGTCGCCGTTGGCCAGGAGTTCCGGGTCGTAGCGCTCGTCCGCGGGCCACTCGCCCTCCCACGGACCGACGCCGACCTCTTCCCGCGCCACCCATTCGGTGGGCCCGGCCTCGTTCTCAGTCACTCGGTGATTGTCACTCAGCCCATGCTGACGCGGTGCGCCGGTGCGTCTCCGTCGTGGTGGCGGTGACGCCAGCGCTGGTACGCGCCGACGTAGGACACGATCACCGTCGCCATCGCGATCACGACGACGACCGGCAGCGACGAACGCGGGAACACGGTGTCGTAGAGGTAGTAGGCGTTGAAGCCGCCGGGCAGGTCGCCGAGGCCCTGCTGGTGCCGGAAGTAGTTCTCGGCCGCCGTCAGCGGGCAGGGCCACGGGAAGACGTTGACGAGAACACCCCATGCGGCGAAGAACACATGCACGAAGATCACCTTCGGCCACCGCCACGCCAGGAAACCGCCGAATCCTATGAACAACAGTGCGAAAATGTGCACCGCGACTGTCACGTTCGCCAGGAAACCCGCCACCTCAAGCCCCCTTTCACACCCCTACCAGCGACGTTACCCCTCTCGTCTTGAGAAACGCTCACGAAAAAAGGGGCATCCTCCGTTCGCACACGGAGGATGCCCCCTTCGGGACGCTTTACTCAGGACAGACCGAGATCGTCCTTGTTCAGGATGTAACGGTATTCGAGGCCTTCCTTCTCGATGGCCTCGCGCGCTCCGGTGTCCCGGTCGACGACCGTCGCGACACCGACCACGTTCGCTCCGGCCTCGCGCAGCGCCTCGACGGCGGTGAGGACGCTGCCACCGGTGGTCGAGGTGTCCTCGACGGCCAGCACGCGCTGCCCCAGCACCTCGACGCCTTCGATCCGGCGCTGCATGCCGTGTTCCTTGACGGCCTTGCGGACGACGAACGCGTCGAGCACGACGCCGTCGGTCGCCGCGGAGTGCAGCATCGCCAGCGCCACCGGGTCCGCGCCGAGGGTCAGGCCGCCGGCGGCGACGTAGTCCCAGTCGTGCGTGAGCTGCCGGAGCAGCTTCCCGATGAGCGGCGCGGCCGCGTGATGCAGCGTCGCCCGCCGAAGGTCGATGTAGTAGTCGGCTTCCTTGCCAGAGGACAAGGTCACCTTGCCGTGCACGACGGCGAGTTCGCCGACCAGTCTCGCCAGTTCGAGTTTCGCCGCTTGATCCAACCCGGGGTACGCCACGGCCGAGAGTCTTACACACGGCCCGCCGGGTCCTTCGACGGTAGCTCTAGTCACTGCCGGCCGTCGCCGCGTCGACGGCCGGGCCGCGGGTGGCCGCCCAGGCCGGGATCAGGGTCGCCGCCAGCGCGAGGGCCGCGGCGAGCCCGATGATGGTCAGGTAGATCAACGGCGAGCCCATCGGCAGCAGCGAATCGGCCGCCACCAGGCAGAACGGGACGATCGCGCCCGCCGAGACGACGGTGCCGAGCACGATCCCGACCAGTGCGACGAGCCCGCCTTCGAAGCCGGCCATCCGCAGCACCTGTGCCCTCGTCGAGCCGGTGAGCCGCTGGAGGCCGAACTCGCGGCGTCGCCGCACGGTCGCCATCACGAGCGTGTTGGCGACCGAAATCACCGTGTAGGCGATGATCATCCCGACCAGCAGGTAGTTCACCCACGCGCCGACGGCCTGGTCCTTGTCGTGCGCCGCGACGAGCGCCGCCCGGTCGCCGACGGACACCGGCAGTCCGGCCGTCGCCTCGCGGAGCCGCTCGGTGAGCACCGCCGGATCGACGTCCGGGGCGGCGCGGACCAGCATCTGCGGGGCGAGCCCGGCGGTGGTGTGCGGGGCCAGGAGACCGGCCGGGAGCAGCAGGCTTTCGAAGCCGGGGCGCTGGCTGGTCACCGCGACGACCTTGACGTCGACGGGCACGCCGTCGCCGAGCCGCAGGCTGAGCGTGTCGCCGAGGCCGCGCCCATAGTCCTTCGCGAAGACCTCGGGGAGCGCGACGGTCAAGCCGGTCAGCGCCGTCAGATCGCCCTGGGTCACCTTGGTGTCGGTCGTGGCGGCCGCGCCGGAAGCGGTGAGGCCGATCGCCGGACGCCCCTCGTCGGAGGAGTCGTACGGCTTCTCGAGGAACACGCTGCTGGTGACGTACTCGGACGCGCCGGCGACGCCGGGCACGGCCTGGATGCGCTGGACGAGGTCCGGGGACAGCCCGCCCGCGACGGAACCGATCACGGCGTCCGCCCGGACGTCTTCGGTGAAGGCCTGGTTCGCCAGCTCCTGCTGGGTGGTCTGCAGGTAGATGTTCGCGGTCGCGATGCCGACGGCGAGCATGATCGGGGTGACCGCGCCCGCCGCCCGGACGATGCCGGCGCGGGTGTTGAGCACGGCGAGTTTGGCGTCGATGCCGCCGAGCAGGCGCATCGGCCACTGCAGGATCGCCGTCATCACCTTGGCGACGCCGGGCGTGATCATCGCGACGCCGATCGCCCAGAGGATCACCGCGGGGCCGGCGGTACTGGCCGCGATCGGTCCGGTCATCACCGCGACGGTCACGATGGCCAGCGCGGTGCCGCCGCCGAAGCAAAGAGCGGCGACGATGAAGCGCGTCGGGGTCAGCCAGCGGCGGGTGACCGCGGCCTCGGCGAGCGCCTCGGTCGGCCGGATCTTCCCGGCGCGACGGCCGGCGACGAAGGCGGCGATGAACACCGCGAGCATCGCGGCTCCCGCGCCGACGACGGCAGGCAGCCAGCCCTGGTAGAACCGCAGGACCGGGGGCACCACACCGTTCTCGACGAGCTGACCGAACAGCCACTCGCCGAGGATCGGGCCCAACAAGGCGGCGAGCGCGGTGGCCAGCAGGCCGACGGCCAGCGCTTCGCCGAGCACCATGCGCCGGAGCTGACGCGGGGTCGTGCCGATCGCCCGCATCAGCGCGAGTTCCCGCGAACGCTGCTGGGTGGACAGGCTCAGCGTGCTGGCGACGACGAACATCGCGACCATCACCGAAAGCCCACCGGACACCGCGGCGATGACGATCAGGTTGGTCCCGCTCGTATCGGCCTCGGGGAACTCCGCGACACCGCGGTCGATACCGGTCAGGACGTTCGCGCCGGACGCGGCCTCGGCGACCTTCGCCTGCACCGTTTCGACGTCGGCGCCGGGATCGGTGAAGACACCGATGACGTCGGCCTTGCCGGGGTGCCCGGAGAGCCGGGCGGCGTCGGCGGCGGAAAAGAACACGGCGGCCTGTGTGATCGAACGCGGCGCACCGGCCACTCCGGCGACGCGGAACGATTCGGTCTTGCCGCGCGCGGCGATCTGCACGACGTCACCGGGCTTCGCGCCCCACGAGGACTCGACGACGACCTCGCCCGCGACGGGCGCGGCACCCGCGACCAGCGCGTACGGGGTCAAGACGGCGGAGTCCCAAGCGTGGCCGAGCGCGGGTTTCCCGCCCGCCGCGAGCGGGAAGCTCACTTCGCCGACGACGTCCGAGACGCCGGGAACGGACCGCAGCCGGGAGACCAGGCCGTCGTCGAGCCGGACGCGTTCGGGAAGCCGCGCGTCCTCGAACTTGCGCTTGTCGTCGGGTTCGAGGGAGGCAGGGTCCTCCTTGGGCAGCTCGAAGGTCTGGCCGCCGGTGACGAGGATCGGGGCGGCCGCGAGCCGCTGAGGTTCCGCGTTGCCGCGGATCCCCGTCTCCATCAGGCCGCCGCACGAGGCGACGATCAGCGCGCCGAAGAAGACGGCGATGAAGGTGCCGATGAAACCGCCCTTGCGCAGGCGCAAGGTCCGGAAGGCGAGTCGCAGCATCACGCCCCCGCCCTGACCGGGCCGGTGTTCTGGCCCCTCCGCTGAGACGCGTACGTCGGGGCTGCCCAAGCACCCAGGTGGGTCATGCGTTCGGCGACGACGTCCGCGGTCGGCGCGTGCAGTTCGTCCGCGATCCGGCCGTCGGCCAGGAAGATGACGCGGTCCGCGTACGAGGCCGCCATCGGGTCGTGGGTCACCATGATCACCGTCTGACCGGTGGTGCGGACCGAACCGCGCAGCAGTTCGAGGACCTCGGCGGCGGTGCGGGTGTCGAGCGCCCCGGTCGGCTCGTCGGCGAAGACCACCGCGGGCCGGGTGACCAGCGCCCGCGCGATCGCCACGCGTTGTGCCTGCCCGCCGGACAGTTCACCGGGAAGGTGCTTGCGGCGGCCGGAAAGCCCGACGCGGGCCAGCATCTCCTCGACGACGCGACGATCCGGCTTGGCACCGGCGAGCTGCTGCGGGAGCGTGACGTTCTGCTCGACGGTCAGCGCCGGGAGCAGGTTGAAAGCCTGGAAGATGAAGCCCACCCGGTCGCGGCGCAGCTTCGTCAGCTTCGTCTCGCTCATCCCGGCCAGCTCCTGCCCGTCGAGCACGACGGATCCGGACGTCGGCCGGTCCAGCCCGGCCGCGCAGTGCAGGAAGGTGCTCTTGCCCGAGCCCGAAGGCCCCATCACGGCGGTGAATCCGCCACGCGGGAACGCGAGCGTCACCCCGTCCAGCGCGACGACGCCCTTGCCGTATTCCTTGCGGACGCCGTCGAGCCGGACCGCGTCTCCGTTCCACCCAGGGTTCATGGTGAAAACCCTAGGAATCCCAGGTCGGAAGCACCCTGGGGCGAGCGTGCGTCTCCTTGGTAGGGCGGGCCCTACCTGACCGCCCCGGTCTTGGCGTCCACGTCGAGGTCGTGCTCGATCCCCTTGCCGTCACGCAACCCGACCTGCCAGACGAGGGCACCGTCGGTGGCGCGGTCGATCTCCATCTCGTCGAGCTCGCCCGGCTGCCGTTGCTGCGCGGCCTGCAGCGCCTTGACCGCGTCGACGTCCGCCTGCGCGATCTTCGCCAGGTCGTCGCTCGGCTTCGCCGTCTGCTGATCGCCGAGGACCTGACCGCCGTCCCGGCTCACGCGGATCTTGTGTTCCTGTCCGCCGGACGCGACCTTGATCTCCCAGCCGTCGTTCGCGGGCTCCACGTCGAACACCCGCCCGCCGGGCACGGCGGCCGCCGCGGCTTGGATCGCCTTCACCGGCTGGGCTTCCGGCCCCGGATCCGCGGGCCCCGGCGGTGGCTCGGTGGAACAAGCGGCCAGCGTCAGCGCGACCGCGATGACGAGAAGTGATGACTTCATGATCCGCGCGTACCCGCCCGGCGCGAGCTCGAACCGTCGCCGGGCCGGATGGCACTGTGGGGTGATGGTCTCGAACGGACAGGGCTGGCTCCAGATCGGCGAGCTGACGACGGCGTTCGCGCTTTCGGCGGCGATCGGGCTGGAGCGGCAGATCAGGGGCAAGAGCGCCGGGCTGCGGACCCAGACGATCGTGGGCACGGCGTCCGCGCTGATCCTTTTGGTCAGTAAGTACGGTTTCGGCGACATCCTCGCGACCGGGCAGGTGGTACTCGACCCGTCGCGGATCGCGGCGCAGATCGTCTCCGGTGTCGGGTTCCTCGGCGCCGGGCTGATCATCACCAGGCAGGGCGCGATCCGGGGACTCACGACGGCCGCGGCGGTCTGGGAGACCGAGTTACGCGGACGGGCAGGGTGTCCTGCGCGATCTGCTCGCGCTCTGCACGAGCCACCGATGGTCGATCACGTCCTTGCGGATCACCGACGACCGCGACGGCGAGGTGACGGTCTCACTCGACCTCACCGGCCCCGATCACGCCGCCGCCCCGACCGTGCTCGCCGCGACCGAAGGTGTGCGGTCCATCGAAACCACCGATGACGACTAGGTGCGGCCCTTGCCGCCGAAACCGCCGCCGAGTTTGCGCAGCACCGCCCTCGGCAGCAATCCGCCGACCGCGACGAGCGCCTTGTACTGCAGGCTCGGCACCGAAATAACCTTGCCGCGGCGCAGATCCGCGAGCGCCTCGTCGACGACCTGGTCGACACCGAGCCAGAACGCCTTCGGTCCTGGCTTGTCCAGCCCCGCCCGCTCGTGGAACTCCGTGGTGGTGAACCCGGGGCACAGCGCCATCATGCGGATGTTCTTCGGCAGCGAGGCGGCGATGCCCTCGGTGAACGAGGTGACCCAGTTCTTGCTGGCGGTGTACGTCGAGCCGCGGCCGCTGAAGAAACCGGCGACCGAGCTGACGTTGATGATCGCGCCCTCGCCGCGGTCGATCATGCCCGGCAGCGCGGCGCGGGTCAGCCGCAGGACGGCCGTGACGTTGACGTCGAGCTGACGCTGCAGCGCGTCCGGCGGGATGGTCCAGAAATCGCCGTTGAGGCCGAAGCCCGCGTTGTTCACCAGCAGGTCCACCGGCTCGCCTTCCAGGCGGGCTTCGACCAGCGCACGTCCGTCCACTTCGGACAGATCGGCGGGCAGGACGACGACGTCGACGCCGTGCGCCTCGATCAGTTCCGCCGCGAAGCCCTCCAGCCGGTCGACGTCGCGGGCGACGAGCACGAGGTCGTACCCCTCGGCGGCGAGCCGGCGCGCGAACTGCGCACCGATGCCGGCGGTGGCACCGGTGATCAGGGCGGTCTGTGTCATGCCGCCGAACCTACTCCTCGGTCGGATTCCGGGAAGACGCTCGGATGAGGCGAGCGTGGGGGTCACCCACCGTGGGGATTTGACGTGCAATGGCCGGAGTCGGGAAGTATCGTCCGCCCCCATGGGGAAGCACAGCAGGCGCAAGCCGAGCTACCTGCCCAAAGTCGCGGTCGGCGCGGCGCCGCTGGCGTTGTTGCTCGCCGGCCCGGCCACCGCGATCGCCACCCAGACCGACCCGTCGATCCCGCTGCCCCTCGACCACCAGCGCGAAGGCAGCCTCGACCGCGGAGCCGGCTTCACCACCGAAGGCGACACATCCGTCTTTCGCGGTTTCTTGACCAACACCGAACGGAACGTCTTCGGCAAGGACCTCGGCGACGCGAAGGTCGTCGCGGACGTCCGCCGCTCGGTGAGCGAGACCGTCGAGACCCGCGAGAGTGTCACGGCCCGCCCGGACAAGGTCGGCGCGCTCGGCGCGGCGAAGACCACCGAGACCCTCAAGCAAGGCCAGCGCGAAGCCGTGAAGGCCGACCGCTACGGCAGCGTCGTCGCCGGGAACGAGACCGAACTCGAGCGGACCGGCGCCCGGCTGACCGAGGTCGCGCTCGACCCGCGCACCGGCGTCCCCACCTTCGTCTCCCAGGACGGCCGCGGGCTCCACGCGGCCGAGGGGACCTACCACGCCGTCCGCCCGCTGCCGGGGATCGGCGTGATCAACGAGACGGACCAGCGAGCAGGCGGCACTCTCGACCGCGCCGTCCGGCTCGACGGCGGGTTCACCGGCGACCTCGGCGGTGTCCTGGAGGCCGGTCGGTCGTCGGGCCACGCGGTCGACTTCGGTGACCTCGCGGCCGTCGGGACGACGTCGACGCAGCACGGCAACGGCCGGTTCAAGGGTGTTCTCCCGCTCGACGTCGGCTCGGGCGCCGCCTTCGGCCAGGAACACGCGCTCGGCGGCACCGTCGGCCCGGGGACCGGGTTGGTGACCACCGGACAGGACGTGGATCTGGCGCAGCACGGCGGCGGATTCACCGGAGCCGGTTCGCACACCATCAGCGGCGACCTCGGTATCGGCGAGGTCGCGTCCGCCCGCGGCACCACGACGTCGTCCGTGCGCGGGGTGCTGCCCACCGCCGATCCTGCGCAGGCGGGGCATGTGACGCAGTCCGGGACGCTCGACCTGACGTTGCTCGGTCAGCCGGCTCACACCGGCTACGTCGCCGGAGCGCTCCCGCTGGAACTCAAACCGACTTAGGCCTGCGGCTCGATGTCGTCAGGGGTCTCGGTCTGCCAGTGGCGGCCCGGGGTCGGGGCGTTGTCGTACTCCTCGTCGAACGGGTCGACGATGTCGGCGATCTCGCCGAGGTCGCGCAGCAGCCGCTCGAGCCGCGACGGCCCGGCGTTCGGGGCGACGCTCGCGAGCACCCACTCGTTCTCCAGCCACGCCACGCCGACGTCGCCGCCGAGCGAATCCGCCGCGTCGACGAGTTCCTGCGTGATCACCTTGCGGGCGCCCTCGGAGTCGTCCGCGAAGGCGTAGCGCTGACCGATCGGGCCGAGCATCTCGGGCATGTCCTGGCGCTGGAACGGCACGCTGGACAGCCACATCTCCAGCGGCGTCTCGTGCACGCGGTTGCAGCGCACGGCGACCACGACGGCCGGGATCTGGCCCTCGGTCTCGATGTCGAAGATGAAGACGGGGCGCCGTCCGTCGGAGGTGAAGGTGGACCCGGCCACGACGTTGACCGCCAGCTGCGCGCCGAAGTAGCCGATCGCGCCGTTGGACCACTGCCGCGGCAACCGCTCGTCCTCTTCGACGAACTGCCAGCCGCGCAGCTCGGCCCAGCGCATGCGCTCGCGATTGCGCGAGCCCTCCTTCGCCCGGTCGGCCGCGAGCAGCGCCAGCCCCGCCACCAAGGCGACGGCGGCGATGACGAACCAGATCCACGCCGGAATACCCACGACGGTCAGGGTATCCCCCTGCCCTCACCGGATGTGATCGCCGGGCGCCGTGTCGCGCGCCCCTTTCGGTGCGGCACCCGGGAAAGACCACGAAAGACGCGAGGAAAGGTCGACAAATCGCCGTGTCGCCAACGCCATGAAAGGTCCTTTCCTCGCGAAATTTGCAAGGAAAGGACCTTTCATGGCACTCAGGCGAGGGAGACCAGATGCCTCGACCACCCCGGTGCGGCGATCACACGTGATCAGACGGACGACACGTGTGATCAGCCGGACGACTCACGAGGCCTCAGTCCACCCGCGTGACCGTCAGGGCGTCCGACGCCTCCTGGGCCGGGATGTCCACCCGGACCGTGTCGCCGTCCCGGATCTCACCGGCCAGCAACTGCTTCGCCAGCTTGTCGCCGATCGCCGACTGCACGAGCCGCCGCAGCGGCCGCGCGCCGTAGATCGGGTCGAAGCCGTTCAGCGCGAGCCACTCGCGTGCCCCGTCGGTGACCTCCAGCGTCAGGCGGCGCCGCGAAAGCCGCGTGGCGAGCCGCTCGATCTGGATGTCCACAATGGACGTCAGCTCGTCGGTGCCCAGCGCGTGGAAGACCACGATGTCGTCCAACCGGTTCAGGAACTCCGGTTTGAACTGCCGCTGCACCACCGACATCACCGCGTCGTTGCGCTGACGCTCGTCGAGCGCCGGGTCGGCGATGGCCTGCGAGCCGAGGTTCGACGTCAGCACCAGGATGGTGTTGCGGAAGTCGACCGTGCGGCCCTGGCCGTCGGTGAGCCGTCCGTCGTCGAGCACCTGCAGGAGCACGTCGAACACGTCCGGGTGCGCCTTCTCGACCTCGTCCAGCAGCACCACCGAATACGGCCGCCTGCGCACCGACTCGGTCAGCTGCCCGCCCTGGTCGTAGCCGACGTAGCCCGGGGGCGCACCGACCAGGCGCGCCACCGAGTGCTTCTCGGCGTACTCGCTCATGTCGATCCGCAGCATCGCGCGCTCGTCGTCGAACAGGAACTCCGCCAACGCCTTCGCCAGCTCGGTCTTGCCGACACCGGTCGGGCCGAGGAACAGGAACGAACCGGTCGGCCGGTCGGGGTCGGCGACGCCGGCCCGGGTGCGGCGCACCGCGTCCGAGACGACCTGCACGGCCTCCTTCTGGCCGACGACCCGCTTGCCGAGCTCCTCCTCCATCCGGAGCAGCTTGCCCGTCTCGCCTTCCAGCAGCCGCCCGGCCGGGATGCCGGTCCACGCGCTGACCACGTCGGCGACGTCGTCCGCGCTGACCTCCTCCTTGAGCATGACGTTCTGCTGGCTGACCTCGTTCGCCTCGGTCGCGGCCTGGAACTCCTTCTCCAGCGCGGGAATCCGGCCGTAGCGGAGTTCGGCGGCCTTGCCGAGGTCGCCGTCGCGTTCGGCGCGTTCGGACTCGCCGCGCAGCTGCTCCAGCTGCTCCTTGAGTTCGCGGACGCGTTCGATCGAGCCCTTCTCGTTCTGCCAGCGCGCGGTCAGCGCGGTCAGCGTTTCCCGCTTTTCGGCCAGTTCCGAGCGCAGCGCGGCGAGGCGTTCCTTGGACGCGGCATCGTCCTCTTTGGACAACGCCATCTCCTCGATCTCCATCCGCCGCACGGCGCGCTCGACCTCGTCGATCTCGACGGGCCGCGAGTCGATCTCCATGCGGAGCTTCGAAGCGGCCTCGTCGACCAGGTCGATCGCCTTGTCCGGCAGGAACCGGGCGGTGATGTAGCGGTCGGACAGCGTCGCGGCGGCGACCAGCGCGGCGTCGGTGATGCGCACACCGTGGTGCACCTCGTACCGCTCCTTGAGCCCGCGCAGGATGGCGATGGTGTCCTCAGGGGACGGTTCGCCGACCAGCACCTGCTGGAAACGCCGCTCCAGCGCGGCGTCCTTCTCGATGTGCTCGCGGTACTCGTCGAGCGTGGTCGCGCCGACCATCCGCAACTCGCCGCGGGCGAGCATCGGCTTGATCATGTTGCCCGCGTCCATCGCGCCCTCACCGGTCGCGCCGGCGCCGACGATGGTGTGCAGCTCGTCGATGAAGGTGACGACCTCGCCCGCGGAGTCGGTGATCTCCTTGAGCACGGCCTTCAGCCGCTCTTCGAACTCGCCGCGGAACTTGGCGCCCGCGACCATCGAGCCGAGGTCCAGCGCCACCACGCGCTTGCCGCGCAGCGACTCCGGCACGTCACCGGCGACGATGCGCTGGGCGAGCCCTTCGACGATGGCCGTCTTCCCGACGCCGGGTTCGCCGATCAGCACCGGGTTGTTCTTGGTGCGGCGCGAGAGCACCTGCACCACGCGGCGGATCTCGGTGTCACGGCCGATCACCGGATCCAGCTCGCCCGCCCGGGCGCGCTCGGTCAGGTCGACGCCGTACTTCTCCAGCGCCTTGAACGTGCTTTCGGGATCGGCGCTGGTGATCCGCGCGGAGCCGCGCACCTTGGCGAACGCCTCGCGCAGCGCGTCCGGGGTGGCGCCGTGCCGTTTGAGCAGCTCGGCCACCGGCCCGCCTTCGGTGGCGAGGCCGACGAGGAGGTGCTCCGTCGAGACGTATTCGTCGCCGAGTTCGGTCGCGAGCTTCTGCGCGTGCGTCAGCGCCTTGACGGCGTTCGTGTCGAACTGCGGGCTCGACACGGTGGCGCCGGTCGCCGACGGCAACGCCGCGATCAGCGGCTCCAGCTCCTTGTGCACCTGCGCCGGATCGGCCCCGACCGCGGTCAGCAGCGGTGCGGTGAGCCCCTCACCCTGCGCCAGCAGGGCGCCGAGCAGGTGTGCGGCGGCCACGTGCGGGTTTCCCGCCATCGTGGCCGCCTGGGCCGCCGACGAGATCGCCTGCTGGGTCTTCGTGGTCGGGTTGAAAGCGTCCATCCCTCACCTCGTACTAGGTCTTGCAAAGCTCTGTCGACAGGTACAACGTCAGGAAAGTTGAGTCTGTTCCACTCAACTCCGAAAAGTTTCAGCCCCCGGTCGGGGAGACGGCCTCCGCGGGCAGCCGCGGACCCACCCGGCCGAGGCCGACGACGGCGGTGCAGGCGCACGCGGCCACGAGCACCCACGGGATCCAGACTGCCACGGAGAACAGCGCGACGACGGCCGGAGCGATCACCGCGGCGAGCGTGAACGCGTATTGGAAGGCCGCCAGATATCGGCCCCGCGCCTCCGGCGGCGCCGCCGCTTCGGCCAGCGCCCCGGAGCGCGGACCGAACGCGAGATCGCCCGCGGCCAGCACGAGGGTCGCGCCGAGCAGGTAAACCGGCTGGAACACCTTCGGCACGAACACCACCATCAGGCAGGCGAGGCACCACACCGCGAACAACGCCGAACCCGCGCGCATCGCGGCGATCCGGGTCAGCTTCCTGGTCAGCCGCAGCCCGACGACTCCACCCAGACTGGTGACGACGGTGAGCAGCGCGATGATCGCCCCAGGTAGCCATCGAGGCCCCTGCAACGCATTGAAGACGTACACGGGCATTCCGATGAGGAAGAAGTCCATCGTGAGCGCGAAGAGACCGCTGAACACGATGAGCGCCAGGTACGGACGGTCCCGCCAGACCCGCACGGACCCCGGGCACCGCCGCAGGTGCCGAGGGGCGGGCGTCACGAGAGTCGAGAGGATGGCGGCGGCGATGACGAAGGTGGCGACGTCGATCATCACGGCGACGTAGAGGCCTTCGCGCCCGATCCAGACCAGCAGCCCTGCCGCCGCGAGCCCGCCCAGCCCGAAGCCCGCGGAGCGGACCATCGCGGCTTCGGCGAACGGCCGGTCCTTCGGCCCTTCGCCCGCGACGTCGGCGATGAGCGAGAACTGCGAGCTGTAGAACAGCTGCTGCCCTGCCGCGAGCATGACGGACGCGCCGACGACCCCGGCGAACCCACGGGCCAGCAGGAAGGCGCCCACCCCGGCGGCCTGCAGGACGTGGGCGCAGATCATCACCGTCCGCGGGCCGATCAGGTCGACGAGCCGCCCGGCGAACGCGGGGACGAGCAGGCCGGCCAGCGCACCGAGAGTGACCGCACTCCCCGCCTGAGCGAGGGGGAGACCCACCACGCGGATGACGAAGACCAGCCCGAGCGGGAGGAACAGTCCCGAGCCGAAGTTGTCGATTCCCAAGGCGACCAGCAATGCGACCCGGTTACGCACAGATACGACGCTACCGGCGTCACAGCGCTACGAAAGGTCCGTTCAGTCAAGACCGGCGGGTAGCAACGGCCGCCGTCAAACGTCGCAGGTCCGCACGGACAGGGCGGCGCGGACGTCGGCGTTCATCTCCGCCAGGCGGGTGGTCAGTTCGAGGACCTTTTCGTCGTCCCAGCCGCCCAGCGCGCGCTCCATGAACTCCAGATAACCGGCCCGTCTGCGGCCCAGCTCCGCGCGCCCGCGCTCGGAGATGCTGATGATCGACGCGCGGCCGTCTTCGGGCGCCGGACGGCGGTCGACCATGCCCGCCGCGGACAGCTGGGAAATTTGACGACTTACGACCGAAAGGTCCACAAAGCGTCGTTTGGCCAATTCGGAAGGGCGTGCCTCGCCGTGCTTCGCCAGATCCGACAGCAGCATCGCGGCCGCCGGATGCAGCCCGGGGTCGTCCTGCCACGCCTGCATTATCCAGGCGTGCTGCAGCTGCGAGGCGGCCTTCAACTCACGCATCAGCTCGACCCTGGCGTCGTCCGCGGAGCTCATCGGTCCCTCCCGGCTACTTGTACAGTACAACTTTATTCGGCGACACTTGCGTAAGACAACTATTTACCTCGTGAGATCGCCCACTGTGGACCGGCTTCGAGTACACCCGTCCGGAGCAACGATGCGGGCAAAAGGTCTCTCGGCGGCTAGTCTCGCGAACGAGCCGGAACTCAGCCGACCGGCCGACAGCCACTGACCGGAGAGGTGAATGATCCGTGAATTCTTCTCCAGTGGACCCTCGTACGTGAATCCGGGGAACTGTCTTCCGGTATGCGCTTCCCGATCAGCGACTCCCAGCCCGTGACGGCCGACGCGGTCAGCCCGGTCCCGCGGTCTTCGGCGCCGCGTGAAGCACCGCCCGCCGTCACCGCGATGGTGCGGCTCATCCGGGACACCTGGGCGAAGTCGGAACCCTTCATCCCGGAGATCTCGCAGTTCTTCTACGGGATGCTGTTCACCCTCGCACCTGCCACCCGCGACTTCTTCCCGATCAACATGGAGGTCCAGCGCGGCAGGCTGGTCCGCGCGCTGGTCCACATCGTGCAGATGGTCGACCGGCCGGACGACCTCGTCCCGTTCCTGACCCAGCTCGGCCGCGACCACCGCAAGTTCGGCGTCATCCCGCGGCACTACGAGGCCGTCGGCACCGCGCTGCTCGCCTCGCTCAAGAACCACCTCGGTCCGGACTGGACACCCGAGGTCGAACGGGCCTGGGCGGAGGCGTTCACCATCGTCGCCCGCGCGATGCAGGAGGCCGCCGCGGCCGACGTCAACCCGGCGTCGTGGTCGGCGACCGTACTCGAACACCGGCGGCTCACCTGGGATCTCGCCCTGGTCCGCGTCCAGCCCGAATTCCCGGTGCCCTACCTGCCCGGCCAGTACATGAGCGTCGAAGTACCGCAGCGGCCGAGGCTCTGGCGCTACCTTTCGCCGGCGAACGCGCCGCGCGAGGACGGCGGCATCGAGTTCCACGTGCGCGCGGTCGACGGCGGCTGGGTGTCGCGCGCCATCGTGAGCCACACGCAGCCCGGCGACGTCTGGCGGCTCGGACCGCCGCTCGGCAGGCTTTCGGTCGACCGGACCGACGGCCGCGACGTCCTGATGATCGCGGGCGGCACCGGTGTCGCGCCGCTGCGCGCCATCTTGGACGATCTGGCGCAGTGGGGCGAGAACCCGAAGGTGCAGTTGTTCTACGGCGGACCGTCGCGTGAGGACCTCTACGACCTCGACGAGTTGCGCGCCCTGGCGGCCACGAACCCGTGGCTCACCGTGACCCCGGTGGTCGAACACGGCGAAGAAGCCCCCGGCTGCGTGCAGGGCACGCTCGCGGAAGCCGTTACACAGCAAGGATCCTGGCCGGGACACCGGATCCTCGTCGCCGGCTCGCCCGCGATGATCCGGGCGACGGTGTCCCGGATGCTGGTCGCGGGCAGCGCGCTCGACCAGATCGCGTACGACCCCTTCACCATCGACTAGGCAATTCGATTCCACAATGGTGTTCGGCCGCGTTACGTGATCTCGTAAACACGGAGAAAAACCCACCCGATCGGCCGATCACGCATTCCTTTACTTAGTGCCAGACGGGGTTGACGGCGCGTATATCGTTTGCTCCGTTCGAGCGGGAAACAAACATTCGTGGATCCTTTCGCGACTTTCGGGCATACAGTCGAGAACCCTCGGGGGAACACGAGCACGATGACATCGGGTCTGGAGAATATGCCCGATCCAACTGGAGAAAATCGTTCACCCATGACCGCCGAAACAGTGAAGTACGAGCATCCGCCCAGTTCGTCCAGATCCTCACCGATTCCCGTCCCACCCTTGATCGAGACGCCGACGGCGGACAAGTCCGTCCAGCTGGCCAAGCTCATCAGGGAGAGTTTCGCCGCCGTCGAAACGAAGTCCGAGGAGTTGTCCCAATACTTCTACGGGGCGCTCTTCGCCGTTTCGCCCGACGCCAGGGCGCTCTTCCCGATCAACATGGCCACGCAGCGAAATCGTTTGCTGCGCGCCCTCGTCTACGTCGTGCAGATGGTGGACCGGCCCGACGAACTGGCCACCTTCCTCGGCCAGCTCGGCCGGGACCACCGGAAGTTCGATGTCCTCGGCCGCCATTACGACGCCGTCGGCGTCGCACTGATCGCCGCGTTGAAAAGGTTCTTGAAGGACGACTGGACTCCCGAGGTGGAGGACGCCTGGGTCACCGCGTACGGCGTCATTTCGAAGAGCATGCGCGAGGCCGCGGGCAAGGAGGTCGGGCCGGCGTGGTGGAAGGCGACCGTCATCGAACACCGCGTCGTGTCCCGTGACGTCGCCATCGTCAAGGTGCGCACCGATCAGCCGCTGCCGTACCGGGCCGGCGGCTATGTGAGCGTCGAGGTCCCGCAACGGCCGCGGATGTGGCGGTACTTCTCGCCCGCCACCGCGCCGCACGACGACGGGACGATGGAGTTCCACGTGCACGCCGTGCGCGGCGGCTGGGTCTCGCGCGCGATCGTCCACCACACCCGGTTCGGCGACGTCTGGCGCCTCGGCCCGTCGCTCGGCGCGCTTTCGGTGAATCACACGGAAAGCCGTCCGCTGCTGATGATCGGCGGCGGCACCGGCGTCGCGCCGTTGCTCGCCCTGCTCGACGACATGTCGCGCTGGAAGAACAACCCGCCGGTGCACCTCTTCTTCGGCGGGCGCCGTCCGGAAGACCTCTACGCCCTCGACGAACTCCGCGGGCTCACCGTCACCTGCCCTTGGCTGACGGTGACACCGGTGACCGAGGAAGGCGCCGTCACCGGCGGCGACCGCGGCACGCTGGCGACGGCGGTGACGCAGCGCGGGGCCTGGAAGGAGCGTGACGTGTACGTCGCCGGGTCGCCGTCGATGATCCGGGCGACCATCGCGAAACTGCTCGCCGCGGGCACGGACCTCGGCCGGATCAAGTACGACCCCTTCACCCTGGACTGAGGTGATACTTCGTTCGTATTAGGCCGATCGGCTGTTCCACCTGGGCCCGACGCAGCAGTAGGTCAGTGAATCATTGACCACGGTCACCGGCGGATTTATGGTCTAGACCACATTGCTCCCCCTCACGGGAACACCGTCGTTCCATCCCCAGGAGCCGGCATGACCGTCAAACGCAAGCTCGTGGCAGCCGCCGCCGGTGCGATCCTCGCCCCGATCGCCATCGTGGCCATCCCGCAGGTGGCCAGCGCCCACGGCTATGTGCTGTCCCCGCCCAGCCGCCAGGCGAACTGCGCCCAAGGCAAGGTTTCCGGCTGCGGCGCCATCGTCTACGAACCGCAGAGCGTCGAAGGCCCCAAGGGGCTCCGCAGCTGCAACGGCGGCCTTCCCGGATTCGCCGAGCTCAACGACGAGTCGAAGCCGTGGCCCGCCGCGTCGGTCGGCAACAGCGTGACCTTCAGCTGGAAGTTCACCGCCTACCACCGGACCACGAACTACGAGTACTACATCGGTGGCACCAAGATCGCCGACATCAGCGGGAACAACTCCGCGCCGAAGGACCCGACGTCGCACACGGTGAGCCTGAACGGCTTCAGCGGCCGCCAGAAGGTGCTCGCCATCTGGAACATCGCGGACACGCCGATGGCCTTCTACAGCTGCATCGACCTGCAGATCGGCGGCGGCACCCCGCCCACCAGCACCAGCAACCCGCCGACCACCAGCAACCCGCCCACGACGTCGAACCCGCCGACCAGCACCGGCAACCCGCCCACCGGCGGCACCTGGGCGGCCGGGACGTCCTACGCGGTCGGCAACACGGTGACCTACGGCGGCGCGACCTACCGCTGCCAGATGGCGCATACCGCGATCCAAGGCTGGGAACCGCCGAACACCCCCGCGCTGTGGACGCGGCAGTGAAGCTGGCCCTCGTTCTCGTCGCCGGTCTCGTGGCCCTCGCGGGCTGCGGGACCGGTGATGGCTCATCCACCAACGCCGGCGCCCCGATCTCCCCGGTTTCCCAGTCGGCCGGGGCGTCCGCGGAGTACAACGACGCCGACGTGATGTTCCTGCAGATGATGATCGCCCACAACGACCAGGGCGTGGAGATCGTCAAGCTGGTCAAGGCCAAGCAGGGGCAGAAGCAGGAGCTCAAGGACCTCGCGGCCGCCATCGAGGCGACCCAGCAGACCGAGACGACCGACATGCGGAACCGGCTGAAGGCCTGGGGCAAACCCGAGACGGGTTCCATGGACCCGAAGGCGCACCACCATCACGGTGGCGACGGGCTCACCGACAAGGGCCTGCTCGACGCACTGTCCAAAAAGGATGGTGCGGAGTTCAGTCTGGACTTCGCCGACATCTTCGTGGCGCACCAGCACAACGGGGTCGCGCTGGCGAGGACCGAGCTGAAGGACGGGAAGAACCCCGAGTCGAAGGCGCTGGCCCAGCGGATCCAGGACTCGCGCACCGGCGAGGTCCAGCAGATCCGGACCCTCGTCCCCGGCCAATGACGCATTCAGAGGACTAAATGCGTGAAGTACGTGAAGGCCCCCTTCATTGCGTCTAGCGCAGTGAAGGGGGCCTTCACGTACTCACGAGGGCTGGCGACCCGCGGCATTCAGAGGACTAATTGCGTTTTTTGGGCTTCCAGACCACGAGGGCCGTCTGCTGCCGCAAGGGAACGAGATCCTTGCGGTAGGAGGCGTGCACGGCCGCGGCCGTCTGTTCGGCGGTGAGGTACGCCGCCGTGAGCTCCTCGGTCAGTTCGGCGATGCGCGCGCGGAGCGCGTCGACCTGGTTCTCCAGCTCGATGATCCGCTTGATGCCCGCGAGGTTGACACCGTCCTCTTGGGACAGTCGCTGCACTTCGCGCAGCAACGCGATGTCCCGCATCGAGTAACGCCGTCCACCACCGGAGGTCCGGCCCGGCGACACGAGACCCTGGCGGTCGTAGGACCGCAGGGTCTGCGCGTGCAGGCCGGAAAGCTGTGCCGCCACCGAAATGACGAACACCGGGGTGTCCTCGTCCGCACCGTGCGGCAGCCCGCCGAACATCGTGCTCACCTGCCTTCGAGAAGTTCGGTGATCTCCGGTCGCGGGTCGTGGCCGGACATGGCTTCCGCGTACGCCTCCAGCGCTTCACGGGCCTTGTCGTCCAATTTGGCCGGGATGGCCGCCTGCAGGGTGACCAGCAGATCGCCCTGCGAACCGTCACGCTTCGCGATTCCCTTGCCGCGCACGCGAAGCACGCGACCGCTCGCCGTACCCTGCGGCACCTTCAGCGAGACCTTGCCCTCGAGCGTCGGCACGGTGATCGTGCCGCCGAGGGCCAGCTCCGTGAAGGACACCGGCACGGTGATCGTCAGGTCGAGGTCCTTGCGCCCGAACAACGTGTGCGGAGCGACGTGCACGCGGACGTACAGGTCGCCCGGCTGCGCGCCGCCACGGCCCGGTTCGCCCTGGCCCGCCAGCCGGATCCGCTGGTCGTCGGCGACGCCCGGCGGGATCCGCACGGTCAGCGTGCGTGTACGGGTGCTGACGCCCTCGCCCGCGCATTCCGGGCACGGGTCGTCGATGATCTGGCCGCGGCCGCGGCAGTCGCGGCACGGCTCGGAGAAGGCGAACGCGCCCTGGCTGCGGCTGACCAGCCCGCTGCCCTGGCAGGTCGCACACGTCCTCGGGGAGGTCCCCGGTTTCGCGCCGTTGCCACCGCAGGTGGAACAGGTCGCCGGGCTCGACAGCCGCAGCGGCAGGGTCGCGCCCTTGACCGCCTCGGCGAAATCGATCCGGACGTCGGTCTCCACGTCCGCGCCGCGTTGCGGCCGGTTCGCCGTGGCACCGGCCGCGGCGCCGCGGCGGCCGAACAGCCCGCCGAGGATGTCGCCGAGACCGCCGAAGCCGCCCTGCTGCTGCCCCGCCTGGCCGAAGATGTCGCCGACGTCGAAACCGCCGCCGCCGGCACCGCCGCCCGGGAAGCCGAAGCCACCGGGACCGCCGGAGCCGAAGAGGCGGCGAGCCTCGTCGTACTCCTTGCGCTTGGCGGTGTCGGACAGCACGCCGTACGCCTCGGAGACCGCCTTGAACTTCTTCTCGGCCTCCGCGTTGCCCGCGTTGGCGTCGGGGTGGTTCTCCTTGGCCAGCTTGCGGTAGGCCTTCTTGATCTCGTCCGCGGTGGCGTCGGAGGAGACGCCCAGTTCACGGTAGAAGTCCTTACCGATCCATTCCCGTGCACTCACCGAACGTCTCCTCCTTTCACGCCGTATCGCCGATCAGCGGTTGTTCTCATCGAAAAGTTCGCCCTCGAGCGGCAACTCGCCGCCCACCGGCGGGTCCACCGGGGCGCCACCCGGCTCGTGGTCGGTGACCCCGACCATCGCCGGACGCAGCACGCGCTCGCCGAAGCGGTAACCACGGCGCATGACCATGGTGACCGTCGGCCCGGTGACGTCCGGGGACGTGCTGTGCTGCACGGCCTCGTGCACGCTCGGGTCGAAGGGCTCGCCCTCGGTGCCGAACGCCTCGAGGCCCGACCGCTGCAGGCTTCCGACCAGCTTCTCGCCGACCGACTTGAAGGCACCGGTCAGGTCGCCGTGCTGCTCCGCGCGCTCGAGGTCGTCGAGCAGCGGGAGCAGATCGCCGACGACCGACGCCTTCGCGCCGACGACGACCTGCTCGCGGTCGCGGTCCACGCGCTTGCGGTAGTTGGCGTACTCCGCCTGGAGGCGCTGGAGGTCGGCGGTGCGTTCCGCCAGCTCCTTCTCCAGACCGGTGGCCACCGACACCGAATCGTCCACAAGGGACTCCCCGAGGCCGGGGCCCGCGTGTGCGGCGGGCTCCGGCTCGGTCTGCGCGGCGGCCTCTTCGGCCGGGGCGGCGTGCTTCGGGCCGTCCTGGGGTTCGGCGGCCGGGGCGGCCGGGCGGACCTCACCGGTCAGCGGGTCGATCCGCCTACGGTCCCGCACGACCACCGGTTCCTCCGGGCCCCGGCCCTCGGTTTCGTCGTAGCGTCCCGTCACTTCTTGTCCTTCTCGTCCTCTTCGACGATCTCGGCGTCGACGACGTCGTCCGCCTTGGCCTGCGAACCGGTACCCGCGCCCGCCGCACCGGCGGCGCCTTCACCGGCGGCACCTTCGGCACCCGGGGTGGCGTTGGCGTAGAGCGCGGTGCCCAGCTCCTGCGAAGCGGTGTTCAGCTTCTCGATGGACTCGCGGATCTTCGCCGAGTCGGTGCCCTTGAGCGCCTCGTTGGCCTCGTCGATCGCGGACTTCACCTTGCCCTTGAGCTCGTCGGGCAGCTTGTCCTCGTTGTCCTTGACGAACTTCTCGGTCTGGTAGACCAGCGTCTCCGCCTGGTTGCGGGTCTCCGCCTCCTCGCGGCGCTGCTTGTCCTCCTCGGCGTGCGCCTCGGCGTCCTTGACCATGCGCTCGATGTCGTCCTTCGGCAGCGCGGAGCCACCGGTGATCGTCATCGACTGCTCCTTGTTCGTGCCGAGGTCCTTCGCGAGGACGTGCACGATGCCGTTGGCGTCGATGTCGAAGGTGACCTCGATCTGCGGCACGCCACGCGGGGCGGGCGGGAGACCGGTCAGCTCGAACATGCCGAGCTTCTTGTTGTGCGCCGCGATCTCGCGCTCACCCTGGAACACCTGGATCTGCACCGACGGCTGGTTGTCGTCCGCGGTGGAGAAGATCTCCGAACGCTTGGTCGGGATCGTGGTGTTGCGCTCGATGAGCTTGGTGAACACGCCGCCCTTGGTCTCGATGCCCAGCGAAAGCGGGGTCACGTCGAGCAGCAGGACGTCCTTGACCTCGCCCTTGAGCACACCGGCCTGCAGCGCAGCGCCGACCGCGACGACCTCGTCCGGGTTGACGCCCTTGTTCGGCTCGCGGCCGCCGGTCAGCTCCTTGACCAGTTCGGACACGGCCGGCATGCGGGTGGAACCACCCACGAGCACGACGTGGTCGATGTCGCCGACGGCGACACCCGCGTCACGGATGACGTTGTTGAACGGCTTGCGGGTGCGCTCGAGCAGGTCCGAGGTGATCTTCTGGAACTCGGCGCGGGAGAGCTGCTCGTCGAGGAACAGCGGGTTCTTGTCCGCGTCCACGGTGATGTACGGCAGGTTGATGCTGGCCGAGTTCGAGCTGGACAGCTCGATCTTCGCCTTCTCGGCGGCCTCACGGATGCGCTGGAGCGCCATCTTGTCCTTGGTGAGGTCGATGCCGTTGGACGACTTGAACTTGTCGACCAGCCAGGTGACGATCCGCTCGTCCCAGTCGTCACCGCCGAGGTGGTTGTCACCGGAGGTCGCGCGGACCTCGACGACACCCTCGCCGATCTCCAGCAGCGAGACGTCGAACGTACCGCCACCGAGGTCGAAGACCAGGATGGTCTGTTCCTTCTCGCCCTTGTCGAGGCCGTACGCCAGCGCCGCCGCGGTGGGCTCGTTGACGATGCGGAGCACGTTCAGGCCGGCGATCTGCCCGGCCTCCTTCGTGGCCTGCCGCTGCGCGTCCTCGAAGTACGCGGGGACGGTGATGACCGCGTCGGTGATGGTCTCGCCCAGGTACGCCTCGGCGTCGCGCTTGAGCTTCATCAGCACGCGGGCGCTGATCTCCTGCGAGGTGTAGGCCTTGCCGTCGATCTCGGTCTTCCAGTCGGTACCGATGTGCCGCTTGACCGACCGGATGGTCCGGTCGACGTTCGTCACGGCCTGGTTCTTCGCCGGCTGACCGGTCAGCACTTCGCCGTTCTTGGCGAAGGCGACGATGGACGGGGTGGTGCGTGAACCTTCCGAGTTGGCGATGACCGTCGGCTCGCCGCCCTCAAGGACAGCGACGACCGAGTTGGTCGTGCCGAGGTCGATGCCGACCGCTCGCGCCATGGTGTGATCCTCCTGCTAGTTCGTGACCTGCACGTTCTCACCCACCTTGAGTGGGCTCAACGCAAGTTGTATCGGGATGGTGGGGCTTCCGTCAAGCCGGACTTGAGTCACCCTCACTCAACCTTGTATCCGGCTCAACGTGCGGCACGGTCGTCTTGTTCCCGGACTACCGGCAGACCGTGCCCGGAGCGGGTGTGACACCGCTCACCAGGTACTTCACCTCTTCGGAGCGCACGCAGGCCGAGTTCAGCAGCCCCGTGTGCCCGTACCCGGCGTCGACGAGCAACGTCGAGTTCTCGATGTTCCTCGCGAGCCCCTTCGCCCAAACGAGCGGCGTCGCCGGATCGTGTTCACCGCCGACCACGAGGATCGGCGCCGCGCCGCTCACCTTCTGCGGCCGCGGCAGGTACGCCGAGGGCACCGGCCAGGCCGCGCACCCGCTGGCCATGTCCCAGAACTCCGAGTACCGCCAGCCGTGCGGCGAGAGCGTCTTCACCAGTCCTTGCATCGCCCTCATGTCGGCGTAGGAGGTGAACGGCGAGCCGAAGTCGTGACAGCCGATCGAGCGATACGCGCCATAGGACGGGTCGAGCTGCGAATACGGCAGCAGTCCGTCCGCGTCGCCCGCCGTCGCGGCGTCGATCGCCTTCGCCAAGCCCGGCCAGAACGCGGGCAAGATGAGGTTGCCGTAGACCCCGGACGCCATCTCCTCGGCGGTCACGTTCCGCCCGAGCTGTTTCGACGGCACGCCGCCGGGCGTCCGCATCAAGGCGTCATAGGTGGCGAGGACGTCCTTGCCGCGAAGCACGCAGTCGGCCGACGTCGTGCACCACTTCGCGAAGTCCTTGAGGGCGCCTTCGGTCGCGACGGCTTCTTCGAGGACCGCCTGCCTGGTCGGCCGCGAGTGGTCGACGGCGCCGTCGAGCACCATCGTCCGGATGCGGTTCGGATACTTCTCCGCGTACACGGCGCCGAGTTCGGAACCGTAGGAGACGCCGAGCCAGTTCACCTTCGGCTCCCCGAGGGCGCCACGGATCGCTTCGATGTCGTCCGCGGCATGCCAAGTGTCCATAGAGGACAGTGCTCGCCCGGTCCGCTTCAGGCATTCCTCGCCCGACGCGCGGTTGTGCGCGAGGAGCTTGTCGTAATCGGCACGGCTCCGCGGGAACCGGCCGACCGCCGGATCGTGCAGATCCGGCCCGCAGGCGATCGCGGGCGTGCTTTCGCCGACGCCGCGCGGATCGAATCCGATGACGTCGAACCGCTGCCGCACTTCGGCCATCTCCGGCTTGTCCAGCGCGAAACCGCGGCCGCCGTACTTGAGCACGGTGACCCCGGAACCACCCGGCCCGCCCGGATTCGTCAGCAGCGAACCGATACGGCGCCCGGGATCGGTCGCGGGCAGTTTCGCCAGCGCGATCGAAAACCCACCGCTCACCCGGAGATTCGCGCATTCCAGCGTCGGCGCGTACTCGGTAGCGCACGGCTTCCAGTCGATCCCGGACGCGGCGGACGCCGTCAGCGCGGTGAGCGGAAGCAGGGCCAGCGCGGCGACGGCGGCGAGCGCCTTCATGCGGGCTTCACCGTGATCGAGCCGGTGCCGGACTGGAGGTCCAGGACGTTCGCCGAAGCCTGGTCCTGCCGCACGCCACCGGTCTCGACCTTGCCGGTCTCCGCCTTCGCGCGAACCTGGTACGCGCCGTCGGGAACGGTGACGACGACCTTGCCGACCTCCGCGTTCGCGGTGACCGCGCCCGGCTTCGCCAGGCCGATCTCGATGTCGCCGGTGCCGGTGCGCAGGTTGACCGGCCCGGACGTGCCCATCACCTTGAAGTCGCCGACGTCGCCCTTCAGGTCGACCGAGGCGGCGCGGGTGAGGGTGATCTTGCCGGTGCCGATGGACCCGGAGATCGCCAGCTCGCGCGGCACCACGACGTCGTAGTCCACGCCGCACTGCTGACAGCCGCCGAGGACCAGCGTGCCGTTCTCGACGCTGTACGTCTTTCCGGGATTCTTGCCGTTATAAGTCACTTCGCGGCGCAGCGAGACGGGCGCGCCGTCCTCGACCCGCAGCGTGACCGCGCCGACCGGCACGTCCACCCGGATCGCGGTGATCTGCTCGGTGACGGGCGCGCCGTCACTCAGTTTCTGCTGGAATTCCCCTGTGCAGCCGACGATCCCGAAGGCGGTCAGCGCGCCGAGAGCGAGCGCGCCGAGAACGCGCTTCTCCTTGTTCCCCATGAGAAAGTATTCCCCCGATAAGTCTGTCAGGCCGCTTTGACCGTGACGCTTCCGCTGTCGGTGTTGAGATCGAGCTTGTGCTGGGCCGAACCGGACTGGTTCACGCCGATGTCGCGGTGGCCGCTGCCGGTGTCGCCGGTGACGTTGTACTCACCCGACGGGACGGTGACCTCGACCGAACCGCTGTCGGTCCGCGCGGTGACGTCGGCACCCTTGAGGAGTTCGAGTTCGATACGGCCGCTGTCGGTCCGCGCTTCGACGTTGCCGCCGAGCCGTTCTCCCTTGATACCGCCGGAAGCCGCCTGCACCGTGACGGCCTGCCCGATGTTCGCCAGGTCGACGCGACCGGCTTCGGACCGCACCTTCACGGTGCCCGGCACGTCGCGCACCTCGACCCGGCCGGAGTCGACCGTGACGTCCACAGTGGACGCTCCGGCGATATCGAGCGCCCCCGAGTCCAGCTTGCCCGAGACCGGGATACCCGCCGGGACCACCACGTCGTAGGCGACCTCGCAGGAGGAGCCGCAGTCGGCGAGGATCAGGGTGTCGCCGTCCACGCGGAAGGCGTCGCCCGGTTTGCTGCCGCGGTACTCGAACTGCTGGTGGATCCGCACCGGCCCCTCGCCGGCGTGAACCTTGACGCGGCCCTCCTCGTTGTCGATGCGCACACTGCGGATCGGCTGGGCCACCTCCGCGGTGGCCTCCGCGTCGGACGGCCACCACCAGCCGAGGCCGGTGAGGACACCGACGCCGATCAAGGCGATGCCGCCGATTGCGAGGAGTGGGCGCGCCATGGTCTTGAGTCCCTCCAGAGCAGGTTTTCGTGTAACCCGACGCTAAGGGCACCACGACGGCTTGGACATAGGGGTAACCCCCGGATTCGTCCCTGAACCCGCGCCGGGGACCTCGGGGTCATAACCTGGCTCCGTCATCTGTTCAACGACCAGGAGGACGCATGCCGCAGGCACCCGATCCGTACAGCTTCCTGCCCGATCTGCCTGCCTTCACCCTGAGCAGCACCGACATCGAAGAAGGCGGCTTCCTGCCGACACCCCAGCTTTCCGGGATCTTCGGCGCGGGCGGCGAGGACCGTTCCCCGCAGCTGTCGTGGGAGGGGTTCCCCGCTGAGACCAAGAGCTTCGCCGTGACCTGCTACGACCCCGACGCCCCGACGGCGAGCGGATTCTGGCACTGGGCGGTGTTCAACATCCCGGCGTCGGTGACCGCGCTGGCCGCGAACGCGGGCGATGAAGCGGGCTCCGGTCTGCCGGAGGGCGCCGTCACCCTGAAGGGGGACGGCGGCGTGAAGCAGTTCCTCGGCGCGGCTCCGCCGCCCGGACACGGGCCGCACCGGTACATCTTCGCGGTGCACGCCGTCGACGTCGAAAAGCTGGAAGTCGGCGAGGACGCGACGCCGGCGTTCCTCGGCTTCAACCTCTTCGGCCACGCGATCGCCCGGGCGTCGCTGACGGCCCTGCACGAGAACAAGGGCTGAAGGACGCTTTCCCCGCATGACACGCGGTGAAGGACGCTTTCACCACGTCTCATGCGGGGAAGGTCCCCTTCAGCACTGCCCGTTCGCCCGGCCCCGCTCCATGTACTGCCCTTCGGGCGGGTCGCCGAAGCCGAACTGCCGGTACAACCCGTGCGCGTCGGCGGTGTGCAGCATCCACCGGAATTCCGCGCCCGGTCCGTTGTCGATCATCTCCCGGACCAGTTCCTTGCCGAGCCCCGCGCCACGCGCCTCGTCGACGACGAAGACGTCCGCGAGATAAGCACTGCCGATGGTGTCCGAGAACGCCCTCGCGAAGCCGACCAGGCGACCGGTCGAGGTCTCGTACGCGCCCACGACGCGCCAAGCGTTCCTGAAGACCTTCTCGACCAGTTCGCGGTCTCGCCACTTGCCCCAGTAGACGCCGGTGGACAGGTGCTTCCACACCACGTCGAGGTCCACCCGTGCCGGGTCGTCATCCAGTTCGTATGCGCCGACGATCCTCATGATCCGAACGCTACCCAGCAGGTCAACGAGGTTTCAGCAGGTAGTCCACCACCGGCCGCAGTTCCTCCGCGGACGGCGGCTCGTCGTCGATGAGGCCCTGGATCAGCAGACCGTCGATCCCGGCGAGGAACACCCGGAACGCGACCTCGTCGTCGTGCCGAACCATCGAGGTGAGCACGTCCAGCCAGCGCCGGGCGGCGGGCCGCAGCTCGGGTTTGCGGGCGGCCAGCAGGTACAGCTCGTACTCCGCCATCGTCCGCCCGCGGCTCGGGCCCAGCGCCTCCGCGAGCAGCCCGGCGACCTCTTCCGCGCCGCGGCTGCCGCGCGACCGGGCGCGGTCGATCATCCAGTAGACCTCGGTCGCCATATCCCTCGCGCACGAGATGAGGGTGGCGATCAGCAGATCGTCGAGGCTCGAGAAGTGATAGGTCGTCGAAGCCGTCGGCACGCCCGCCTCGGCGGCGACCGTCCGATGGGTGACGCCGGCGACGCCGTCCCGTTCGATCACCCGCAACGCGGCCGCGATGATCTCCTCACGCCGCTTCTCGCCCCTGGCCTTGCGGCCGTCGACCTGGATCTTCACTTAGTGCGCGCTCCCTGCCTCGATCAACACGACGCCGCCGACCACCAGTACCAGACCGGCGATCACGGAGAGGTTGACCGGCTCCTTGAAGAACACCATCCCGACGGCCGCCACCAGCGCGACCCCGGCCGCGGCCCAGATCGCGTACGCGACGCTCACCGGCACGCCCGCCTTCAGTACATACGCGAGCGCGACGAACGCGACGGCGTATCCGACGACCACGACGATCGACGGCCCCACCTTGCTGAAGCCCTCGGAAAGTTTCAACGACACCGTCGCGGATACCTCAGCGGCGATGGCCAAAGCCAGAAGGAGATACGCACCCATGTCACAAAAACTACCTGGACGATCGTCTTAAAACCAAGAGAGGCGTACACCACATCGGTGGGACTTGGGCGCGGTCAGTGGGTTACCCATCAGTAAGAAGCATTAGTCTGCCCGAACCACACTCTGCCCACTCACCACTTGGCTTCACGGACGAAAGGCACCCGACGATGGGCGCTGTACAGCTGACGCTCGGCGGGATCGCGGTCCTGCTCGGCGTCGTCGCCTGGGGAATGTTCTTCGCGACCGTCGCCCGCTTCGTGCGGGTGATCCGCCTCGGCCAGCCGGACTCGACCCGCAACGGGCCGTTCATCCCGCGGATGAAGACCTTGATCAAGGAATTCGCCGCGCACACCCGGATGAACAAGGTCAAGAGCGTCGGCCCGGCGCACTGGCTGGTCATGTGGGGCTTCCTGCTCGGCTCCCTCACGGTGTTCGAGGCGTACGGCGAGGTCTTCGTCCCGACCTGGGGCTGGCCCATCCTCGACGACTGGTCGCTGTTCCACCTGCTCATGGAGCTGCTCGGCGTCGGCACCATCGTCGGCATCCTGGTGCTGATCGGGATCCGGCAGAAGAACCACCCGCGCCGCGCGGACCGGCAGTCCCGCTTCCAGGGCTCCAACTTCAAATGGGCGTACTTCGTCGAGGCCGTCGTGCTCATCGAGGGCATCGGCATCCTCGGTGTCCGCGCCGCGAAGTCCGCGCTGGGCGTCCACGAGATCCCGATCTGGGCCTCGTTCGTCTCGCATCCGGTCGGCCTGCTGCTGCCGTCGAGCCTGAACCTCGTCACGGTGTTCGCGTTCGTCAAGCTGATGAGCGCCACCATCTGGCTGATCGTCGTGGCACGCACCATGACGATGGGCGTCGCCTGGCACCGGTTCAGCGCCTTCTTCAACATCTACTTCAAGCGCGAGGCCGACGGCGGCGTCGCGCTGGGCGCGCTCAAGCCGATGATGAGCAACGGCAAGGTGCTCGACCTCGAAGAGGCGGACCCGGACGAGGACACCTTCGGCGTCGGCAAGATCGAGGACTTCAGCTGGAAGGGCTGGCTGGACTTCTCCACCTGCACCGAATGCGGCCGTTGCCAGTCGCAGTGCCCCGCGTGGAACACCGGCAAGCCGCTTTCGCCGAAGCTGCTCATCACGCAGCTTCGCGACCACGCCTACGCGAAGGCGCCGTACCTGCTCGCGGGCGGCAAGCGCGACATGGCCGGCGACGAGGTCGGCTTGTCCGGCGACGACATGTACGCGGGTATCGACGTCCTGGCGATCGCGGAGTCCCAGAAGGCCCTCATCGGTGACGACGGTGGCGTCATCGACCCCGAGGTGCTGTGGTCCTGCACCTCGTGCGGCGCTTGCGTCGAGCAGTGCCCGGTGGACATCGAGCACGTCGACCACATCGTCGACATGCGCCGCTACCAGGTGATGATCGAGTCCGCGTTCCCCAGCGAGCTCAACGGGATGTTCAAGAACCTGGAGAACAAGGGCAACCCGTGGGGCCAGAACGCCAAGGACCGGCTCGCCTGGACCGAGGACCTGGACTTCGAGGTGCCGGTGTTCGACGGCGACCTCGGCGACACCGAGTACCTCTTCTGGGTCGGTTGTGCCGGCGCGTTCGAGGACCGCGCGAAGAAGACCACGCGGGCCGTCGCGGAGCTGCTGCACATCGCGGGCGTCAAGTACACCGTGCTCGGCTCGGAGGAGTCCTGCACCGGTGACCCGGCCCGCCGCGCGGGCAACGAGTTCCTGTTCCAGATGCTGGCGCAGCAGAACGTCGAGATCCTGAACTCGGTGTTCGAGGGCCGCGAACGCAAGGCGCGCAAGGTGGTCGTCACCTGTGCCCACTGCTTCAACACCCTCGCGAACGAGTACCCGGAGCTCGGCGGCCAGTTCGACGTCGTGCACCACACGCAGCTGCTCAACCGCCTGGTGCGGGAGAAGCACCTGACCCCGGTGGCCCCGGTCGCCGAGGACGTCACCTACCACGACCCGTGCTACCTGGGCCGCCACAACAAGGTCTACGACGCTCCCCGTGAGCTCGTCGGCGCTTCGGGCGCCCAGCTGCGCGAGATGCCGCGGCACGGCGACCGCTCGATGTGCTGTGGCGCCGGCGGCGCGCGGATGTGGATGGAAGAGAAGATCGGCAAGCGGATCAACGTCGAGCGCGTGGACGAGGCGCTCGGCACCGCGCCGTCGAAGATCGCGACCGGCTGCCCGTTCTGCCGCGTGATGCTCACCGACGGCGTCACCGCGCGCCAGAGCGACGGGCAGGCGAGCGAGAAGGTCGAGGTCGTCGACGTCGCCCAGCTGCTGCTGACCGCCGTCAAGCGGAAGCCGGAGCCGCAACTGGTCCCGGCGGGAGCGCCCTCTTTGGACGCGGTCTCGGACGCCGAACTCGACGGAAAGGCCGACACGTCGACCGACGAAACGGCCACCGGAACCCCGCTGCCCGAGGAAGACAAGTAGAACGTCACACCCGGAGGGGACATTCTCTCGCACATAATGCGAGAGAATGTTCCCTCTTGTTTTATCCCCGGTGCGGTTATTTCGTTCCATTACCCGTTCGGCGGTACACCGTGGCGATA
The DNA here is from genome assembly GCF_000732925.1 of Amycolatopsis japonica. Classification (NCBI taxonomy): domain Bacteria; kingdom Bacillati; phylum Actinomycetota; class Actinomycetes; order Pseudonocardiales; family Pseudonocardiaceae; genus Amycolatopsis; species Amycolatopsis japonica. Next base: position 8,737,219 of record NZ_CP008953.1, read on the forward strand.
GGCTGCAGCGGATCCGGAAAAAAGGGGCGAGGAATCAATGGGCAACCGTCACGAACTCCGCTCGGTCAGGGAGCATCGGCTCGCCACACCGGGATCACCGACCGTTCGCCCGACCGCCCGTATCCCGTCGTCCGCGGCACTCGCCAGAGTGGCCCAGGAAGCGACCATCCCCAGCATCCCGGCCGCGCGGCGGCCGCCGCGACAGGAACGGAAACGCACGCGCGTCCGCCCGTACGTCCGCACGGGCGGACGCACGCAGTCCAAGCGGAACTTCGCGATCGAAGCGATGATTTCCGTCCGGAACGACGCACCGTGGACAGCCCCGGGATTCAGTGTCGAATTCCATTCCGTGAGATCACTCTGCCGTCGTCCGACTTCGGTCGCCGAAGTGGCCGCGTCCTTATGTGTTCCACTCGGCGTTGCAAAGGTCCTTTTGGGTGACATGGCCGAACTCGGTTTGGTCACCGTTCATGAAACGCAGGCTGAATTCGACGGTCATCCGGCACTCGCCTTGATGGAACGCGTCCTGCAGGGATTGCGTCGCCTGTGAGATCGGCGCACCCGCACTACGCTACGCGAGGTGAGTGAAGAATCCGGTGACGAAAGCACGCTGACCGTGGTGCTGGCGGGTGGGGTCAACCTCGCCATCGCCGTGCTGAAGCTGATCGCCGGGATCATCACCGGCTCCGGCGCGATGCTGTCGGAGGCCGCGCACTCGGTGGCCGACACGATCACCGAGGTGCTCCTGCTGACCGCGCTGAAACGGTCGGACCGCCCCGCCGACCGAGTCCATCCCTTCGGCTACGGCAAGGAGCGGTACTTCTGGTCGCTGCTCGCCGCGGTGTCGATCTTCGCCTCCGGCGCGATGTTCGCGCTCTACGAAGGCTTTTCGACGGTCTTCGGCGAGGCGACCGAGCAGACCGATCCGATCGTCGGCTACATCGTCCTCGCGATCGCGTTCGCCCTCGAATCCGTCTCCTGGTTCCAGGCCGTGCGGCAGGTGCGCCGCGACGCCGCCGACTCCGGCCAGAAGGTCTCGGTCTACCTGAGGATGATCGACGACCCGGCGCCGAAGACAGTCCTGTTCGAAGACTCGGCCGCGCTGATCGGCCTGCTGCTCGCGTTCGCCGGGATCGGGCTGCACCAGCTCACCGGCTCGCACGTCTGGGACGGCGCGGCGTCGATCGCGATCGGCGTCCTGCTGGCGCTGGTCGCCTACGTACTCGGGCGGACCAACCGCGGCCTGCTGATCGGCAGGCAGGCGGATCCCCGGCTGGTGCGCGGGGTGCGGGAGCACCTGAGGAACGCGCCGGAGATCGAGGCCGTCGTCGACCTGCAGACCATGCTCATGGGCACCGATCAGGTGCTCGTCTGCGCCCGCGTCGACTTCGACGATTCACTCGGCGCGGCGGACGTCGAACGCGCCTGCGTCCGGATGGCGACCGAGCTGACCGAGTCCTTCGGCGACGTCACCGAGGTGTTCATCGAACCGGTCCCGCGCACGGACGCCGAACTGCGCGCGGCCGTGCTGGCCCGCTACGGCGACATCGCCGAACGGTGGGACAAGGGTCAGTAGCCGAAGTTCTGCGTCCAGTACATGCCCTTGGTGTTGACGCCGACGCCGATCTTCTTCAGCTTGCAGTTCAGGATGTTCGCGCGGTGGCCCTCGGAGTTCATCCAGGCGTCCATCACCTTGGCGGCGTTCGACTGGCCCTTGGCGATGTTCTCGGCGCCGGGCTTGTCGTAGCCGGCGGCCCGGATGCGCTGGTCGAACGTGACGCCTTCCGGCGTGGTGTGCGAGAAGTAGTTCCGCGCGGACATGTCGTCGCTGTGGCCCTGCGCGGCGGCGGCGAGATGCGACTCGTTGCTCACCGGGGAGCAGCCCGCGTCGGCGCGCTCGGCGTTGACGAGGTCGATGACCTGCCCGGCGAGCGAGCTGTCCTGCGAGCGGGGCGGCTCCGGAGCCTTGCTCGAAGGGGGCTTGGCGGCCTCGGAAGACTTCGCGGGCGGCTCGGCCGCGGCGGAGGACGAGCTGGGCGGGGCGGTGGACGACGTGGGAGCCGCCGAGGACGACGTCGGAGCGGCCGAGCCGGGCCCGGAACCCTCCGGCGCCGGAGAGGACGTCTGGCCGAAGTAGGCGGGCGGCTTCGCGAGGGCGTCGCCGGGTCTGCCCTTGGTGTCGGGGACGCTGAGTGAGAGATTGCTCAGCGCGGTGCCCTGGAACCGATCGGTCACCATCAGGTAGCTCGCGCTGGCGATCACCCCGCCCAGCAGGACACTGAGCGTGACAAGCAGTAACCGGCTTCGTGTTCTATTGGGGGACACGGGGCCGAAAACTATCACGAACTGGTTACGGCAATACCCCCGAAAGTAGTAATACCGGTCAGCGGCTGAGGCGACCCGTGGAGTCGTGCGTGATCGCCGCCGCGTCGGCGAGGAACCGGATCACGGTCTCCAGCTCATCGTCCGTGTAGTTCTCGCAGGCCTCGCGGACCGACTTCACCAGGTGATCCCACAGCGGCGCGACGGTGTTCATCCTCGCCGCGTCGATCTCGATGAGAACCTTCCGCCGGTCTTCGGGATGCGGCTTCCGGGCGACGATCCCCTTGCCTTCGAGCCTGTCGATGAGCGCGGTGATCGACGCCGGCGCGAGCCCCGAGAGCTGCGAAAGAGCCTTCGGCGTCTGCGGCCCGAAGCGGGCGAGGTAGTCGGTCACCTTGCTTTCGACGGCCGAAAGGCCGCTCAGCTCGGCGATGGCCGTGTGGAACATGACCGTCTCCGTCGACAGCGCGCGCGACCCGTTGAGGATCCGCTCGACCAGTTCCGCTCGCTCGCTTGACACATCGGTCAGCCTAGCGGAGTCTTTAGTTCGATAGAACGAATTAGTTTCTAAGAGATTCGATGGGGTGAACGACATGGCGAAGGTACTGATCGCCGGCGGGGGTATCGCGGGCACGATCACGGCGATCGCACTGCACGAGACGGGCCACGAGCCGGTGATCCACGAGGCGTACGACCGGACCGCGGAAGGGGTCGGCGCGTTCCTGACCCTGGCGGTGAACGGCCTCGACGCGCTGGCCCCACTGGGACTGAAAAGCCTGGTCAAGGGCTTGGGATTCGATACACCGCGGATCAAGATGCACCTCGGCGACGGACGCGAGCTGGCGGATTTCGCCCTCGGCGGGCAGCTCGACGACGGCACCGTGAGCCAGACGGTGCTGCGCTCCGAGCTCTACATCGGCCTACGCGACGAAGCCGTCAGACGCGGCATCGAGATCCGCTACGGCAAACGTTTGGCCGACGCGCGCGAAACCCGCGACGGCGTCCTCGCGACCTTTGAAGACGGCTCGTCGGCCGAAGGCGACCTGCTGATCGGCGCGGACGGGCTCCGCTCGCGCGTGCGGACGATCATCGACCCGAAGGCGCCGTCACCGCGTTACGTGCCGCTGCTGAACACCGGCGGACTGGCCGAAGGCCTGCGGCTGGACGACGAACCCGGCGTCATGCACATGACGTTCGGCAAGCGGCTGTTCTTCGCCCACGTCGTCCACCCGGACGGGGGTGTCTGGTGGTTCGCGAACGTCCCCCGGAAGCGTGAGCCGTCGCCGGCCGACCTCACCGTGACGACCACCTGGCGCGAGGACCTGATCCGGGGGCTGGCGGTGGACCGCACCCCGGCCGTCGAGATCGTGCGCGCGACGCGCGAGATCTACCGGCCGTGGGCGACCTACGACTTCCCGAGCGTGCCGACCTGGCGGACGGACCGGATGGTCATCATCGGCGACGCCGCGCACGCGACCTCACCCGCGGCCGGGCAGGGCGCCGCGATGGCCATCGAGGACGCCGTCACGCTGGCGCGATGCCTGCGTGACGTGCCCTCGATCCCGAAGGCGCTCGCCGTTTACGAAGGCCTGCGGCGCGAGCGCGTCGAAGCCGTCGTCGAGCGCGGCAAGCGCAACGGCGACGACAAGGCGGTCGGGCCCGTCGGGCGGGTGATCCGGGACTTCTTCCTCACGCGGGCGTTCAAGAACCCACCGGCGGAGGATCCGAACGCCTTCATGTGGCGGCACCGGATCGACTGGGAAGCCCCAGTGGGCTGACGCGCTACCTCCAGGTGTCGACGCGGTGGAAGTTCTTGTACGCGCGGCTCGGGGTCGGGCCCCGCTGCCCCTGGTATCGCGAACCGGCCTCGTTCGAGCCGTACGGGAACTCCGCCGCGCTGGACAGGCGGAAGATGCAGAGCTGGCCGATCTTCATACCCGGCCAGAGCGTGATCGGCAGGTTCGCCACGTTCGACAGCTCGAGGGTGATGTGGCCGGAGAAGCCGGGGTCGATGAAGCCCGCGGTGGAGTGCGTCAGCAGGCCGAGGCGGCCGAGGGAGGACTTGCCCTCCAGGCGGCCGGCGAGGTCGTCGGCGAGCGTGACGGTCTCGTAGGTGGAGCCGAGGACGAACTCGCCGGGGTGGAGGACGAAGGGGTCTTCGCCCTCCTTCTCGACCAGCGAAGTCAGCTCGTCCTGCTGCAGCTGCGGGTCGATATGCGTGTACTTGCTGTTGTCGAACACGCGGAAGAAGCGGTCGAGTCGCACGTCGATGCTCGACGGCTGGACCATCGTCGGGTCGAACGGGTCGACGCCGAGACGGCCGGCGTCGAGCTCTTTACGGAGGTCACGGTCGCTGAGGAGCACGCGATCAGCGTAGTCAAGCGGCCTTCATGTGCCTGCCGTAGGTCGGGTCGAGCCCGAACACCTTGGTCACCTGCCGTAGATAGTGGCGACGGCCGGCCGCCCCGATCAGCTCCTGGAGCGCCGTCGCGCCGGGCACCACCCGCCGCACCGTCTCGGCGGCGAAGTTGACCCCGGCCGCCGCGACCACGGCCGCCTGGGCGATCGGATCGTCGGGCAGTTCGAGGAAGTCGGCGTTGGTCTTGCCGAGCAGGAGCCTGCTGATCGCCCCGTGCCCCGCGACCGACACGTGCGCGAGGACCTTGCCGAGCGCGCCGCGGCCGTCGCCGATCCCGGCGTGGGCCTTCATGAGCGCCGCGGCGAGCCGTTTGGAATCGTCGTCGGGAATGAACTCGGTGGTCGCGAGCAGCCACAGCAGCCGCCAGGCGTCGTCCTCGCCGGCGGGCAGGAGTTCCTCGTCGACGCCCATCAGCCAGCCGACATAGCGCCAAAGATGCAGGATGTCGGCGCGCTCGCGGGCGCTGTAGCGGAGCCCGAGCAGTTGCGTGCCGAAGACGTAGACGAGGGAGAAGAGCAGGAGCGTGCCCGCGGTCTGGACCTGGTTGACCGGCCTGTCCCAAGCCGCGTAATCCCAGTCCTTACGGCGATTCATGGCCGCGCGGACGTGGGCGTGCACGATCCGCACCCGCAACGCGGACTCGTACCCGCGCCCGCCGGGCACCAGCGCGCCCGGTGTCGTCACGTGGATCCACCACGTCGCCGTCTCGACGAGACGTCGTGCCGCCTTGTACTCGATCTCGCCGGTGCCGACGAGCGACTTCGTAGCGCGCGAAGCGAGATAGCCGCCCATCAACGAGACGTCGCCAAGAGGGAAGAGCCCGAGCAACCCGGCACGCGTGATCGCCCGCGCTCCGCGGTCAAGGCGGTCCCGGTCGACCCAGTACGGCGTCGCCTCGACGTCGCGAAAGAAGGCTTCGAGCGCTTCTGGCGGACTCTCGACGCTGTCGATGCCTTGCCGCAGCGCCCGTTCGAACTCGGGCTGACTCTTGCGCAGCAGCGGCACCAGCACGTCGGCCGCCGGATCCTCCCGCTGCGCGAACTGCCGCAGCCGCGCCACCTGGCGCTCGTCACCCCTGATGTCGCCCTCGATGAACAGCCTCGACGCGACCCGGAACCCGCCTTGACGGAACAGTTCGGGGTCAGGCAGCCGCTCGCCCATCCGGATCACCTCCGAGGTAGACAACAAGTGTTGTCACTTCTGGCGACGACGTCAAGATGGGCGGGGTCTTGGCAAGGAGAGATCCGGGCCATGTATGCTGGCCGAGCACTGCGGATGTAGTTCAATGGTAGAACATCAGCTTCCCAAGCTGAATACGCGGGTTCGATTCCCGTCATCCGCTCAGCTGCGAAAGCCCCAGGTCAGTGGATGTCCACTTAGGACCTGGGGCTTTCGTTTTGTCCGGCCGATCTTCCGGCTGGGCCATTAACGGGCCATTAGCCGACCGGGACCGGCTGGCCACTCAGGCCGTCGTCATCGTCATCCGCGCTGCCCGTCCGGTGCTGGTCGACGAGCTTCGAGAGCCGGTCGGCGATCCGTTCGTCAGCGTCGCTGGTCGCCCGCTGGTAGATCAGCGCCGCCCGCATGTCGTCATGCCCCATCCGCGCCATGAGGTCTTTGGTCGACGTGCCCGCCTTCTCCTGGACCTACACTTTCAAGATCCCCGACTGACCCCGGAGAACCCGTGCCCGAGCGCTCGACCACCCTGCCGGACAACTTCCGCGCCGACGTCCAGACGCTCTGGGACTACCACGACATGCACCACGAACTCCGACCAGCAGACGCCGGGATCGGACTCGGAAGCCACGATCTCGGGTCGCCACGTTCACTGCGGAACTGTTCCACGCCGGAATGTTCCCGCTCATCGTCTTCATCGGAGCCAACGCGCCAACGACAGTCGAACGCTTCCCGCGCGGTGAGGCAGTGCACTACCGCGAACATGCGCTTGAGCTGGGCGTGCCGGATGACGCCATCCTGGTCGAGCCCGAGGCGCGGAACACCGGCGACAACATCACGCTCACTCGCGCCCTGCTGGATTCTCGCGCCATCGAGGTCGGGTCAGTCGTGCTCATCTCTCGGCCGTACCAGCAGCGTCGCGCGTACGCGACCTGTAAGAAGCTCTGGCCCGAGGTGGACGTCTCCTGCGCTTCGCGGCCGCCGCCTTTGGACGAGTACATCGAGAGCATTAGCGACGTGGACCGCGTCATCAACATGCTGGTCGGCGACACCCAGCGCATCACCGCCTACGCCGAGCGTGGCTTTGCCATCCACCAGGAGATCCCAAACTACGTCACGGCCGCCTACAAGCGCTTGATACGAGCTGGTTACGTGAAACGCCTTCTCTAGCAGAGGCACTCTTCGCCGTTGTGATCACGCACAAAAGAAATCACTTTTTAAAATAGGCCCTATGAAATTACTGCAGGAAATCCTGCATCCTGACGAATTCCATACACGTTACCAGTGGGAAAAGTTTTACTAGGCTATTTAAATCAACTCAACTGATCTGAATTCAGGCCTGCTTCTCCATTGCTTCCAGATTCGATTTCTTTGCGAATCTTCAAGTTTTCCAGACTTATACGAGTAGCAAGGGTGGCACCTAAACCAAGCTCAAGATTCTTCGAAGAAATTCCAGTAGCAATACCAACAGCTGGCGGAAGCACTACTTCCTCCACCTTGCGAATTACCTGCCTGAATACTTCAAGCCAATTGTTGAAGCGCTCGATCGCGGAAGGTTCCTCGGAAGCCTGCTCTGCAACAACAACCCCAACCTCAAACGCCGTGACTTGAACCGTTCCAAGCAGATGAGAGAAACCACGAATACGAACGTAGGTTATCTTCTCCAATGCTATCGAGATCGGCCCGAGCATTCTAATTCGAGCGACCTCTGGTATGTCCGTAGCATTTTCAATGTCAATGCGAAGCTGTCCGAGTTGATCATACACTTCCTCCAGAACGCGAACTAGCTCTTCATCGCTACCTTTAGGCCTATGTTCTGGGCCAGCCAGACTCAAAAGAGATGAAAGCGTCGACAAGGAATCCAGCGCAGAATCCGCTATTAGATCATTTGGAGAATAAGCTGCAGTGTCATTAAATGAAATTCCAAATATTGGACGCGCCCATTGCGGACGGTCGCGGAGCAGCGCGGAAGCCCGGTGCCGACGTTGCGGCAATGAATACACAGCACGTTCCACATCTCGAAGAAGGCTTGCCGCCTCAGAACGCACCGATATGGCATCGCCACCCGTAGCGACCAGTGGAGCAATTTTACCCCACATTTGCGTCACTGAGCCATTGGAGTCCAAATCTCGGAAGAGTCCCAGGACACTATGCAGGCGACCAGCGGGCTCGTCTGCAAGTTCACTAAGTGGCAACATCTACCGCTCCCTCTGACGCAATCGGCGCTCAAGCTTAAGATCTTAAGCTTTCCTCAGCGCAACGCAATCAAGAAACTCTATTCGATATCTAATCACGTGAAAGATTGCGCAAAGGGTTGACTTTAACGGAGCACTCGCACTGGTGTCCCCGACACAGCGAATCCATGATCACCAGAGTCAGTCGACTCCATCGCCAGTTGGCCCTGAAACACTCCCAATGAGGGATCTTGTGCAGCGGCGTTGTCTGCCGAACTTGGCTCGATGGGATCAAGGCGCCGCCACCAGCGGCGCGCACGTCACCGTCCGTACGGCGGGCTTCGCCCCATGGCGGACGCCGGCCTCCCGCTCCGCTCCGGCAGGCGCCACCGGGCGAGCCCGCCGACGAGGCAGCACCGCACAGCGCGCCGCCGCCACCGGAGACCCATGGAACACGACGTCAGATCACCCCGCCCACCTGACCGCGTGGCAGTGTCACCGGGTGTCCCTCGCTGCTCAGCGTCTAACACCGTGTCGCCCGCATCAAGGCGGGAAAGCGTGCCTTGACACGACCGACCCGGCGCTAGAGATGGCAGGGGCGAGGGAAGCGGAGCAAACAGGCACAAGGACGCAGGTGGAGACAGGCGCACGTTGGGCCATTCAGCGGGGTCAACCAAGGTCAATCGCGGCCACCCCGAGCAAGCGCCGCCCGCAGGTCAGAGCCACTTTCCAGCATGATCACGCTGGTTCCCAAGCTGAATACGCGGGTACGATTCCCGTCATCCGCTCTCACGCGAAAGCCCCAGGTCAGTGGTTGTCCACTTAGGACCTGGGGCTTTCGCTTTGTCCGGCCGCCGATGCTCGCGTGCCATTAACGTGCCATTTGCCGACCGGAACTGGCTGGCCGTCCTGATCTTCGTCGTCGTCCGGAGTCGTGCTCTTGCGGTGTCGGTCGACGAGCTTGGACAGCCGGTCCGCGATCTGCGCGTCGGCCTCACTCGTCGCCCGCTGCTAGATCAGCGCCGCCCGCATGTCGTCATGCCCCAGATGTTCCCGGCATGCCGCAGGTCGTGGAAGTGCAGCCCCTTCAAGCCGATCTTCCCCACGACCTCGACCCACTTCGTCCGCTGACTGAAATTCGGCCGACGGACCGCGTTCCCACCTCGCTCACCGGTGAAGAGGAGCGCGTCTTGCTCGGCTTGACCCAGGTCTCTAAGTGCCGCAGGGGACACGTTCCACCTGGACCGGGGCAGGAACCTTCCTGCACCCTGGAAATCCTTCGAACCTCACGCAGAGATTTCCACATAACCATCACTCCCTTGAATTCAGCAGCTGCGATTGACAGGATTCTGACACTTGACCACACGTTGCGCAGCGGCGAAATCAAAAGCTTTAAGTTATAAGAAAGACTTCCCAGGGTCGCCCGAATCGAACGGAGCGCCGGCCCCAGACCACATGGAACGTATCTAGACTCAACCCTTCCGCGACCTCACAGCCTTGCCCTCATCTGGTCCTTTGCGCCACGCCATAAGGCCCGACATTATCAACATAATCGAGAAAGCTCCAAGCGCCACAAACAGAGTCCATGCATACCAGACTTGAGGGCGCCACATGAGCCACATCGGCGTAGAAACAATGGCAGCTAACAGGAAGGCGGCCGCAAGAGATGGCCAGTTTCGCTGTTTCCCCCTTGCATGGGCCTCTTCCATACCAAGCAGACTATCGATCTGAATCGAAAGCGCTGCCTCAAATTTTCCGACGAGCAATTTTTCGCTATCCAACTTCAGTTCGCGCAACTTCTCAATCGAGCTCAAATTCGCTTGGATCGAACTTCGTAGACGGTTTTCTCTACGCCTTGCCGCAACCAAACCAGCCAGCGCGGCCACCACTGTCGCCACAGGGCCAGTTAATGTTGAAAAATCCACACGAACTCTCCGCACAAAAGACTCAGACCAACAAGACGCATCTTTACACGCTGAATGCGTGACGCTGCGCGATCTTACGCAATCACCTCCTGACACGGCCCTCAGAGGATCGTCGCTGCGGCAAGATCCGTTACAACAACGCGTCTAGCATCCAGCGTTCGTAAAACAGGAGCCTGACAGAGCACGCCGTACGACCATGATCATCGGACAGTCAGTCGCAGGCCAGAGCCACTTTCCAGCATGATCACCCTGGTTCCCAAGCTGAATACGCGGGTTCGATTCCCGTCATCCGCTCTCATGCGAAAGCCCCAGGTCAGTGGATGTCCACTTAGGACCTGGGGCTTTCGCTTTGGAGTCTTATGACCTTGCCGGATGGCCTCCGCCACGACGTCCAGACGCTCTGGGACTACCACGACATGCGGCACGAACTCCGGCCCGCCGACGTCGGGATCGGACTCGGCAGCCACGATCTCGGCGTCGCCACCTGTGCCGCGGAACTGTTCCACGCCGGGATGTTCCCGCGCGTCGTCTTCACCGGGGCCAACGCGCCGACCACCGTCGAACGCTTCCCGCGCGGCGAGGCGGTGCACTACCGCGAACACGCGCTTGCGTTGGGCGTGCCGGATGACGCCATCTTGGTCGAGCCCGAGGCTCGGAACACCGGGGACAACATCACGCTCACCCGAAAGCTGCTGGAGTCTCGCGGCCTCGAGGTCGGGTCGGTCGTTCTCATCTCTCGGCCGTATCAACAGCGGCGTGCTTACGCGACCTGCAAGAAGCTGTGGCCCGAGGTGGACGTCATCTGCGCTTCGCGGCCGTTGCCGCTGAATGACTACGTCGAGAGCATCGGCGATGTGGACCGGGTGATCAACATGCTTGTCGGTGATACGCAACGGATCACCGTCTATGCGGAACGCGGTTTCGCTGTCCGGCAGGGCATTCCGGGCAGCGTCGCCGAGGCTTACGATCGTTTGGTCCGGGCTGGATTCAGAAGGCGCCTTTTGCCTCAGGACTGGTGACCGGCCCTGTCGCGACCCGAGCCGAAGCCGGGGACCCGTCCCGCTCCCCGCGATTACCTTCTCCACCGTGCGGAAAATGTCGAGCGACAGTACGGCCGCGGCCTTGCTCACCGTGGTGGCCGGGTCGCTGATCCTTCCGCTCCTCCTGGTCGGCGGGATCTTCCTCGTCATCGGCTTGAACACGGGCAGCACCCCGGGGCCGTACACCGTCGTTTTCGCCAAGGCGGGTGACGAATGCGGGGCGACAGGCCAATATCTCGACGCGTCCACAGGGGACCCGTTGAGATGCATGGGTCCGGGAGTGCTGCGCGATGCCTCGCTCGAATTCCCCGGTTTCTCCCGCGAGCAGAACGACGAGATTCGCCGCTGGCTGGCGACGTTGGCGGAAGACGGCGAGCTGAGCGTCTTCGACCATCGTTCGGTCCAGGCCAAGATCGACGGGATCGCGGCCGGATTGCCGCCGGGGATCCGCGTCGAGCGGGAATCCGGCTCGACGCGGATCTGGATCGGCTCGGGTTTGACGGTCGCCGGCCTGCTCTTGCTCTCCGGCTTCGCCTGGCGGTGGCGCCGGAACCGCTGGGCCGGTTATTGACTTCCCAGTGTCGTTACCGTGCCAGGTATGGAAATCCGGGAGTTCACCGAAGACGACTGGGCGCAGGTCTGGCCGATCGTGCGCGAAGTCGTGCGGGCGGCGGACACGTACACCTACGACCCGAACCTCACCGAGGACGACGCCCGCGGCACTTGGGTCGAGACGCCGCCGGGCCGGACGGTGGTCGTGGTCGAGGGCGGCCGCGTGCTCGGCACGGCCAAGATGGGGCCGAACCGCGGCGGGCCCGGGGCCCATGTGGCGACGGCCAGTTTCATGGTGGACAAGGACGTTCGCGGCAAGGGCATCGGTGGCGCGCTGTGTGCGGATGCCCTGGATTGGGCCAGGGAACGGGGTTTCGCGGGGATGCAGTTCAACGCGGTCGCCGAATCGAACGCGGCCGGGATCCGGATCTACGAACGGCTCGGGTTCGAGATCGTCGGCACGGTGCCGGGCGCGTTCGAGCACCCGACGCTGGGGCGCATCGGGTTGCACGTCATGTACTGCGACTTCGGCTGAAACCGTGAACGGGACGATCAAAAGACATGCCGTCACAGCCGTCGTCGCCGTGGCGGCGGTCGCGATCACGGCGACCTGGCTGCTGAACCGCGACGTCCGGCCGACCACCGTCGAAGGCTGGGCATGGCCGAACGCGGCCGGGAACACGATCTGGCTCACCGAGTCACCTGAGGGCGGCTCGAACGGCGACGGCTTCATTCTGTCGGGCGCTCGATGGGTCGGCCCCGACAACGTTTGGCGTGATGGCTCGTCGGGACCAACGTGCGTCGGCACGGACACCACGGTCGCGACGCATGTCCAACTCGGCGTGGTCGACGTCCGCACCGACGGGATGTCCTGGCGGCACGCCGTGTGGCTGCGCTGCCTTTAGCCTTCGACGAGTTCCCAAGGAGCGTCGGCGCTCGGCCGGTCGTACACCTGGCCGGGCGCGGCGCTCAGCACCAGCGCGACATCCGGGTACAGCGTGACGGCGTGTTCCATCTCGAGGGCTTCGACCTCGAAGTCCTCGCTTTCCGGGACCTGGAAGCCGACGAGCAGCCAGCTTCCGTCGGCCTCGCGGACGACCTGCCGGACGGCGCGCGCCGGGGCGGCGGGGTCGGTGGAGATCTCGGCGAGTTCGGTGCTCACCTGGACTTCTTCCAGCGGCGAGCCGGGATGCGTCCACGCGGCGAGGCGGGCGGCGCGCACCAGGAGGTCTTCCTCGTCGTCGTCCGAGTCGGCGACCGAACTGAGCAGCCACGTGCGCCGCTCCGGATCCCAGTCGGCGGCCATGCCGGTGGGGAGGCCTGCCAGCACGGCGATCTCCGGGATGAGCTCCACGGCGTCCCGCAGCGGCAGCGCGCCGAACGCGTCCTTGTTCTCCTCCATGTCTTCGGAGAACTCGTTGCCGTCGCTGATGAACCAGTCGCCGTCGTCGTCCAGGACGACGAACGCGAGGTTCGACGGGTCATCCACCAGCGACCGGGAGATGATCACCGGCGACTCGGGATCCTGACTCATCGGCCAGTTCTCGCTCGACATGCTGGGCTCCCAACGGGGTTGTCCGGCTGTGGGGCCCCATCCCACCATCTCCGGCGTTCCCCTCGCGCACCGGACCGGCGGAAGGTCATTCGCTGAGGTCGTACTCGTCGACGTCGAGCGCGGCCGCCGCTTCGGTGAGGAACGCGATCACGGCGGGCGAGAGGTGCCAGCCGAATTCCTCGCCGCCGTCACGGTGATGGAAGTAGCGCACCACCTGCAGCACCGCGCTCACGCCTTCGTCCACCAGCCGCCGGATTTCCGGGCGGACCGGGGCGAGCCTGCCGATCACGCTCTCGATCTGGTCGTCGACCGGTTCCGAACCGCGATGCGTCACCTTCCAGGCGTGCATCCGCGGCAACCGGTGTTCGGCGGACCGCGAACCCAGTACCAGCACCTCGTCGGGCTCCATGCCGAGCCGCGCGGTGATCTCCCCGGCGGACACGGTTTCGCTCTTCAAGGCGAAGTAGCAGTACTGGTGGACCTTCATACGCCCGGCACCCTAGCTTTCGGGCAGGCTGACCAGGTGAAACGTGATCAATCGCTTATCGAACGGCTCGCCAGGGAGCGCAACGCCTGGTTGTGCACGCTCCGCGGGGACGGATCGCCGCACGTCACGCCGGTGTGGTTCGTGTATCTCGACGGCGTCTTCTGGATCGGAAGCGGCGAGCGGAACGTGAAGGTGCGCAACATCGACGGCGATCCACGCGTCAGCCTCGCGCTCGAAGACGGCGACGCTCCGGCTGTCGCCGAAGGCGTGGCGCGCGTCCATCGAGGAGCTCTGCGCGAAGACGTCCTTGCGGCCCTGGCGGCGAAGTACGACGGCTGGGCGGCCGGGGTGGAGATCGCCCCGTTCGGCGCCAGGGTGCTGCTGGAAGTCCCCGTTAAGCGGTGGCTGCTCGAGGGTGTCGCCCAATAGTCTGGAAAGTCCGATACCGATCTTGGGATGGACGATGCTGACCGGTGAACTGATCCGCTTGCGCCCGCTGGAACCCGAGGACGCGGACACGCTGTGGCGCTGGCACAACGACCCGGAGGTCACGCGCTGGCTGCCCGCGGACCACCCGGAATCCCTCGCCCAGATCCGCGAACGCTTCACCCACCGGAAACCCAACAGCTTCAGCCAGGTGGACTTCGCGATCGAGAGCCTCGCCGTCGGCACCTTGATCGGCACCTGCACCCTGCGCGACGCCACCCCGGAGCAGGGCCGCGCGGAACTCGACATCTACCTCGGCGAGAAGGACCACTGGGGCGGCGGCTACGGCACCGACGCCATGCGCACGCTCTGCCGCTACGGCTTCGACATGATGCGGCTGCACATGATCGCGCTGTGGGTCGTGGTCGACAACGAGGCCGCGATCCACATCTACAAGAAGCTCGGGTTCCAGGTGGACGGCAGGCATCGGCAGTCGTTCCGCGGCCAGAACGGCCAGTGGCACGACGAGTACCTGATGAGCCTGCTCGAAGGGGAACTCCGCTAGTCGTTCAGTCCTTTCGTGAGCCTGGCGGGTGCCTTCATCCGCCAGGCCGCCTCGATGAGTTCGCTCAATTGCACCTTCTCCACCTTCTCGAGGTCGACGAGGATCGCGCCGTAGCCGTCGTAATGCGGCGTGGTGAAGTACGCGGGGTCGCCGGAAGCCAGCAGGGCCTCCTTCTCCGCGTGCTCGCACAGCAGCATCAGCCCGCCCTCGGCCTCGGTGCGCAGCCGGGCGAAGTTCTTGCCCGCGACCTTGAGCGACGGCGTGCGGTACGACGTGGACTCCTCGACCTCCGGCAACCTGCCCGCCAGAGCCACGACTTCTTCCCAGGTCGTCATGGCGGACATTGTGCCCTGGGTCACTGACAAAACCACCCGGCGAATGCAAGGAAAGGTCCTTTCCTCGCAAATTTCGCAAGGAAAGGACCTTTCATGGCGCGCGGGGGAGCTACGGCAGGACGGTGATCCGGTCCGCGGGCGGCGGAGCGATGCCCGGGTGCGCCCCGAAGTACGCGATCAGCGCGTCCAGGTCCACCGGACCACCCGACAGGCCGGTCCCCTTCGTGAACTCGGTGAAGCCGTCCCCGCCGGCGGCGAGGAAGTTGTTCACCGAAACGCGGTACGACGCCGCCGGGTCGATCGGCGCGCCGTCGAGCGTCAGGTTCGAAACGCGCGAACCCTGAGCCGCCGACGCCGAGTACGAGTACTTCAGCGACTTCGAGATCTGCAGCGTGCGCACGACGCCGTTGGCCTGCCACTGCTGTTCGAGCACGTTCTTCAGGTTCGCGCCGGTGAGCGTGATCGTCTGCATGATGTTCGCGAACGGCTGCACGGCGAACGCCTCGCCGTAGGTCACGACACCGTCGCCTTCGCCGGCGGGCGACGACGCGTAGGTGAAGTCCGTGCGGATACCGCCCGGGTTCGTCATCGCGATCTGCGCGCCGTTCGACTTCGTGGCTTCGAGCTGGGCGTCGGCGATGACGTCGCCCAGCGGCGACTCACCGGACGCCGCGCCCTTGGCGACCAGATCCGCGGTGATGGTGCCGACGGCCTTGTTCGCGATCGGCGCGGCCTTGGTCTTGGCCTCGTCGATCAGCTTCACCACGTCGGCGTCCGGGGTGACGTCGCGGGTGACGATCTGGTTGTGCGCCTTGGTCTCGCCACGGACGACGTCGCGGGTCCGGCGGTCGATCTTCAGGTCGACGACCGACAGCAGACGGCCGAACGACGCGCCCTGGATCACCGGACGCGGGGCGCCCTCGGGATCGTTGATCACGCAGTTGTACTGCTGGTGGCTGTGCCCGGTGAAGATGGCGTCCACTTTGGACGTCACCTTCTGCGCGATCGCGGTCGCCGCGCCCGGCTTGACCTTGCACTCGTCCGGACCTGCGGTCTCGGAGTTGTCGCCCTGGTGCAGCAGCACGACCTGCGCCTTGACCCCGAAGAAGTCGAGCAGCTTGGCCGTGCGGTCGATGGCCTGGACCTCTTCGCCGAACTTGAGGCCCTTGATCGCCTCCGGGGTGACGACCTGCGGCAGATCCTTCAGCGTGGCGCCGATGACGCCGATCGGGACGCCGCCGGAGACCTCGATGCTGAACGGCAGCAACGCCGGGACGCCGTTCTCGTAGTACACATTGGACCCGAGGAAGGGGAAGTTCGCGCCCTTGAAGGACTCGCGGAACTGGCAGCCGTCGGTGGGATGGCAGCCGCCGTGCTGCATCCGGCGGAGCTCCTTGAGGCCCTCGTCGAATTCGTGGTTGCCCACGACGGAAGCCTCGACGCCGAGCCGGTTCAGCAGCTCGACGGTCGGCTCGTCGTGGAACAGCGCCGAGATCACCGGCGACGCGCCGATGCTGTCACCGGCCGACAGGACGACCGAGTTGCGCGCTTCGCCGCGAAGCTTCTTCAGGTGCGTCGCGAGGTAGGCGGCGCCGCCCGCGTTGACGGTCTTGCCGTCGGGCAGCGTGACACGGCCGCTCGAACCGGACGGCGGTTCGAGGTTGCCGTGCAGGTCGTTGAACGTGATCAGCCGGACGTCGGTGGTCGCCGACGCGGCGGACGCGGGCGCGGCGACGGCGGCCAGCGCGGTCAGCGCGGCACCGGCGACGACGGCCAGGCGGGTGGAGATCTTCATTGTTGGGCGCACGGCGGAGGAGTCTGCCTTGCGGGTTTGACCTTCACCAGAGGAAAAAGGAGGACGATAGGCAACCGTCACATGGCGCGTGAGCTTCCGGGTGCCCAGCCCCCGGCCCCGGGCTTCGGGCGCGACCCACATCGAGTAGAGGATCCAGCCGTCGTCCCGCGCCCGTCCGGCGACGAGGCCGACCGGACGCCCGTCGTCGAAGGCGGCGAACCAGACGTCGCCCGCCAGCTTCGCGAGCCACTCCTCGTCGGATTGCGCGCTTTCGGCAGCGGCGATCGAGCCGTAGTTCTCGGGGGTGTCCGTCAGGGCACGCAGGCGGACCTCGCGGAAGACGTCGAGGTCCGAGGGGACGAGCCGTCGAACGAGCAACATCCGGGCAGAATCCCACGTCGAGCGGTGGATCGGGGAACGAATATCGCCGATCGGCCAAGATCGGGGTCGGCCACTCGGCCGATCCGGCGCCGTCCGCCGCGGCCCTTCGACCGAAGTGGCGGACCCCTCGTGATCCATAACGTCGTGGTCATGACGAACGCACAGGTCACCGCCCTGCAGTACGGCTTGATCAGCTTCTTCGCGCTCTGGGCGACGGTGCTGATCCCGCAGCTGATCGTCCTGCACGCGCGGCACGGCCGGGTGCGGCTTCGTCCCGTCCTGACCACGGCCGCCGTGCTGCTCTACGCGACCATGACGCTGGCCGTCACCTTCCTGCCGCTGCCCGGCCCCGGCGTCAAACGGCTGAGCCAGACCGTGCAACTGCAGCCGTTCCAATGGGTCGCCGACATCCACACCGAACTGCTCAAGCACGGGCTGCCGATGGCCGACTGGTTCACCACGCAGACCTTCCAGCAGGCCACCATGAACGTGCTGCTGTTCGTCCCGCTCGGCTTCTTCGCCAGGACGCTGTGGAAGCGCGGCCTCGTCGGCACGACGCTGATCGGCCTCGCCGCTTCGCTGCTGATCGAGATCACGCAGCTGACCGCGAACTTCGGCACCGCGCCCTACGTCTACCGGATCTTCGACGTCGACGACCTGCTCAACAACACCGGTGGCGCGATGCTCGGCTGGATCGCCGGGGCCCTGCTGCTCAGCCTCGTGCGCAAGCCCGTTCCCTCAACGGTCGAGCTTCAGCTTCCGCGCCGCGAGCGGGTCGACCTCGCCCAAGTCCGCTAGCCTCGCCTGCCGTCGCTGGGCCGCGCGCCTCGCGGCCCGCCGGTCTTCCGCGATCACCAGCACGGTGGCCACCACGAAGATCAACGCGACCAGGCCGAGGATGAGCGAGAGCTGCAAAACGCCTCCTCGAAGACGACCTTGTGTGCGAGATCACAAACAGTACGCACATCGTGCTGAGTTGACCACCCCTTGAGACGAAAGTGGGTGTCGCAGGTCACTCGGGGCTCGCCGAGAACCAGGTCCGGTCTTCGGTGTGCCACCGTTCGAAGGCCAGGTCTGCGCTGGTCAGCGCGGCTTTCAGGGCCTGCAGGTCCAACCGCCGGCAGGTGAACGCCTGGCTCCACCACCGGGTGCCGGCCGAGTACCGCACGACGGCCGAGAGCAGGTCGCCGTCACGGACGACCTGGCCGAGCCGGACGTCGACCTCGCCGAGCCTGCCGCCCTGACCGTCGCGGACCGAGTCGAACCACTCCGGCGGATGCCATTCGACGAGCACCCGCCCGCCGGGCGCGACATGCGCGCGGGCGGTGGCCAGGAAGGCCGCCCGATCGGCTTCCGAGGCGGTGTTGACCAGGTGGCTGCCGAGCAACACCACGTCGAAGAGCCGGCCGAGCCGCAGGTCTTCGATCTTCGAGCACACCGTCCCGGCGCGGACGTGGGCGAGCATCTCCGGCGAATCGTCCACCGCGACCACCGGATGCCCGAGCTCCAGCAACGCGTGCGTGACGCGCCCGGCGCCGCTGCCGAGCTCCAGGATCGACGCCCCCGCCGGGACCGCCGCGTGCACGATCCCCGGCTCGTCGCCGGGCGGCAGCAGCCGGTACACCTCCACCGAACACCCGTCCGCCGTGAACGTCCCCTGCTCCATACCCACCAGCGTGCCGGAAACTGGCCCCGTGAGGACCAAACCGACCAAGGGCGAGCTGGCCGCCGCCTACGGCAAGACCATCGACGACGTCATCGCGCCCGATCTGGACGTGCTGTTCTGCGGGATCAACCCCGGCCTCTACTCGGGCGCCCTCGGCCTGCACTTCGCCCGGCCGGGGAACCGGTTCTGGCCCGCGCTGTACCGCGGCGGCTTCACCCCGCGCCTGCTCGACCCCAGCGAGCAGGACGAACTGCTCGGCCTCGGTCTCGGCATCACGAACGTCGTCGCGCGGACGACGGCGCGGGCCGACGAGCTGACGCCGGACGAATTCCGGGAAGGCGGCCGTCTGCTCACGGCGAGGGTCGCCGAATTCCGGCCACGCCGGCTCGCGGTCGTCGGGATCACGGCCTACCGGACCGCCTTCGGCCTGCCGAAGGCGAAGATCGGCCCGCAAGACACCGAGATCGGCGGAGCGCGGGTTTGGGTACTGCCGAATCCGAGCGGGCTGAACGCGCACTGGACGCCCGCGGCGCTCGGGGACGAGTTCGGGCGCCTTCGTGCCGAAGTCCACTCTCAGTAGTGAACGGGTCAGGATCTCCCGTCGGTGCGCTCATTCGAGCAAGAGATCCACAACCAGCTGATACGCAGAGTTTGCTGCGACGAGGCGATACATCTATGAGGGGGATATCGCGTCACGTGCTCCGACCTACCGACTCGTAATAGTTACGAGGTGTCATCTCTGTCCGGTCCCGCAGGGGGGACCGGTTGGCGAGGGTGACCACGCCGGGGGGCAGTGGTCACCGAATGGACTTCCGAGTCCTCTCGTCCGGAGATGGCGGGCACGAAAACGGAGGGGTCCGTGATGCGAAGCATCGAGCCGAACCGAACGCAGGCCGGCAGGCCTGGCGGACTGTCGCCAGGCGGCCGCGGACTCGGCGTGGCCGCCGTCGATCCGATCCCGATCTTCTGCGAGGGATTGAGCTCGCTGGTCCACCGCACGCCGGGGCTGACGTGGCTCGGCCACGCGGCGAGCCATCATGCCGCGCTCCAGCTGTGCGAACAGCTCAAACCGGACGTCATCGTGCTGGATTCGGCGCTCGACCCGAACTGCCATCTGTCCCGGCTGCTCAGCGGCGGCGACCCGGCGCTGGTCATCATCACGATGATCAGGGACACCAACCGCACCCAGCAGTACCTCGCCGCGGCGATCGCGGCGGGCGTGCACGCGATCGTGCCGAGGGCGACCGACGGACGGCACCTGGCCGAGGCGATCCGGCGCGCGCACAGCGACCGCCGCTACATCGACCCGACGCTGGCGGCACTCACGGCGCGGCCGAAGCGCCAGCCCGTGCTCCCGAAGCCGGGCGAAGCCCCCAAGCCGGCGACCGCGCGCGGCCTGATGCCGCTGTCCCGCCGCGAGTACCAGGTCCTGCAGCTGGTGGCCGAGGGACTCGAGAACTCCGGGATCGCGAAGATCCTGTTCCTGTCCGTCGAAACCGTGCGGACGCACGTCAAGAGCATCCTGCGCAAGCTTTCGGCCCGCGACCGCACACACGCCGTGACGATCGCGTTCCGCTCCGGCATCCTGGTGGCGAATCCCGACGACGCGCACACCCCGGCGGAGCCGCAGGCGGCCACTTCGATCGCGCCGTCACCCCGCTGAACCAGCACCTCGACCCCCCGAATTGCTGATTTCCACATCACAACAGTGGCCATTCACTTGCCGCCGGTTACCCACAGGTAATATCCTGATGTTACCGGCGAGTAGGGACGTGTGCCCGGCCGGGGAGCCGAACACATTGGAGTGACGAAATGGGCCACTACAAGAGCAACGTCCGAGACCTGGAGTTCAACCTCTTCGAGGTCCTCGGCGTGCAGGACCGCCTCGGCAAGGGCGTCCTCGCGGAATCCGACGAGGAGACCGCCCGCGGCGTGCTGACCGAGCTGAACAAGCTCGCTTCCGGTCCCCTCGCCGACTCGTACGCCGACGCGGACCGCAACCCGCCGGTGTACGACCCGAAGACCTTCTCGGTGAAGATCCCCGAGTCGTTCAAGAAGAGCTACCAGGCGCTGATGGACGGCGAATGGTGGCGGCTGGGCCTGCCGAACGAGCTGGGCGGCTTCGGCCTGCCCCCGACCGTGCAGTGGGCCGCGGCCGAGCTGATCCTCGGTGCCAACGCGCCGCTGTTCATGTACATGGCGGGCCCGAACTTCGCCGGCATCGTCGACAAGAACGGCACCGACGAGCAGAAGCGCTGGGCGCAGATCATGATCGACCGCGGCTGGGGCGCCACCATGGTCCTCACCGAGCCCGACGCCGGTTCCGACGTCGGCGCCGGCCGCGCCAAGGCCGTCAAGCAGGAGGACGGCTCCTGGCACATCGACGGCGTGAAGCGGTTCATCACCTCGGCCGAGAACGACATGGTCGAGAACATCATGCACCTGGTGCTGGCCCGCCCCGAGGGCCCCGGCATCGAGACCAAGCCCGGTACCAAGGGCCTTTCGCTCTTCCTCGTGCCGAAGTTCCACTTCGACGGCGAGACCGGTGAGCTGGGCGAGCGCAACGGCGCCTTCGTCACCAATGTCGAGCACAAGATGGGCATCAAGGCCTCCACCACCTGCGAGCTGACCTTCGGCCAGCACGGCACCCCCGCCAAGGGCTGGCTGCTCGGCGAGGTGCACGACGGCATCGCGCAGATGTTCCAGGTCATCGAGTACGCCCGCATGATGGTCGGCACGAAGGCCATCGCGACGCTGTCGACCGGCTACCTCAACGCGCTCGAGTACGCCAAGGAGCGCGTCCAGGGTGCGGACCTGCCGAACATGCTGAACAAGGCGGCGCCGCGCGTCACCATCACCCACCACCCGGACGTCCGCCGCTCGCTGATGCTGCAGAAGGCGTACGCCGAGGGCCTGCGCGCGGTGTACCTCTACACCGCGACCTTCCAGGACCAGGTGTGGACCGGCGAGGGCGACGAGGCTTCGCGGAAGATCGCGCACGGCGTCAACGACCTGCTGCTGCCGATCGTCAAGGGCGTCGGCTCCGAGCGCGCGACCGAGCAGCTCGTGCAGTCGCTGCAGACCCTCGGCGGGTCCGGCTTCCTGCAGGACTACCCGATCGAGCAGTACATCCGTGACGCGAAGATCGACTCGCTGTACGAAGGCACCACGGCCATCCAGTCGCTGGACTTCTTCTTCCGCAAGATCGTCCGCGACAAGGGCGCTTCGCTGGCCTACGTCGCCGGCGAGATCACGAAGACCATCGAGTCGGAGATCGGCAACGGGCGGCTCAAGAACGAGCGCGGTCTGCTCAAGCAGGCGCTCGAAGACACCCAGGGCATGCTCGGCTCGCTGATCGGCTACCTGACCTCGTCGCAGGAAGACCCGCAGAACATCAACAAGGTCGGACAGCACACGGTCCGCCTGCTGATGTCGGTCGGCGACCTGCTCATCGGCTGGCAGCTCATCAAGCACGCCGAGGTCGCCATCGGCAAGCTCGACGCGGGCGCGTCGGCGAAGGACGTCCCATTCTACGAGGGCAAGCTCGCCGTGGCGTCGTTCTTCGCGAAGAGCGTCCTGCCGGAGCTGACGTCGCGCCGTGCGATCGTCGAGGCCGCGGACAACAGCCTCATGGAGATCCCCGAAGCCGCGTTCTAAACGGTTTCGTGACGAAGAGCCCTCTCCGGTCCGGAGGGGGCTCTTCGTGGTTTCGAGGGGGATTTCCGGGGGAATTTCCGTGCTGAGTCCGCCCGTTGGCGGAGACCTCGGCAAAGGAGTCTCAATGACAGTCACCGGCATCATCACGGCGATCGTGGTCGGCCTGATCCTCGGGGTGCTCGGCAGGTTCTTCGCCCCCGGCAAGCAGTCCATCCCGATCTGGCTGACCATCGTCGTCGGTATCGTCGCCGCCTTCATCGGCACCGCGATCGCCCGCGGGCTCGGCTACGCGGACACGAAGGGCTTCGACTGGCTCGAACTCATCACCCAGATCGTCATCGCCGGGATCGGGGTCACGCTGGCCGCCAACCTCTACGGACGCCGCGGTGTCACCCGGTAAGGGGTCTTGAGGCGCGACGAGCCGGTTTCGGTGTCACCGTGGGTTCACTCGATTCTCCAGCGAAGGAGGGACCATGTTGGGTGGCCTTTGGGGCATCATCACCACGATCGTGGTCGGGCTGATCCTCGGCGTCATCGGCCGGATGATCGCGCCCGGCGATCAGAAGATCCCGATGTGGCTGACGATCGTCGTCGGCATCGTCGCCGCGTTCATCGGCAACTGGCTGGCCGGCGTGTTCGGCGTCCGCGACACCGCGGGCATCGACTGGATCCGGCACGCCTTCCAGGTCGGCGCGGCCATCGTCGGCGTCATCGCCGCGGCCGCGATCTACGCCAAGATCAAGGGCGGGCATCGCGCCGCGACCTGACCCAGGACTACGGTCGGCCCCTGTGACCACTCGACTCGAACTCGGTGGCCAGGGGCTGACCTCCCTGTCCGGCATCTCCCTCCCGGCGACGCTGGAGTACCTGGATCTGTACGACAACCGGCTGACGTCCGTTCCCGACGAGCTGTGGTCGCTTTCCGGGCTCCGCGTGCTGAATCTGGCCACCAACCGGCTGACCTCCGTCCCGCCCGCCATCGGCGCCTTGCGGAATCTGCACACGCTGGATCTGGGGCACAACGAACTTTCCGTCCTGCCGGACGAACTCGGCGAGCTTTCCGGGCTGACGGAATACCTCTACGTGAGCGACAACCGGTTGACCGAGTTCCCCGCCGCGTTGTGTTCGCTCGGACGGCTGAAATACCTGGGGTGCACGGACAATCGCATCGCCACCCTTCCGGAGGATCTGTCCGGCCTGACGTCGTTGCGTGAATTCCGCTTGTACGGCAACGGATTGACCGGAATCCCGGAATCGATGGGGACACTTTCCGCGTTACGCGAACTGCATCTGCGAAAGAACCGGTTGACCACCTTGCCGTCCTCCATCGGAGACCTGAGCGAGCTGCGTCAGCTCGACCTGAGGGAGAACCGGCTCACCTCGCTGCCGGAGTCCATCACTCGGCTGTCCAAATTGGACAAACTGGATCTGCGGTGGAACAAGGAACTGCGCGAGCCGCCGTGGCTCGCTGACTTCGAGGCGCGGGGCTGCATGGTGCTGCGGTGAAGCTCAGGCGCAGATGATCGCGGTCCTCGGCGAGTAGGTCGCGTTGCGGGTCTCCCGGCGGACCTCCGTACCGGTGACGACGTCGACGAGCACGCGGGTGTCCGACGTGCTGAACCCGGCCGCGCCGGGATCCGGGACGCAGCCGGGCCCCGACCCCATCTGCACCGGCTGAGGAACGTACGAATGCCGCTCGCCGGCGACGCTCTGCACCGAAAACCGTTTCGTACCCCAGATCCGCACCGTCACCGAGCCGTTCGCGGGGATCACCTGGAGCGCGATCCCGGTCGGGGCGTCGTTGACGATCTGCAGATCGACCGGCGAACCGTCGGTGTTGATCGCCTTGGCGTCGCGCGCGACGGGATACCGGTCCAGGTAGTTGTCGTGCTCCAGATGACCGCCGTCGGCGAGGCCCGCCAGGTACGCGGCGTTGTAGAGCGTCGTCGCGAGCTGCGAGACGCCGCCGCCGACCACGACCGGCCCGGTGCCGTCCTCGTTCACCGGGGCGGGCACGTAGCCCGCGTCCGCCGTCCTCGCCCCGGAGCGCGCGCCGAGGCTGAACCGTTCGTTCGGCTTCACGATGGCGCCGGAGACCCTGGTGGCCAGCGTCTGCACGTTCGTCATCGCCGGCCCGCTCAAACCGGACGTGGTGAACTCGCCGATGACCTCGTTGATGCCGAGGACGTTCGCCGCCTCGGTGCTGACGGCCGGGCTGCTGGCGTCGTAGACCGCTTTCAGCTCCCGCTCCTCGCTCTTGGCGAGCGTCGAGGTCAGCGAGGAGAACGTGAGGTCCCAGTTGACCTTCCTCGCGTCCTTCGACGGCTGGACGGCCGGTCTGTCGCCGACGAAGACGATCTGCGCGTCGGCGCCGTCGGTCTCGGTCTCCTTGAGCTGCGGCTGCGCCACCGCCCGCAGTTTGCCCTGGTCGATACGGACTTCGAGGTTGCCGTCGTCGCGCGCGGCGAACTGGAAGGACCCCGCGATCACGTCCGGTTTCAGCGTCGCGTCCTTGCCCTCGCCGCGGATGACCAGCGGCTTCGCGACGGCCGGGACGACGATCTTGACGAGCGCCGCGTGCACGCCCGGCGAAGTCGCCTTCACCGGCGCGACGTTCACCTTGAACTCGACACCGTTGTCGCTCAGCCAGCCCTCGGTGACCGCGGTGACGGCCTCCTTGAGGTCGGTGAGGGTCTGCCCGTTGCGCGGTTCGACCGCGGCCGGGACCACGCCGCCGTCGGTGCCCGCGACCGGCTGGAAGGTGATGTTCCCTTCGACCGGCGGGCGGTTCAGCTTCGTGGCGGCGAGGTCCGAGACGGCCTTTTCGAGTTTCGGCGCGTCGGTCCAGGTGACGACACCGACCTCGCGGCTGGTGAAGAACGACATCAGCCGCGTGTACGGGCTCAGTGGCTGATGACCGGCGCGGCCCAGCGTCTGCGGCCAGTCCAGGCCGAGGCCGGAGGACGTCGGGTACAGCACCGTGCGGACGTCGCCCGCCCGCACCCGCACCGGCTCGATCAGCCTCGGCTCCAGCTCACGGCGAAGTTTCGACTCGGCGTCTTTGTGCGTGAGACCGCCGACGTCGATCCCCGCGACCGTGACGCCGCGCGGGACGTCCCCGGCGCTGACGATCAAATCGACCGCGTACAGGAGCACGAACAGGCCCATGAGCACGCCGGTGACCATGAGGGCCTTGCCGAGGCCCTTGCGGAACTTCGACGCGGGCGTCGGCGGCGGATGCACCACCCTGTCGCCCTCGAAGAGCTCGTCTACCAGGCCCTCGTCGGTTTCCGGGGCCGAGAGGAGATCGTCGGTGAACAGGTCGGCGCCCGGCTCGTCATGGTCTTCGCGCACCGCCCCTCACCACCCCTCCCGTGGCTCGAGTTACAGGTACAACCCCGTGCCGTGTTCGGTCCGTTCGGTCGCCACGGCGTGGATGTCGCGTTCCCGCATCACCAGGTGCCCCTCGCCCTGGATCTCGACCTCGTGCTGGTCGTCCGGGTTGAACAGCACGCGGTCGCCGGTCTTGACGTTCCGCACACTGTTGCCCACGCCCAGTACATCACCCCACGCGAGCCGCCGCGCCACCTGCGCGGTGGCGGGGATGACGATGCCGCCGGAACTTCGGCGCTCCCCGTCCTCGGGGGACAGCTTCACGAGCACCCTGTCCTGCAGCATCTGAATCTCGAGTTTCGGCCGCTCTGACACAGGTACGACTCTACTTACCCGGGTCGCCCGCCATGACCAGGCTCAGCACGCTTTCTCCGCCGTTTTCGAACCGCACCGGCACACCCCAGTCCTGGCGGGTGATGCGGCAGGCGGGATGCTCGCCTCCATCGTCACAGCTCGCCGCCTGCGCGACGACCTGCAGAACCCCTCCGGTGACGCCCTCGGCGAAGCGGAGCTTGCGGAACAGGTCCGTGCCCACTCCGGCGCCGTCGGCGAGCAGTTCCGGCGGCGACGCGCTGATC
Organism: Amycolatopsis japonica; assembly: GCF_000732925.1. Taxonomy (NCBI): domain Bacteria; kingdom Bacillati; phylum Actinomycetota; class Actinomycetes; order Pseudonocardiales; family Pseudonocardiaceae; genus Amycolatopsis; species Amycolatopsis japonica. The sequence continues at coordinate 8,763,665 of NZ_CP008953.1, forward strand.
TCCAGCCGCGTCGACGGGCCGAAGCGGTCGTCGAGCTTCTCGCCGGGCGGCGGGGTGAAGACGACGGAGAACTCCAGCTCACCCGGCGCGAGCACGGTCGGCGGACGGCGGACCGCGTGCGCGTCCCCGGCCACGGCCTGCTCCCCGAGCGGCACCGGCCCGATCCGGCCGCCCGCCGACTCGACGACCAGCAGTTCGCCGTCGTGCACCAGCAGCCCGGACGGCTCCGCGAGCCCGGTCGCGAGCGTGGTCACTTGGCGGGTGAGCGGGTCGTAGCGGCGGATGGCGCCGTTGTAGGTGTCGGCGATAGCGACGGTGTCGCCAGGGAGCACGGCAAGGCCGAGCGGATGCTGCAGGAGCGCCTTGTCGGCGGGTCCGTCTACATGGCCGAAGGAGAACAGGTCGACGCCGACCGCGGTGTGCACGGTGAACGTCTCGCCCTCGGGCTGGATCCAGCGCAACGCCGACGTCTCCGCGTCCGCGAGCCACAGCTTCTGCCCGTCGGGCGTCAGGCCGGACGTCTGCGCGAAGAACGCCTCGTGGACGTCGCCGTCACGCAGGCCTTCGACGGTCGTGCCGGCGAAGCGGCGGATGGTGCCCGAGACCGGCTCGAACACGCTCAGCGTGTGGTTGCCCGCCATGGCGACCACGACGCCGCCCGCGGGACCCCACCAGGCGACGTCCCAAGGGCTGGTGAGGTCGATGTCGAGCGCCTTGCCGGTGTCGACGCCGTCGCGCCACTGGCGGCCGGTGCCGGCGACCGTGGAGACCTCGCCGGTGATCAGGTCGATCCCGCGCAGCCGGTGCCCGGCCGTGTCGGCGACGACGGCGTGATAGCCCGCGCGTTCGGCGACCTCGTACGGCAGCAGGGTGATCCCGGACGGCTCGGTGAAGCTCGCCAGGTCGAACGGCCCGTCCTGCGCGCCTCGCTCACCGCTGCCGAACCGGCGGATGATCGTCTCGCCGTCGGAGGCGAACTCGACGATGGAGTGGTTGCCCGTGTCGGCGACCAGGATGCGGCCTTCGGCGGTGGTGACGGCCTTGCTCGGGAACCGCAGCTCGGTGCGCTGCTCCTCGGCCGGGACGTACGGACTGCCGCCGCGGCGGAGCGTGCCCTTGGCCTCGTGGGTCGCGACGAGGTCGGCGATCACCCTGCGCAGTGCCTCGGCGTGCCCCTCGCCGGCGGCGACGTGGACGACGTAACCCTCGGGGTCGACGACGACCAACGTCGGCCATGCCTTGACCGCGTATTGCGACCAGGTGGCCATCTTCGGGTCGTTGAGGACCGGGTGGTGCACCTCGTAACGCCGCACGGCGGCCTCGATCGCGGCCGCCTCGCCCTCGTGCAGGAACTTGGGCGAATGCACGCCGATGGTCACCAGGACGTCGGCGAACTCGGCCTCCAGCGGGCGCAGCTCGTCCAGCACGTGCAGGCAGTTGATGCAGCCGCTGGTCCAGAAGTCCAGCAGGACGACGCGGCCGCGCAGCCCGGCGAGCGTGATCCGCTCGCCGCCGGTGTTGAGCCACCCGTCACCGGCGAGCTCGGGGGCGCGCACACGGGACTGCGTTCGTGGGGAAGTCACGACATGAGTGAACTACACCCGCGGCCGTGCTGTTCCGAGGTCCAGGCGTTGAGAGGGCGAGCTCACCCCTCGGGAGGAGGCCCATGTAGGTGATGAGGGAGTGGTGTTAAAAGGGAAGGCGCCTTCGCGATGCGCAATTTAGGCTCGAACACATGTCCACTGTTGAGCACGCCTTCACCATCGAGGAGGCACACGACCTCCAGGCGAGCTTGGCCGAACCCGTGCGTCCCGGGTTGAGCGAGGCCGAGCTCGACGACGTCGAAGCCCGTTTCGGCTTCCGGTTCGCCGCCGACCACCGGACGTTCCTGTCCGCCGGGGTGCCGATCGGCGACCGCTGGCCGGACTGGCGCTGCGGCAACCCCGACCAGCTGCGAAAACGCCTGGACTGGCCGGTCGACGGGGTGCTTTACGACGTCGAACACAACGGCTTCTGGCTGCCGGACTGGGGCATGCGCCCGATCGACCTCGCCGACGCGCTTTCACGGGCGCGATCGCATCTGGCGCTCGCGCCGCAGCTGGTACCCGTCTGCGGGCACCGGTATCTGCCCGGGATCGCCGGGAGCACGGGCTATCCGGTGCTGTCGGTGTATCAGACCGACATCGTCTATTACGGCTACGACCTGCGGGGATACCTGCAGCACGACTTCTGCGGCCAGCCGCTGGGCCCGCCGCCGGAGGGCGGGCCGCGGCACGTCGAGTTCTGGTCTCGGTTCGTCGAATGAACGGTCCGTTCATGACTTGAGTTTGTGGGTTGGGGACGCTACATGTGGTGGCGTTGAGGATCGTTCGTCACCACATGTGCCCCACGTGGTAGCAAAGGTCCCTTGCTCTTTTCGGTGATCCGGGACCGGCCGTGGTATGGGTCAGGACTCGGCGGCGGCCTTCAGCCGAGCCAGCGTCGCGGCGATGTTCGCCCGGTTGGCGTCGTCCCGCTTCCAAACCCCGGTGAACAGCGACGTCGGCCCGCGCAGCCAGCCCGGCCGCCGGTCCCACGTGCTCTCGACGGCCACGCAACCGTCGCCCGACGCCTCGATGTCGTACTGCCAGCGCGCGACGGGAAGGCCGGCGACGGTGGTCACCTCGAACGCGAACCGCTTGCCCTCGTCGGCGTCCGTGATCGTCGAGAGCGTGCTCCAGCGGCGGAGCCCACGGCGGTTTCGGCCGCGGAACTTGGCGCCCACGACGGCCCCCGCGGCGCCGACCCAGCGGTGTCCCTCGTATTCCTCGGCCATACCCGCGAGCGCACCCGGGTCACTGACCAGGGAATACACCTTCTCGGGCGGGGCGGCGATCGCGATCTTTCCGGTGGCGCTGGGCTCTGTCATGACATACCTCCGTACTGAGGGTATGTGAAATACCCTCAGTTGTCCCGGCGGAGCATGCGACTGATCCCGGCCGCGACCGTGGTCGCCAGCACCCAGCCCGACGCGGTGAACCCGGCCGCGACCCAGTTGTCCATGCCGTGCATGTACCAACGCGACTTGTTGCCGAAGTCGACGATCGGGACCAGCAGGTCGATCGTGTACAGCACCGGGTTCCACTGCAGCCCGGTGTCGTCCTGGTTGACCAGGCAGCGCGGCCCGCTCACCGTGAGATTGGGCTTGGTCACGCAGTCGTCGACCCCGAACCCGAACCACAGACTGCCCAGCACCAACAACGTCAACAGCCAGCCGAGCGCACGCACCGGACGGAAGCCGTAGCCGACCATCGACCGCTGCAACCAGCTCCACACGTGCACGCCGGGCCCGAAGAACTTGAAGCCCTTCGCGAGCGCCTCGTACCGGAACTGCTGTTTCTTCAGCAGCACCGTGGAGGCGTGCTCTTCATTACCGGACGCACGCAGCGTCGCCGCCAGCTGGTCGTAGGGGCCCGGCCGGTAACCGTCCATCGCCTTGCGCAGCAACACGATCCGATGGTCGATCGCCCGGTCGTCGTCGAGCGCGATGTCCTCTTGCAGTGCGTCATAACGGAAATCCTCCAGCTCGATCCCCGTCGCCGACGCCCAGAACGCCTCGTTGTCGCCCAGCGTCCCGCAATGCGCCCGGCGCAGCACGATCCGGCCGTCCGGTGGGACGGCGGGCGTGAGCAGGAATTCGTCGGCGGACACGTCACTGCCGTCGAGCGCGATCCCGTGCTGCGGCAGGGAACCAAGCCGCGCGCCGCGGAAGTCGACGCGTCGTGCGACCTGCGCACCGTCGAGGTTGACCCCGCCCTGCGCGACGAACGGACGTTCCTTGTTCTCGGTGAGGATCAGATCCCGGCCGATCCGCGCGGTGCGGACGTCCAGCGAGTAGCTGGTCCGCGTGCGCGCGCCGGGCTCGGTCAGGCTCGTGCCGAAGAGGTTCACGCTGCCGCCGATCTCGGCGCCCTGCAACCGCAAGGTGCCCTGGACGGTCGCGTCCGTGAGCTGGAAGTTGCCCGCGATCTTCGCGCGCCGCGCGGAAAAGACGTCGCGGCGCGGGTGCAGGAACATCGAGTTCCACGCCAGCACGTTCCCACCGACGGTGATGTCGGCCATGCGCAACTGCCCGGACGGCACCCGCAGGCTCGTCGCCTCGAGATCACCGCCGATGGTGGTCCCGTCGAGATGGATCGCGCGGTCGTAGTAAGGAATGCTCTGCCCACGGACGACCTGGACCTCGGCGCCCGCCAACCGCAGCGAACCGCCGATGCGGGCGTTGACCATCCGCAGCGTCCCGGTGGCCTGCATGCCATCGCTCAGCTCGAGGTTCCCGTTGACCGTCGAGCGGTCCGCGACCAACGCGGGCCGCGGATCGATGTACGGATCATTCGATTTCCACGCGTCGACGACGATCGGCCCGGACTGGTTCACCGAGAGCTTGGCCTCGCGCAGGATGATGTCACTGTCCACAGTGGCGCTCGGCAAGTACATGATCCCACTGGCGGAGAAGCGTTTCCGCTGCGCGGCGGGCCCGTAGTTGTCCACCTCGCACAGCAGACTGCCGCCGATGTGGATTCCGTTGCCGTTGAGCGCGAAGCCATCCCGGTTGTTCAGCGTCGCGCCGGAAAAGTTGACGTTACCGCCCGCCCGCATACCCGGGATGCGGACTTCTCCGTTGGCCACCAACCGATACGCCAGCAGCGCGCCGACGATGTTGACCCGGTCGGCCTGGATCGCCTTGCCGCGAGGATGCGTGATCACCGTGCGGGTCAGTACGACCGAACCCTCGATGACCGCGTCGGTGAGATTGACCGCCGCGTTCGGCATCCCGCGCTCGCGATCGTCACCGCGCTGGACCGTGGTCTCCTCGATCTCGTGCTCGGCGTCGACGTGCACGACACTGCGGATGAGGCGGACGTCGTTGCGGGTGCGGAGGTTGCGCGCCTTGAGCCCGGGCAGCCAGCACTTGCGGAACACGAGCCCGAGCAGATGCGCCTCACGGACGTCCGGCGGATGCTCGAACCGGCACCGCTCGAACCGGAACAGATACTTGATGTCGGCGGCGCGCAGATCGAGCGTCCCGGTGATGTACGCGTCCTCGACCTGCACGATCGGCGCGTTGGTCGCCTGGCGGCGCCACCGGAGCAGCCCCGTCGTCCCCGGCTTCATCAGCTCGGACGCCGGAACCTCGTACCGCTTGTCGGGGTTCGGGTCGAACGGGTCGAGCGGCGGCAAGGACGTGTCGCCGTTCTGGTCACCTTCCCCCGGATCGCGCGGCCCGTTGTTGCGCCGAAAACCCGGCATCGTTTCGCTTCCCTCCCCCGTCGTTCCTCGGCCCCCAGCGAAGCCGATCACGCACGGGGTTCGCAAGTGGCCCGGGACAGTGGACCGGAACCTGCCACGGGATCGCGACGGCAGAACGGCCGCCCCGGGTGCTGGAACAGGCCGTTTGCGTCCGCGGTAGTGATCTTGGGCGGATTCGCCGCCGGTGTCCTGTTTCGCCGCCGCGGTCACTCACCGGAGTCAAGACAAATCACGCCGACTTCCCATCTTTCGATGGTGATCTTTCACGAAGGGGCTGATCAACGGTTTACCTGCTGCTATCGTCACCGATCGGAGTCATCGGGGAACTACGGGTAGGTCGCGCCCCATCGCGACCCGTGCGGGGAGGCACGAAATGACGAGACCAGGAAGCGGCCCCCAAGGGGTCTACGACCAGATCAACGGGCCGGGGCCGCAGGCGCCTCCTCCGAACTCGGGGTTGATTCAGGGCGCTGCCGCAGCGCCGCCGCCCCCGCCGTCCCCTCCGCCGCCGAATTACGGCGAACTGGGCAGCGGACAAGCGAAGGCCGACTTCGCAGCCGCCTCGGCGAATGGTGGCTGGGAGTTCGATCCTGCCGCTATGGACGCCGTGATCAAGTCCCTCGAAGACTGCCTCGAGAGCGACTTCCGGAAGGCACGTCGCGAGGCCGACGTACTGAATCAGATCCAGCCGCCGGGCCATGAAGTCGGCAGCGAGGGATACACGGCCGCTGCGAACAACTCGGGAAGCTCCTACCAGGCCTTCATGCAGGGGGCCTGGGACTACACGAACTCGTACCTGGACACTTTGAGGCAAATCCGGACTGCGTACCAGAACCAGGATCAAGCAGCCATCGACGCACTCCGCCAGATCGGGAAGGCCGACTGATGCCCCACGCCAGGAAGTTCGTGTCCGTAGCCGCAGTGAGCGGTTTGCTGCTGATGAGCGGATGCAGCGATCCCAAGACGGGCGATGCGACCTCAGCCGCCCCGACCGCGCCCACTTCGGCCCGGCTACCGGCGAACGGCGCTCCTGCTGTGACGAATCCGATTCTGAACACCACCCAAGCCGAATCGGACCCGTGTAGCACGGTGGCCACCGCTCAGATCGAGGAACTCGGCGGAAAGGTCGAGAAGACAGAGGTCGACGACGGGACTTTCGGAAAAAGCTGCGGCTGGATCTTCGAGGCCGGGCCAAGCAGCGTGACCGCAGGCCTCCTGCCTGGCAATAAGGAGGGGCTGAGCAGCCTCTACGCGAAACACGCGCAGGGCGGGCTCTCCACCTTCAAGCCGATCGACTCGATCGAAGGATATCCAGGCGTCATCTACGACAACGGCGGAGAAGGCAAGGGGCGGTGCGTACTCGCGGTAGGCGTGCGTGACGACCTTACCTATACGGTCACGCCGCTCCTGGCCACTGGAAACCCCATGCTGTCCGATCCCTGTGGTCTCGCTACCAAGGTTGCTGCCGCAGCGATCAAGAAGCTCAAAGGAGCTTAGGCCATGACCTATAGCGGCTGGGAGATATTCACCAAACTCAACGCCAATCCGTCCACGACGGAAACCCTCGACAAGGCGCAGGTCGCCTCACACAAGTTGATGGTGTTCCATGAAAACTTCAGCAAGGCCATGGAGACCAGCCAAACGGCGCTGACGTCCTTTTGGAAGGGCAAGGCCGCCGACAGCGGAACAGCAGGCCTCGCCCCGCTCATCGCGACCTCCAAGATCGCCGGCGAGAACATGGACCGCGCTCGCCAGTCGATGTACGACCAGAACGCCTCCTTCCATTACACACGCGGCAATGTCCGTCCCGTCGAGAAGGAACGCGCGGGGGACAACGGGCCCGGCGACATCCTGTCCATCGGCGCGAGTGACGACGAGATCGCGGCGGCGAAGTTCGACTCGGACACCAAGCACAACGTCGAGATCTACGAGCCGTACTACCAGAGCACCCAGCCGCGGCAGCAGTCGCTCGCGCCGGTTTATCCCGCCGCGCATGATCCGAACGTTTCGGCGGGGCCGATCACGCCGGATCCGATCGATCCCGGGCAGACCAAGGTCAGCGGGTTCAGCGGCGGGCCGGGCGACTCCGGGCGGCACAGCGGTCCCGGTGGGTACACCGGCGGGCCGAGTTCGTACAGCGCGCCTCCGGGGGCCGAGGGGTATCAGGCGCCGAGGCCGCCGCAGGTTCCGCCTGCGCCGAGGGTGCCGCAGGTGCCGCGTCCGGTTCCGTCACCACAGCCGAACGATCGGACCCAACTGTCCCATTGGGACCCGAAAACACAGGTGCGGCCGGGCGACCACCGACCGCCCTCGTTCGGTCCCGGGCCAGGGAGCGGGCCCGGTGGCGGCAACGGATTCGGGCCGGGATCGGGCGGATTCAGTGGCGGTTTCGGGCCCGGCGGCGGTTTCGGGCCGGGTGGGTCGACGGGCGGGCCGGGGAGTATGGGGCCCGGTCGCGGCGTCGGCGCCGCAATGCCCGGTGAAGGGCCGATGCGCGGTACGCCGGCGGGCGGCGCCGCGGCGGCGGGTCGTGCCGGCGCGCCGGGTATGGGCGGCGGCGGGATGGGCGCCGGTGCGGGCAAGGGCAAGGGCGGCGAGGACGAGGAGCACCAGCGCAAGATCACGCTGCAGGAAGAGGACGGCGACTCCCTCTTCGGCGGTTACGACGGTGACAAGCCGGTTCCGCCGGTGATCGGCGCGTAACGTGCTGCAGAAACCCGTCGAACTGACGCTCCAGACCTACGAAACCTTGCTGGACCAGCACAATCTCGGCGACATCCATCCGACGCTCGTCCGCGGCGCGCAGTGGTATCTGCCCGAGGAACGGCGCGAGCTCGCCGCCACCGCGCAGTCCGAATTGGACAGACAGGGACTGCTCAGGCGCGGCAAGATCGACGACGAATTCCTCGACACACTGCGCTTCCTGCAGCGGCCGGCGGTGGAGTACTACTCGTGGGTGAAGTCCGAGGGACGGGAACGGACGGTTCGCGCCGCGGGCAGTGGCCGGGAAGCGGTCAACGTCGTTTTGGTCGACAAGGTCGTCTACCTGACGCCGACGCGGCCGGACACGCTGGCGCAGGATTTCACCGGTCTGCTCCCCGAGGCGCCCGCCGCGCGCACGCCGTCCTTGAACTGCTCGGAAGCCGATCTTCAGGTCCTGATGAAGGGCGAAATGCTCATCGGCACCGGTCCGAGCATCCGCGACGCCAAGAAGATCCTCCAGTGGATCCGGTCGCCGTACACCTTCTTCGGACGGCTTTACGTCGCCATCCGTGACGGCGGCGGCAACCGGAAACGCGTCGAAAGGCCGCCGGGCTGGATGGACACCGAACACGGCCGCGTCGTGTTCGGCCCGGACGCCAAGGGCTGGGTGAGCCTCATGGGCGCCGGGCCGCACGAAATCGTCGCGAAGGTCGTCCAGCTGGAGTCGCAGCTTCGCGGACGCTAGCCCTGGTGGTTCGGGTTCAGGACCCGCGAGAGGAACGTCTTCGTGCGCTCCTCCTGCGGGTCCCCGATCACCTGGTCCGGCGAGCCCTGCTCGACGACGACGCCGCCGTCCATGAACAGCACGATGTCGGCCACTTCACGCGCGAACTGCATTTCGTGCGTGACGACGAGCATCGTCATGCCCTCTTGCGCGAGTTGCCGCATGACCGCGAGGACGTCGCCGACCAGTTCGGGGTCCAGCGCCGACGTCGGCTCGTCGAACAGCATGACGTCGGGATCCATCGAAAGCGCCCTGGCGATCGCGACGCGCTGCTGCTGCCCGCCGGAAAGCTGTGTCGGCAGCGAAGACTCCTTCTCCGCCAGCCCGACCTTCGCGAGGTTTTCCCGCGCGACGCGCTCCGCCTCTTCCTTGCCGCGTTTCAACACCTTGCGCTGAGCGACGGTGAGGTTTTCGAGCACGCTCAGGTGCGAGAACAGGTTGAACGACTGGAAGACCATGCCGATCTTCGTGCGGGCGCCGTCGATGTCGACGTCCGGGTCGGTGATCTCGCTGCCGTTGACCACGATCTTGCCCTGCTGCGGTTCCTCGAGGAGGTTGACGCAGCGCAGCAGCGTCGATTTGCCGGAACCCGACGGGCCGATGATGCAGACGACCTGGCCCCGCTGGACCTCCAGGTCGATGCCCTTGAGCACCTCGAGCTCGCCGAACGCCTTGTGCAGTCCCGAAACTTCGACGATCGTCTGGGTGCTCATACCGTTCCTCCGCCGGGCACTCCGGCTCCGTATTTCTTCTCTAGCCGCTGCTGCAGGATCGACAGCGGAATGGTGATGACGAGGTAGCACAGACCGGCGACGACGATCGGGGTCAGGCCCTTGGCCTCCAGCAGCGCTTGACGGCTGAACTGTGCGAGTTCCTGCTGCGCCGGGGTGGTGCCGAGCAGGAACGCGAGCGAAGAGTCCTTCGTCAGCATGATCAGCTCGTTGGCCAGCGGCGGCAGGATGATCCGGAACGCCTGCGGGATCACGACGGTGATCATCGTGCGGGCGGGTGACATGCCGAGCGAACGCGCGGCCTCGACCTGTCCGCGCGGCACCGCCTGGATACCGGCGCGAATGGTCTCCGCCATGTAGGCCGACGACACGATGCCCAGCGCCAGCATGATCGACACGTTCCGTGGCAGGAACACGTTCGGGAAGGCGATCGGCACTCCGACACCGACCGCCAGGAAGATCAGCAGCGCGGGCAGGCCGCGGAAGAACTCGATGTACCCGCGCGCGAACCAGCGGTACGGGCCGACCGAAGACAGTCTCATCAGCGCGAGCAGGAGCCCGAGGCCGAGGCCGAGCGCGAAGCCCAGCGCGGTGAAAACGATCGTGTTCTTCAGTGCGACGGTGATGACGTCCGGGAACTGCTTCGCGGCGACTTCGAGGTCGAAGAACGCCTTGCCCAGCCGTCCCCAGTCGGCCAGCAGCGCGAACACCACGACGATCACCAGCAGCAGACCGTACTGCGCCCACCGGAACGCCGATCGTCGCTGGCGGCGGCTCAGAGCCATTTCTCTCCTCAAACAGGTGGTGACAAGCCTGTGGCCGGTGCACTGGGCACCGGCCACAGAGGACGGATTATCAACCGGCGGCCGGGCTGCCCGGCTGCCAGGTCGGCGCCTTGCCGAACCACTTCTGGTAGATCTGCGCGTACGAGCCGTCGGCGACCGAAGCCTTGAGGACCTCGTTGACCTGGTTGACGAGGGCGGTGTTACCCGACTTCACGCCGATACCGTAGAACTCGTTGGTCTTGAACTCCGTGACGACGGTCGTGTCCGGGTTCGTCTTCACGAAGTCGTAGAGCACACCGTTGTCGTTGATGCCCGCGTCGATCTGGCCGCTCTTCACCGCCTGCTCCAGCAGCGCGAGGTCGTCGAAGGTGACGATTTCGGCGCCGACGGCCTTTTCCTTGCCGTAGTCGGCGCCGGTGGTGGCCGACTGGACGCCGATCTTCTTGCCGGCGACGTTGCTCAGGTCCTTGATCGGCGAACCGGTCTTGACCAGCAGCGCCTGCGACGCCTCGAAGTACGGGTCGGAGAAGGCGAACTTCGCCTTGCGCTTGTCGTTGATCGTCATCCCGGCGGCGGCGAGGTCGCACTGGCCCGTGTTCATCGCCTCGCCGGACTCGATGTTCTCGAAGGCGATGTCGACGATGCTCTGCTCGACGCCCAGCTTCTTCGCCACGAGGTCGACCAGGTCGACGTCGAAGCCGACGATCTTGTCGCCCTGCTTGACCTGGAACGGCTGGTAGGGCAGGTGCGTGCAGGTGGTGAGCTTGCCGGAGGCGACGAGCTGGACGCCACCGGCCGCGGTGCTCTGCCCACCTTCTTCGCCACACGCGGTCAGCGCACCCGCGGCTAGGGCGAGCGCCGGGATCAGGGCGAGCGCTTTCAATCGGGCCACGTCGTCACTCCTTGTAGTTCCCATGTGTCGAGAGCATGCATAGTGCCACTCATCCGGCGGCAAGCACAGCACCGAGACGTTACAGCGCTGTTTCCAGCGAAGATCGTCCCGACAACGGGAGGGAGCCGACCTCGGTCCCGGTGGGTCCCGACAGAGGTTCAACCGGCCCAGCACGGGAAACACGATGGGGCGCCGAAGCGCCCCACCGCCGCCCTATCTACTTGGGCCAATATTGGAACCTGTAGCCGTTGTAGCAGATACCCGCACAACTGGGGTCGACAGGAAAGTACTCGAGCGGCCCGACGTTGTAATACCGGGCGAATTCGCTCCGCTCACGGATACAGCTATCGTAGTTGTGACCGCACCAACGACTCGTGACATCCATTACGCCGACACTGGTCGACGGCGCCGCGGCACCGTCCTGAGCTGCCATCGCGACACCCGGAACGGCCAGCGCCGCCACTGCGGCACCGGCCACGACGAACGTTTTCACAAGATTCTTCACAATTCCCCTTGTAAATTGCAGGTGAAATTCAGAGCCTGCTTATCCAGCAGGTAATACGCGAATCAACGAGTTTTACGCATGGCGAAACGCCGAACAGAATCCAACCTTCCCCAGTCAGGTTCGAATACGCCCGGCGAGGCTAGCATCAGGCTGATCATTCCGCCAAGCCAACCCGGGCATCTCGCGCCGAACGGGGTACATAGGTCACGATGACCCCCATGAACAACAACTCGGCGCCGCGCCTCCCACCCGCGGGCCGCCGCCCGCGGACGACGACGTCGGCCCGGCGCGCGGCGAAACCCGGGGCGCAGTTCGACGGCTATCTCTCGCCGTCGCGGCCACACGCGGGCGCGTACGACGAGATGTTCACCGCCGACGGCACGGTCCGCCAGCCGTACCGCGCGCTGTACGAATCGATCTCCGCGCTGACGTCGGCGGACCTTTCGTCCCGGTCTGCGGCGATCGACCGGGCCATGGTGGACCAGGGCATCACGTTCTCGCTGTCGGGCCAGGAACGCCCATTCCCGCTCGACCTGGTGCCGCGCGTGATCACCACCGCCGAATGGAGCAAACTCGAACGCGGTGTGGCGCAACGGGTCCGCGCGCTCGAAGCCTTTCTCGCCGACGTGTACGGCGACCGGCAGATCCTGCGTGACGGCGTTCTGCCGCGACGGCTGATCACCTCGTGCGAGCATTTCCAGCGCGAGGCGTTCGGGATCAATCCGCCCAACGGCGTCCGCATCCATGTGTCCGGTGTGGACCTGGTGCGCGACGAGGAGGGCACCTTCCGGGTGCTGGAGGACAACCTCCGCAACCCGTCCGGCGTGTCGTACGTGATGGAGAACCGCCGCACGATGGCGCGCGTGTTCCCGGACCTGTTCGCCCAGCACCGGGTGCGCCCGGTCGGCGATTACGCCTCGCATCTGCTGCGCGCGCTCCGGGCGGCGGCCGCGGCGAACGTCGCCGACCCGATGGTCGTCGTGCTCACCCCCGGCGTCCACAACTCCGCGTATTTCGAGCATTCGCTGCTGGCCCGGCTGATGGGGGTCGAGCTGGTCGAGGGCCGCGACATGTTCTGCCGGGACAACGTCGTCTACCTGCGCACCACCGAGGGCGAGCGGCAGGTCGACGTCATCTACCGGCGGATCGACGACGAGTTCCTCGATCCGGTGCACTACCGGCCGGATTCCGTGCTCGGCGTGGCCGGCATCCTCAACGCGGCGCGCGCGGGCAACGTGGTGATCGCGAACGCGGTCGGCAACGGCGTCGGTGACGACAAGCTCGTCTACACCTACGTGCCCGAGATGGTGAAGTACTACCTCAACGAGAAGCCGCTGCTGCCCAACGTCGACACCTTCCGGTGCTGGCTGCCGGACGAGTTCGACCACGTCATGCAGCATATGGACGAGCTGGTGATCAAACCGGTCGAAGGTTCGGGCGGGTACGGCATCGTGTTCGGCCCGGAGGCGACGCAGGCGGAGCTGACCGCGCTCAAACGCAAGGTCCGGGCGCACAAACGCGGCTGGATCGCCCAGCCGGTGGTCCAGCTGTCCACCGTTCCGTCCAAAGTGGACGACAGACTGGCGCCACGGCACGTCGATCTCCGGCCGTTCGCGGTCAACGACGGCAAGGAGATCTTCGTCCTGCCGGGCGGGCTGACCCGGGTCGCGCTCCCCGAGGGCAGCCTGGTGGTCAACTCGTCGCAGGGCGGCGGTTCCAAGGACACCTGGGTGCTGGCGCCGCGATCCTCGACGGCGGAACGGGAACTGGAGCGGCCCGCACTCGGCGCACTGTCCCAAGTAGACGGTCTGGTCGCCGAACAGGGCCCGGAGCTGACCACCACCCAGCAACAGCAGCAGCAACAGGCATAAGGGAGTTGATGTGCTCGCCCGCAACGCGGAATCGCTGTACTGGATCGGCCGGTACGTCGAACGCGCCGATGACACCTCCCGGATCCTCAACGTCTCCGTGCATCAGCTGCTCGAAGACGCGAGCGTCGACCCGGACCACGCGAGCCGCCAGCTGCTCGCCGTCCTCGGCATCTCGCCGGAGGGCATGGACACCCTCGACGTGTGGAAGCTGACCGAACTGGTCGCCTACGCCAAGGACAATCCGGCGTCCATCGTCGGCTCGATCAACTCGGCCCGCGAGAACACGCGCGGTGCCCGCGAGGTCGTCTCGACCGAGCTGTGGGAATGCCTGAACGCGACGTGGAACGCGGTGCCGGACAGGCAGCGGTACGCGCGCCGCGCCGGGCCGCACGCGTTCCTCTCCTTCGTGGAGGAGCGCGCGGCGATGTTCGCCGGGCTCGCCGATTCGACGATGAGCCGCGACGACGGCTGGCTGTTCATGGTGCTCGGGCGCTCGGTCGAACGCGCGGACATGGTGGTGCGGCTGCTGCTCTCGCGAGTGCAGGACAGCGCGTCGTCACCCGGCTGGATCACCGTGCTCCGTTCGGCGGGCGCGCAGGACACGTACCTGCGGACTTATCGCGGCGCGCTCGACGCCGCCCGGGTCGTGCAGTTCCTGTTGCGGGACACGCTCTTCCCGCGTTCGGTGTTCCACGCGTTGCGCCAGGCGGAGGAATGCCTGGAGCGGCTGGACCCCGGCGTCAACTCGCGTGCCAACGAGAAGTCCGAGGCTCTGCGGCAGCTCGGCCGCGCGCGCAGCGAGCTGGAGTTCCTGCGGCCATCGGATCTGCTGGAGGACCTGCCGAAACGGCTCGGCGCCCTGCAGACCTCGATCAAGGACATCGGCGACGCGGTTTCGGTGCAGTACTTCCATTCGTCGCCTTGGGTGGCCTGGAGCGGTGCGGAGGTTTCGCTGTGACCTGGCAGCTTCGGGTGGCCCACCGGACCGGGTACCGGTACGCGACCCCGGCCACGCAGTCGTACAACGAGGCGCGGCTGACCCCGCGCTCCGATCGGCGCCAGACCACGGTCGTGAACCGGGTCGAGACGACGCCGGCGACCCGTGCTTACCGGTACACGGATTACTGGGGCACCGTCGTGACCTCGTTCGACCTTCACGCGCCGCACACCGAGTTCACCGTGCTCGCGACGTCGGTGGTCGAGACCGCCGACGAAGGCGAGCCGGTCCGTTCGGCGACGTGGAAGGACCTGCGCAGCGACACCGTCGTCGACCACCGCACCGAGTACCTGACGCCGACGCCCTACACGCCCCGCGATCCGGAGCTGACGAAGGTCGCGCGTGAACTGCGGAAGGGGCTCGACCCCGCGGAGGCCGTGCTCGCGGTCTGCGAATGGGTCAACCAGCAGCTGAAGTACCAGCCTGGGACGACCGGTGTGCACAGC
The DNA here is from genome assembly GCF_000732925.1 of Amycolatopsis japonica. Lineage (NCBI taxonomy): Bacteria > Bacillati > Actinomycetota > Actinomycetes > Pseudonocardiales > Pseudonocardiaceae > Amycolatopsis > Amycolatopsis japonica. Next base: position 8,778,668 of record NZ_CP008953.1, read on the forward strand.
ACGGCGACCGACGCGTGGCGTGCGCGCGAAGGGGTTTGCCAGGACTTCGCGCATGTCACGCTGGTGATGCTGCGCGCGATCGGCGTCCCGGCGCGCTACGTCTCCGGGTATCTGCACACGAAACCGGAGGCGAAGCTCGGCGAGACGGTCGAAGGCGAAAGCCACGCCTGGGTCGACGTGTGGACCGGCGGCTGGTGGGCCTACGACCCGACGAACGCGATCCCGGTCGGGCCGCGGCACGTCTGGGTCGCGTACGGCCGCGACTATGCCGACGTACCACCGCTCAAGGGCATCTTCACCGGTGGCGGTCAGTCCACTTTGGACGTCTCGGTGCAGCTGACCCGGCTGACCTAAGCCCTGCGACGCAGCAGCAGCCAGAGCAGATAGGCGCCGCCGAGGGCTGCCGCCACGACACCGGCGGGCAGCAGCGAGGACTCCAGCAGCCGCTGGCCGAGGTAGTCCGCCGCGACGACCAGCGCCGCGCCGACGAAGGCCGAAGCCGCCAGGTTGGGCCCCGGCAGACGCGTCATCCGGCGCGCGAGCTGGGGCGCGGCGAGCGCGATGAACGGCAGCGGCCCGGTCGCGGCGGTGGCGGCGGCCACCAGCGCGACCGCGACCAGCACCAGGGTCAGCCGCACGCGGTGGACGTCGACGCCGATACCGGTGGCGGTGTCGTCGCCCATCTCCAGCATGCGCAGCGCGCGGCCGTTGAAGAACACGATCGGGGCGAGCACCGCCACCGCGACCGCCAGCGGCACGAAGAAGCTCCAGTCGCGGCCGGCGAGGTCGCCGACCAGCCAGCCGACGGCCTGCGCGGCGGCTTCGAGGTTCGCCTTCACCAGCAGATACGAGTTCACGCCGACCAATACCGCGCTGACCGCGATCCCGAGCAGCACCAGCCGCGAACTCAGCAGACCGTGCGGCGCGCACAAGGCCATCACGACCAGCGCGGTCAGCAGCCCGCCGACCAGCGCGCCGACGGAGACCAGCCCGGGGCCGGAGCCGAAGAGCAGCAGGGTCACGATGCCGCCGGTCGCCGAGCCGGTCGTGAAGCCGATGATGTCCGGGCTGCCGAGCGGGTTGCGCGTGATCGTCTGGAAGACCGCCCCGGCCAGCGCCAGCGCGGCCCCGACGAGGATCGCGACCAGCACGCGCGGCAGCCGTCCCATGACGACCAGGTACTGCGCCTTCGTGCCCGAACCCGCGAGTGTGGCGAGCACTTCGCCGGGGCTCATTTCGTAGTCGCCGGTGCCGACGGAAAGCACGACGAGCGTCAGCGTCACCAGGGCCAGCACGGCGACGACGATCACCGATCGTCTGTCCACACCGGACTCACGACGGACGAGCGCGGTCATCGGCGCACCGCCTTCAAGCGCCGGGCCACGATCACGAACGCGATCCCGCCGACGACGTCGGTCATCACGCCGACCTGGATCTCCCCCGGCGAGCCGAGCAGGCGGCCGAGGACGTCGCAGCCGAGCAGCAGCACCGGCCCGAGCAACGCCGAAATCAGCATCACCCACCGCTCGTCCTGGCCGATCAACGTGCGGACGACGTGCGGGATCATCAGGCCGACGAAGGCGATCGGCCCGCAGGCCGCGGTCGCCGACGCCGCAAGCAGACCGACGGCGACCATCCCGGCGACGCGGACGAGCGCCGGATTCGCGCCGAGGCCGCGGGCCGTGTCCTCACCGAGCGCCAGCGCGTTCAGCGCGCGGGCCAGCACGATCGCGATCACCACCCCCGCGACGAAGAACGGCAGCAAGACCGACAGCTGATCCAGGTTCCGGTTCACCAGCGAGCCGACCAGCCAGAACCGCATGGCCTGCAGGTTGTGCGTGTTGACCATCTGCATGCCCTGGTTGATCCCGACGAACACCGCCTGGACGGCGACACCGGCCAGCACCAGCCTCAGCGGGCTCGTCGCCCCGCGTGTCCCGCCGATCACCGAGACCAGCGCGGTTCCCGCGAGCGCCCCGGCGAAGGCGAACCAGACGTACTCGCCGGGCGAAGTCACCGAGAACAGCGTCGAGCCGAGCACGATCGCGACGGCGGCACCGTGGTTGATGCCGAGCAGGCCGGGTTCCGCGACCGGGTTGCGCGTGATCGCCTGCATGAGCGAGCCCGCCAGCGCGAGCGCCATCCCGACCAGGACGCCGAGCACAGTGCGGGGCAGGCGATCGTCGCGGACGACGACGTCGTTGTAGCTCCCGTCGTAGGCGAAGAGGGCGTGCAGGACTTCGCCGAGCGAGAGGCGGTTCGAGCCGAAGCCGATCGACAGCAGGATGACCGCGACGAGCGCTGTCAGGGACCCCACGAGGACCAGCGTTCTCACGGAAACGCTGGTCCTCATGGTCGTGCCGCGCTCCGTGACCTGGACCATGGCGTCCACGATAAGGGAAGGCTAGCCTAACGACGAAATCCGGTTCGACGGCGAAAGAAGATCTCCATGCACCTCTCCCGACGCGGCTTTCTCGCCGGCACCGCGGCGCTCGGCGCCACCGGCCTCCTGACCGCCTGCGGCTACCAGGACGAGACACCCACGCGGGGAGCGGGCGCGACCTGGTCGTTCACCGACGACCGCGGCCGGAAACTCGAAGGCGAGCGGCCGACGCGGATCGTCGCGCAGGTGACCGCGGCGGCGGCGCTGTGGGACCTCGGCGTGAAGTCGGTCGGGATCTTCGGTCCGTCGAAGTTCGCCGACGGCAAGCCGGACCCGCAGGCGGGCGGCGTCGACCTCAACACGGTGACCTCGCTCGGGAACGTGTGGAACGAGTTCAACTTCGACAAGTTCGTCTCGCTGAACCCGCAGCTGCTGATCAGCGTGATGTACCTCAAGGACCAGATGTGGTACGTCCCGGACACGCAGACCGAGAAGATCGACAAGGCCGCGCCCAGCGTCGGCGTCCGGCTGCAGGACATCTCGATGCCCGAAGGGATCGCGAAGTTCATCGCGCTCGCGAAGGCGCTCGGCGCCGACACCGAGACTCCGGCGATCAAGGCCGCGAAGGAGGAGTACGAGAAGGCTGACGCCGCGCTCGCCGAAGCGGCGAAGAAGGCCGCTGGGCTGAAGATCCTCCTCGTGTCCGCGCAGAAGGACGCCGTCTACGTCTCGAACGCGCCGAAATTCGCGACCTCGAAGCACTACCAGAGCAAGGGACTCGACTTCGTCACGCCGGAGGCGCCGGACGAGAGCCAGGGCGGCTACTACCAGCAGATCAGCTGGGAGAACATCGGCAAGTACCCGGCCGACGTGATCATGTACGACAACCGCGGCGGTTCGCTTTCGCTCGGCCCGGACGGGCTCGGCGGCGTGCCGACCTGGGCACAGCTGCCCGCGGTGAAGGCCGGGAAGCTGATCCCTTGGAACAACGAGACGCCGTTCTCGTACCAGCGTTTCACGCCGCAGCTGACGGAACTCGCCGCGACGCTGAACAAGTTCGCCTAGCCCAGGAACTCCCGTAACGCCGCCGCGAGGTCGGCCGGGTTGTCCTCGGCCATGTGGTGCCCGGATTCGATCGCTAAGCCGCGGACGTCGTCGGCCCATTCGCGCCACACCGCGATCGGGTCGCCGTACAGCTCGGCCATGTCATCCCGGCTGGACCACAGCATGAGGACGGGACAGCCGAGCTTCCGCCCGGCCGCCTTGTCGGCGTCGTCGGCTTCGCGGTCGGGCCCGAGGCCGGCGCGGTAGTCCTCCAACATCGCGTGAACCGTCTCGGGATCGTGGATCGCACGCAGGAAGTCGGCGTGGTTCTCCGCGCCCATCGCTTCGGGATCACCGCCGTACCAAGCGTCCGGGTCGGCGTTGATCACCCGCTCGGCGGGTTTCGCGAGCTGACCGAAGAAGAACCAGTGCCACCATTTCCGCGCGAAGGTCGCGTCGGCCCGCGCGAGCGCCTCACCGATCGGGACGCCGTCGAGGACGACCAGCCTGGTGACCGCTTCGGGGTGATCCATGGCCAGCCGATGCGCCACGTAGCTGCCGCGATCGTGCCCGGCGACGGCGAACCGTTCATGCCCGAGGTGCCGCATGAGGGCGACGATGTGCCTGGCCATGGCACGTTTCGAGTGCGCCGAGTGGTCTTCGGCGGTCTCGGGTTTCGAGGACTGGCCGTAGCCGGGGAGATCCGGGCAGACGACGGTGAACGCGTCCGCGAGCCGCGGCGCGACGTCGTACCAGGTGGTGTGGGTGCGGGGATGTCCGTGCAGGAGGACGAGCGGCGGCCCCGATCCGCCGTGGCGGACCCTGAAGGTCACTTCGCCCGTGTCGACGTTTTCGAGCTCGAAGCCTTCGAACATGATCCTCCCGCGCGTGCAATGAAAGGTCCTTTCCTAGCGAATTTTGCTAGGAAAGGACCTTTCATTGCAGCGTGAGCCGGGAGATCAGCTCTTGGCGTGCGCGTCCAGGATGTGCGCGACCGCCTCGGTGATCCGCTGCGCGAAGTCGATGTTCAGCCACTCGTCCGGCACGTGGATGTTCGAGTCCGGCCCGCAGGCGCCGGTGACCACGAACTGCGCGTCCGGGTACTTCTCGCCGAGCAGCCCCATGAACGGGATCGACCCGCCCATGCCGAAGCTCTTGTGCGGCTCGCCGAAGACCTCGCCGCTGACGTGGTGCAGCACCTCGTCGAGCCACGGCGCGGTGTCCGGAGCGTTCCAGCCGTTCTCCGCCTGAAAATCCCCGAGCTCGACCGAAGCGTCGTAAGGAACGTCGGTGGTGAGGACGCGGCGGACCGCCTCCATCGCGGCCTTCGCGTCGGCGGTCGGCGGCAGACGGAAGCTCAGCGTGAGCGTGGTGCTGTCGCGCAGCACGTTGCCCGCGTCGGCGGGGAGCGGGAAGCCCTTCGCGCCGATCACCGAAAGCGTCGGCCGCCACGAGTTGTTGAGCAGCAGCTCCAGATCGTCGTCGGAGACCGTCCGGCCGACCACCGGGAAGAGCGTCTTCGCCGCGCCGGGCGCGATCTCGACGACGCCACGAGCCTCTTCGACGCGGTTCTCCGGGATGTCGACGCTGAGCTCGGCGAGCTTGATCTCGCCGGTCTCGACGTTCTCGATCCGGTCGATCAGCGCACGCAGGACGCGGAACGAACTGGCCACGATGCCGCTGGCCATGCCGGAGTGCTGCGCGGACTCGAGCACCTTCACGGTGACGTTGACGTGCAGCATGCCGCGCAGGCTGGTGGTCAGCCACAGGCGCTTGTAGTCGGTGCCGCCGGCGTCGAGGCAGACGACCAGCGAGACCGCGCCGAGCTTCTCCTTCAGGTGCTCGACGTAGGCGGGCAGATCCGGGCTGCCGGATTCCTCACCGGTCTCCAGCAGCACGACCGCGCGGGAGTGCTCGCCACCGGCGGCGCGCACGGCTTCGATCGCCGTCGTCGCCGCGTAGCCGGAGTAGCCGTCGTCGACCGCGCCGCGGCCGTACAGCCGCCCGTCGCGGATCACCGGCGTCCACGGGTCGAGCCCCTCGGACCAGCCACCGACCGGCGGCTGCTTGTCGAGGTGCCCGTACATGAGCACGGTGCCCTTGTCGGCGGCTTCGGACGTCGCCGGGATGTCGACGACCAGCAGCGGGCTGCGGCCTTCGAGCTCCACGACCTCGAGCGTCGCGCCGGGGATCTCCCGCGCGGCGATCCAGGAGCGGACGTGCTCGACGGCGGCGGCCAGATGGCCGGTCTTCGCCCACTCGGCGTCGAACGCCGGCGACAAGGCGGGGATCGCCACCAGGCCGGACAGGCTGGGAAGGACGTCGTTCGTCCAGTTCGAAACCACGGTTTCGCGTACGGATTTCTGCTCCACGTCCGCCATCCTGCCACGGGTGCCGGAGAGTGGGATGGATCACAGCGGCGGGCACGGATCGTCATCGCCCGCGCCGGACAGGACACCCGTCCGGGTCTGTCGTCCGCTGGTCGACCCGCGAGTGCAACCCCTACTTTCGGCGGCCCCACACTCGGGCTTCCTAGCATTTTCCCTGTTCAGGCACCCTTTCTCAGCAACAAATCAGCATCCGGCCCTGACCAAAACGGCGTCCGGCATGCCAGGATGTGCGCACGAACCGTCAACGCCGATGGTGACCCGGCGCTTCAGATCCGACGCGCTGGTCCCCGCCGGCGCAGTCACTGTCGCCGCCACAAGTGGTCGCCAGCGGCGCCGACATCAAGGAGAGCAGCGCATGCCGTCCGAACACTGGACGCACCCGGAACCTGGAGACGGTCCCGCCGCCGCGGCGGCGCAACCCACCCCCGAACAGGTGATCGCGGGTTTGCGAGCAACGAGCGAAGGTGGCGCTGAGCTGACTCAGCTGCTCACTCCCGAAGGCGAACGGGTCGCCTCGCCGCAATTCGACCGGTATGTCGACGACATCGACGCCGAAGCCCTCAAAGGCCTGTACCGCGACATGGTCCTGGTCCGCCGGGCGGACCGCGAGGCCAACGCCATGCAGCGCCAGGGCCAGCTCGGCATCTGGGTCCCGCTGCTCGGTCAGGAGGCCGCGCAGATCGGCTCCGGCCGCGCGCTGGAGAAGCGGGACATGGCCTTCCCGAGCTACCGCGAGCACGGCGTCGCGTACGCCCGCGGCATCGACCTCAAAGAGGTGCTCGGCATCTTCCGCTGCACCGACCACAGTGGCTGGGACTACCAGGCCCACCGCTTCCACCCGTACACCATCGTGATCGGCAACCAGGTGCTCAACGCCGCCGGTTACGCGATGGGCCAGAAGTTCGAAGGCAAGGTCGGCGACGAAGACAGCGAAGCGACCATCTGTTACTTCGGTGACGGAGCGACTTCGCAGGGCGACGTGCACGAAGGCTTCGTCTGGGCAGCCGTCTACGACGCGCCGATCGTGTTCTTCTGCCAGAACAACCAGTGGGCGATCTCCGAGCCCACCGAGCGCCAGTCGCGGCTGCCGCTGTACCAGCGCGCCCGCGGTTACGGCTTCCCCGGCATCCGCGTGGACGGCAACGACGTCCTCGCCTGCCTCGCGGTCTCCCGCTGGGCGCTGGAGGAGTGCCGTCACGGCAACGGCCCGGTGCTGATCGAGGCGTTCACCTACCGGATGGACGCGCACACCACCACCGACGACCCCACCCGCTACCGGCTCTCCGACGAGCTGGAGGAGTGGAAGCTGAAGGACCCGATCGAGCGCGTCCGGGCGTACCTCGCCCGCGGTGGCGGCGCCGACCAGGCGTTCTTCGACCAGGTGCAGGCCGACTCGGACGCCTTCGCGGCCGAACTGCGCGACTATTGCTTCAACATGCCCGAACCACCACCGGACCGGATCTTCTCCCACGTGTACGCGGAGTCCACGCCGCTGCTGGACGCGCAGCGCGAGGAGTACCTGTCCTACCTGGACGGTTTCATCGGGGCGGGGGAGCACTGAAATGGCCGACCTCCAGAAACTCACCATCGGCAAGGCGATCAACCTCGGCCTCCGGCGCGCCATGGAAGAGGACCCGAAGGTCCTGATCATGGGTGAAGACGTCGGCAAGCTCGGCGGCGTCTTCCGCATCACCGACGGACTGCAGAAGGACTTCGGCGAGCAGCGCGTCCTGGACACGCCGCTCGCGGAATCGGGCATCATCGGCACCGCGGTCGGCCTCGCCGTCCGTGGTTTTCGCCCCGTCTGCGAGATCCAGTTCGAGGGCTTCATCTTCCCGGGCTTCGACCAGATCTCCAGCCAGGTCGCCAAACTGCACTACCGGACGCAGGGCAAGATCAAGATGCCCATCGTGATCCGCGTGCCGTTCGGTGGCGGCATCGGCGCGGTCGAGCACCACTCGGAGTCGCCGGAGTCGCTGTTCGCGCACATCCCCGGCCTCAAGGTCGTTTCGGTCTCGAACGCCGTCGACGCCTACTGGGGCATCCAGCAGGCGATCAAGTCCGACGACCCGATCCTGTTCTTCGAGCCGAAGAAGCTGTACCACTCGGGCGCGATGAAGTCCGAGGTCGACACCGACACCACGCCGGACCCGCTGTTCAAGTCCCGCGTCGTCCGCGAAGGCACGGCGGTCACCGTCGTCGCGTACGGCCCGTCGGTGAAGGTCGCGCTCGACGCGGCGACCGCCGCCGAGGACGAGGGCAAGTCGCTGGAGGTCATCGACCTGCGGACGCTCTCCCCGCTCGACCTGGAGCCGGTTTTCGAGTCGGTACGCAAGACCGGACGGCTCATCGCGCTGAGCGAGGCGCCGTCGGAATCGTCGCTGACCTCGGAGATCGCCGCGCGCGTGCAGGAGGAATGCTTCTACTCGCTGGAAGCCCCCGTGCTGCGGGTGACCGGATTCGACACGCCGTACCCGCCCGCCAAACTCGAGGAGCACTACCTCCCCGACCTGGACCGGGTTCTGCACACCGTCGACCGTTCGCTCGCCTGGTAAGGGGGAAATAGCTGAAATGCCCGAGTACAAACAATTCCCCCTGGCCGACACGGCGGAGGGGCTGACCGAGGCCGACATCATCGCCTGGCAGGTCAAGCCGGGTGACACCGTGACGGTGAACCAGATCGTCGTCGAGGTCGAGACCGCGAAGGCCGCCGTCGAACTGCCCATCCCGTGGGCGGGCGTGGTCACCGAACTGCTCGTCGAGCCGGGCCAGACGGTGGAGGTCGGCGCGCCGATCCTCACCATCGACGTCGACCCCGGCGGCAAGGCGGCACCGGCACCCGCCGCCGCTCCCGCGGCTGAAGAGCCGGCGGAAGAGGAGATGAAGCCGCTGGTCGGCTACGGCTCCAAGGCCGTCGTGACGCAGCGCCGGGCGCGCAAGGGTGCTGCTCCCGCTGCTCCGGCTCCGGTGGCCGCGGCTCCTGCTCCCGTCGCGCCTGCCGCGCCTGCGGTGGCTTCGAAGCCGAAGGGCGGGTACGTGCCGCTGGCGAAGCCGCCGGTGCGCAAGCTCGCCAAGGATCTCGGCGTCGATCTGCACGCGCTCACCGGCACCGCCGACGGCGGCGTCATCACGCGTGACGACGTGCACGCGGCCGCCAACGGTTCGGCCACACCGACCGCTGTGTCCACTGTGGACAGCGGCTACGACCCGGCGACGCGGGAACGCCGTGTCCCGATCAAGGGCGTCCGCAAGGCCACCGCCGCCGCGATGGTGCAGAGCGCCTACACCGCCCCGCATGTCACGGAGTTCCTGACCATCGACGTCACGCCGATGATGGAATTCCGAGAGAAGCTGAAGAAGTCGCGCGAGTTCGCCGGGGTCAAGGTCACCCCGCTGACCTTCGCGGCGAAGGCCGTCTGCCTGGCGGCCAAGCGCACTCCGGACGTCAACGCGGTGTGGGACGAGGCGGCGCAGGAGATCGTCTACAAGGACTACGTGCACCTCGGGATCGCCGCGGCCACCCCGCGCGGGCTCGTCGTGCCGAAGGTCCGTGACGCGGATTCGATGTCCCTCAAGGAACTCGCGATCGCGCTCACCGAGCTGACCGACGTCGCCCGCGAGGGCAAGACCACCCCGGCGGCCATGCTCGGCGGCACGATCACCATCACCAACGTCGGCGTCTTCGGCGTCGACACCGGTACGCCGATCATCAACCCCGGCGAGTCCGCGATCCTGTGCCTCGGCGCGATCAAGGACACCCCGTGGGTAGTCGACGGCGAGATCAAGGTGCGCAAGGTGCTCCAGCTTTCGCTGAGCTTCGACCACCGTGTGGTCGACGGGCAGCAGGGTTCGGAGTTCCTGGCCGACGTCGGCGCCCTGCTGGCCGACCCGGCGGTCGCGATCACCTACTGACGTTTCGCACGTGAAGGCCTCCTTCCCTCGGCTGAGTCGAGGGAAGGAGGCCTTCACGCGCTTCGAGGCTTATTCGCTTGACGGAGTGAGCGCTCACTCCGCACACTGGACGCATGACAGAAACCACCGCCCGGCGGAGAGCGCCGGGGATGAGTGCCGACGAGCGGCGCCGGATGATCGTCCAGTCCGTGCTGCCCTTGCTGGTGGAGCACGGCGCCGGTGTCACGTCGAGCCAGATCGCGCGCGCCGCGGGCATCGGCGAAGGCACCGTCTTCCGCGTGTTCAAGGACAAGGACGAACTGTTCGCCACCTGCTTCGCCGAAGCGCTGAAGCCCGACCAGGTACTCGACGCGATCGCGGTCATCGACCTCGAACAGCCCCTCGACGACAGGCTCATCGAGGCGGCCGACGCGCTCAGCGCGCACCTCCAGCGGATGGGCGCGCTCATGGCGGTCATGCATGGTTCCGGCAGGCGACTGGAGCATCGTCATGACGATCGCCGAGACCGGCGCAAGGAGTCGATGAGCGTCATGCGCGACGCCATGGCCGAGCTGTTCGAACCGGAGAAGGATCGGCTGCGCCTGCCGCCGTCGCAGTCCGCGGCGCTGTTCCTGTCGCTGCTGTTCAGCGGCCGGATCCGGTTCAGCGAGACCGGGGACGAGCCCACCACGATGGAGCTCGTCGACGTGTTCCTCAACGGCGCCTTGGCGGCCGCGTGATCGGCCCGCCCGGCGGGGGAGGCGGCCTGGAGCTGTTCATGGCCCGCGGCGGCAGACGCCGTCGTCCGCCGTCGACGGTGCCCGACAGCGGGCTGACCGGCCCGGTCGACATCCCGGAGCCCGAACCCGAAGCCGTCCCGAAAGACCTCAAGTCCCGGCTCGACCGCATGTGGGTCAACGTCGCGGGCACGGTCCGCGGCCTGCCGAAGGTCGCGAAGCTGACCTGGCAGGCAAGCCCGGCGCTGACCATCGTGATCACCCTGGTGACGCTGCTTTCCGGTCTCCTCCCGACGGCGACCGCGTACATCGCGAAGCTGCTGATCGACTCGGTGGTCGCGGCGATCCAGGGACACGGGACGAAGAGCGCGATCGTCGGTGTCGCCCTCTTCCAGTTCGGCATCCTCGTGCTCACCGCGGTTTCGCAGGCGCTGACCACCTATGGCCAGTCGCTGCTGCAGGAACGGATGACGCTGACCATCCGCCACCAGGTGATGGACCACGCGAGCAAGCTGCATCTTTCGTACTTCGAGGGTTCCGCGTCCTACGACATGCTGCGCCAAGCCGCGCAGGAGGCGCCGACCCGGCCGCTGTCGATGATGAACTCGGCCTTGGGCCTGGTCCGGACCGTGATCACCTTCGGCAGCATGATCGCGCTGCTCGTCTCGATCAGCCCGCTGCTGGCGCTCGTCGCCCTCTTGGCACCGATCCCCGCGTTCATCTCGCAATCGAAATACGGCGCCCGCGCGTTCTGGCTGACGTTGATGATGTCGCCGCTGAAACGACGGATGGACTATCTGTCCTCTTTGGTCACCACCGACACGTATGCCAAGGAGACCAAGCTCTTCGGTCTCGGTCCGTATTTCGTCGACCGGTTCCAGCGGCTCGGCCAGGTCTTCTACGACCGTCAGCGGACGTTGACCCGCAAGCGCAGCATCAGCTCGACATCGTGGGGCCTGCTCAGCACGGCCGCCGGATCCGCTATCGCGCTGTACATCGCGCTGGAGGCCGTCGGCGGCAGGCTCACCCTCGGCGACCTCGCGCTGTACACGGCGGCCGCGGCGTCGGTGCAGACGTCCGTCCAGGGCCTGTTCACCGCGTTTTCCGGGATGTACGAGAACAATCTCTATCTCGACACGCTGTATCGCTTCCTCGGGACGAAACCGGAGATCGTCGCGCCGCTCCAGCCGCGCCCACTTCCGTCCACTGTGGAGGGACACATCCAGTTCGAGGAAGTGTCCTTCACCTATCCGGGAGCGCCCGATCCCGCGCTCGACGGCGTGAGCTTCGAGATCCGGCCGGGTGAGACGGTCGCCGTCGTCGGCCGCAACGGGGCCGGGAAGTCGACGCTGTTCAAACTGCTGTGCCGGCTGTACGACCCGACGGGCGGGCGGATCCTGCTCGACGGCGTCGACATCCGCGAATACGACCCGGTGGAATTGCGGCGCCAGATCAGCGCGATGTTCCAGGATTACGTGACCTACCAGGGCACCGCCGCCGAGAACATCGGGCTCGGCGACTTGACGCACCTCGTCGACCGCGAACGGATCGAGACGTCGGCGAAACGCGCCGGCGCCGACGAGCGGATCGAGCGCCTGCCCAACGGGTACGACAGCCCGCTCGGGCGCTGGTTCGACCAGGGTGTCAGCCTGTCCGGCGGCGAATGGCAGAAGATCGCGCTGGCCAGGGCGTTCCTGCGGGAAGCGCCGATCCTCATCCTCGACGAACCGACGTCCGCGCTGGACGCCCAGGCCGAGCACGACCTCTTCTCGCGGCTGCGGGAGCTTTCGGAGGGACGCACGACGCTGTACATCTCGCACCGGTTCTCCACCGTGCGGCAGGCGGAGCGGATCCTGCTGCTGGAACACGGCAAGGTCGCCGAATACGGGACACACGACGAGCTGATGGCGGCGGAGGCGGGCTACGCCGAACTGTTCACCCTGCAGGCGGCCGCGTACCTCGACGAGGCTTGACCGTGCGGCGGATCATGGTCGTGGGCTGCAGCGGCGCCGGGAAGTCGACGTTCTCGCGACGACTCGGCGCCGCGCTCGGCCTGCCGGTCATCCACCTCGACCGGCTCTACTGGCGGCCGGGGTGGACACCGGCGCCGGACGCCGAGTTCCACGCCGCGCAACGAGAGGTCATCGCCTCCGACGCCTGGGTGATCGACGGGAACTACGGGGCGTCGATGCACCTCCGCCTCCCGAGAGCGGACACGATCGTCTTCCTCGACTACCCGCGTCGTATCTGCCTCCGGCGGGTCCTGGTGCGTAGCCTGCGCGACCTCGGCCAAGACAAGCAGGCGCCAGGTTGCCCCGAAAGGCTGGATCCGGAGTTCTATTCCTACGTCTGGCGCTGGCCGAAGCACCACCGGGAGCGGACGGTGCGACGGCTGGCGGAGCGAGGCGCGCACGCACGGCGGATCGTGCTGACCAGGCCTCGCGAGGCGGAGGAGTTCCTTCGCCGGATCGGCTGACCGGGGGTTGGGAGCAAAACGGGCAAGCCGTACGTTGTCCAGGTATGGCTGTCGCGTTCCTGCTCTATGTCGTCGCCGAGATCGCCGCCGTGTGGGCGGTGGGCTCGGCCATTGGCGTGCTCGGCACGATCGCGCTGCTCTTCGCCGGCGCGTTCGTCGGATCCTGGCTCGCGCGCCGTGAAGGCGGCCGCGCCTTCCGGGCGTTCGCCGAATCCGCGCGGCTCGGCCGTCCCGCCGACGCGGAGAAGGAACTCACCGACGGGATGCTGATCGGGCTCGGCGGTCTGCTGATCCTGCTGCCCGGTTTCGTCAGCGACGTCATCGGCCTGCTGTTCATCCTGCCGCCGACACGGAGTGTCGCGCGCAAGGTGTGGCAGAAGCGGATGCAGCGCCGGGCGGTCAAGTTCGCGAACCGCGCCCGCGGGCCGGTGATGGTCGTGGACAGCGAGGTCGTGACGGACACGCCGCCCGCGGAGGCCGCCAAGAAGCAGCCGCCGGTGATCGAGGGCCGCATCGTCGAGGGCTGACCCTCGCCAGCTTAGACACTAGCTTCGCCGCTAGGCTCCAGTGTCTAAGCTAGTGTCTAAGCTAGTGTCTAAGCTGGGACGGCGGCATGCTCTACGACGACCTCGCCGAGATCATCGCGAACCTTCGCGGCCTCGGCGGCGACCACGCCTTTGTCGAGGCCAAACGAGCCGAGTCAAAGCTTCCGAAGAGCGTCCGCGAAACGCTCTCGGCGTTCGCCAATACCAGCGGCGGCGTCCTGATCCTCGGCCTCGACGAAACCCAAGGTTTCGAGGCGACCGGTGTACGCGACCCGGCGAAGATGGAAGCCGACCTGGCGGCCTTGTGCTCGGAAAACCTGGAGCCGCCGCTACGCCCTCTCATCGGGACCCACCGTTTCGAAGGGGCGGATCTCGTGGTCGCCGAGATTCCCGAACTGCCGCCGGGCAGCAAGCCTTCGTTCAATCGGGGCGTCGGCATGACGCAGGGGAGCTTCGTCAGAGTCGCCGACGGGGATCGAAGGCTGAGCCCATACGAAGTCCAGCTGATGATGGCGAACCGCGGCCAACCGCGGGATGACGAGCAGCCCGTGGCCGGTACCACCATTGCGAACCTCGACCATGCCCTGGTCGACACTTTTCTGAGCCGACTCCGCCGCCACCGGAGCAGGGCTTTCGCGAACTTGGACACCACCGCGGCACTGCGCCGCGCGAAGGTTCTCGTCGGCACCGAGCTTTCCCTTGCAGGGCTTCTGGCGCTGGGAGAATACCCTCAGGAGTTCTTCCCGCAGCTCATGTTGACTTTCGTGCACTACCCGACGAAATCCGGGCCTGATCCTCGAAACGGAACGCGGTTCATCGACAACGTCGCCGCGGAGGGGCCGATTCCGGTGATGGTGGACGAAGCGCTCATCGCTCTCCGCCGGAATATGAAACGACGATCCACCGTTCGCGGCGCCGGACGGGCCGAAACGTACGAGTACCCGGAGACCGCACTACGAGAAGCAGTGGTGAACGCACTGGTGCACCGCGACTACTCGGGTACTTCCCACGGGACACAGGTGCAGGTCGAGATGTATCCCGACCGGTTGCTCATCCGTAACCCAGGGGGCCTTTACGGGTCGGTCCGCGAAGAGAATCTCGGCGTCGAAGGGACATCCTCGGCCCGCAACGCGACGCTGCTGAAGATTCTCGAAGACACCCCGTTGCCCGGGTCGGATCGTCCGATCTGTGAAAACCGTGGATCCGGAATCCCCGCGATGCTCGCCGCCATGCGAGACGCGAAGCTCAGCCCGCCTCGGTTCGCCGATGATATTTCCGCTTTTTCGGCGACTTTCCCGAACCACACCTTGATGGGCGATGACGCGGTTCGCTGGATCGCTTCGTTGGACGAGCACGGTCTCACCGACAGCCAATGCCACGGCCTCGCGATGCTGTTCCACGGGGAGACGCTCAACAACCAGGCCTACCGGAACGCCAACGACCTCGATTCGAGGGTGGCGACCGAAGAACTCGGTGATCTTGTCGCGCGAGGTCTTCTTGTCCCGGCCGGAGGTCGCCGGTACGCGCACTACACCCTCGCGGAAGACGCGGCTCCCGCTCCCACCGACAGCACCGATAGTCCGGCACCGCCGAAGCGGCGCGCCGATCGGCGTGAAGAGATCCTCGACGCCCTAGGTGACGACGAGGCGACACGTGCCGACCTGGTCGCGGTGACCGGGCTGCACGACCGCACGATGACGCGCTGGCTGACCGTATTGCTCAGGCAAGGACTGATCGAAGCGACCGAGCGAAATCTGCGGAGCCCCAACGTCCGCTACCGCCGTACGTCCAAGCGAACCCTCGATGAAACAGGTGGTTAGGCGCCACTCGGCTTCGGGATGTCGAAGTACCCGCTGAACCGCACGGCCGGCGCGTACTCGCCCTTCACCTTCACCTTGCCCGTCACGAACATCGCCGCCACCGCCGCGTTGCCGGTCGCCATCCGGATGAAGTCGTCGACGGAAAGGGTGATCGTGGTGTCCGGAGTGCGCGCGAGATCCGTGCTCGAAACGCAGACGCCGTCTTCGATGACCGTTTGAAAACGATCGAAACCGTCTTCTCCGTCACCATCGGTGAAACGCCACGCGACGACGAAGTCCACATGGCGCGCGCGTTCGGGAACGAAATGGTCCGACATTCTGCGGAAAATCTCGTCGAGGAACGCCGAACGCAGTTCCGGGTGATCGGCGATCGCCTTGAGCTGCTCCCGTGACGCCCGTTGCACGACGTCGACGAGCACCTCGGTCTCGAGTGAGCTCAACTCGATGCCCGCGCCGGTTTCGCCCAGCATGTGCAGGGTTTCCAGCACCTGCGTGAACTGCTCGGGGCTCAGTTTCGCGAGCTCGAGCTTCTCCGCGAACGCGTTGACGACGTGCTCGCCACCGGTGCGCGTCTTGTGCAGCCTCAACGGACGGGAAAGGCGTACCTTGTCCCGCCAGCGCCGGTTCTGGGAATTTCGGGGCACGGCACGGAAGTGTATCTGCTCGGCCGGGTTCAGGACGGTTTCGGAAGGTCGAAGAAACCGATGAGACCGGCCGCGAACGCCAGGTCACCTTTTACTTTGATCTTTCCGGTGACGAATAGCACAGCGGGCGTCGCCTGATGGGTGATGAGCCGGAAGAAGTCGACGGGCGCGATCGTGATCGTCACCCTCGGCTTCTCCTTCATGTCGCGACTGACCGTGCACTCACCGTGCGAAATCACCGTCTCGTAGCGGTCGTAACCGCCGTCACCGGTGCCGCCGGACAGCCGCCAGTGGACGACGGCGTGCAGTGTCTTCGCGCGGTCCTGCCGGATGTGGGCACCCATGCGGTCGAAGATCTCGCGCAGCACCCGCTCCCGGAGCGGCCGTTCGGCGACGACGCTCTCGAGTTGCGTGCGCGAGGCACGGGCGACGAGGTTCGCGAACCGGGCCGGGTCCACCTTGCGGAGGTCGAACGCGGGCGCGGACTCGGCGAGCCGTCCCAGCGCGGTCAGCAGCCGCCGGACGTCGTCCTTGCCGAGGTCCTTCGGGTCGATGGCGCCCGCGACCTCGTTGACGTCGAGAGAGTGCGCTTCGACCGAATCCGGCTCGATCCGTTCCAGCGCGTCGACCAGCGCGCGGCCGGTCAGCCCCACGATCTCGGTCATCATCCCTCCAGTTCCAGCTACCCGAGCGTAAGGCTACCCGCGAGTAGGTAGGCGGGCAAGCGTGCCGAAATCACCCATGCCGGTGGCAGCCCGGTAGCGTCTTACGCGAGCTAATGGGAGGTCTTGAGTTGTCCGAGGAAGTGCCGCGTCCCGCCGAACGCGCCAAAAGGCTGCCGAGAGCGGTGCGGGAACGCCAGATCCTGGACGCAGCGGTCTCGGTGTTCTCGCGCTACGGCTATCACTCCGCGTCGATGGACGAGATCTCCGAGGTCGCCGGCGTGTCCAAGCCGATGATCTACACCTACCTCGGCTCCAAGGAAGACCTCTTCGGCGCGTGCATCCGCCGCGAAGCCACCCGCCTGCTGGAGGCGGTGCAGGACGGGATCAAACCCGATCTGCCGCCCGACATGCAGCTTTGGCACGGTCTGCGCGCGTTCTACCGCTTCGTCGCCGACTATCGCGAGTCCTGGACGGTGCTGCACCGCCAGGCCATGACCGTCGGTGGCGCCTTCGCCGCGGAGATCACCGACATGCGCACCCGCGCGATCGAACTGGTCGCCGCGCTGGTCGTCTCCGCGGGCACCCGCAAGGGCCTCGGCGAGCAGGCCGAGTTCTCCGGCGCCGGGCTGTCCGCCGCGCTGGTCGGGGCGGCCGAGTCGCTGGCCGACTGGGCGCTCGACCACCCCGACGTCTCCGACGGCGTACTCGCCTCGTGGCTGATGAACCTGGTCTGGCTCGGGTTCAACGACCTGGTCGAGGGCGAGATCTGGAAGCCGTCAGAGAGCGACGACTGAGCCCTCCAGATGCGGCTTCGGTTTGCGGGCGTTCCACAGCTCGAAGGCCCAGCCATCTCCTTCACTCCAAGTAGTGAAAGCGGCCTTGGCGGGCAGCAGGACCGGCTGCTTGAACTTGACGTCGACGGTGAAGGCCTCCGGAAGCCTGCCTTCGAACGCCGCGAGCGCGTGCGCCTTCGTCCACATGCCGTGCGCGATCGCGGACGGGAACCCGAACGCCTTCGCGGTGATCGAGTGCAGGTGGATCGGGTTGCGGTCGCCGGAGACCTCGGCGTAGCGGCGGCCGATGTCGCCGGGCACCTGCCAGATCGCGGTGGGCGAAGGCTGCGAGAGCTGACCGCGTGAGGTCTTCTCGCCGCTGCCGTCACCGCGGCGCAGGTACGTGCTGACGTCCGTCCACACAGGACTGTCGTTGACGAGCAGTTCGCTGATCACGTCGAACTGCTTGCCCTTCTCGTGCGGCCGCAGATCCTCGGCGCGCACTCGCAGGGTGAACGACTCGTCGAGCCGCAGCTGCCGGTGCTGGGTGATCCGGTTGGCGACGTGCACCATGCCCAGCAACGGGAACGGGAAGTCGTCCTCGGTCATCAGCGCCATCTGCAGCGGGAACGCCAGGATGTGCGGATACGTCGCCGGGAGCACGTCGTCCAGCCGGAATCCGCACACCTGGTTGTACGCGGCGAGGTGGGCCGGGTCGACGACGACGCCCTCGCGGACGAACTCGGTCGACGGCAGCGTGTTCCCGCCGCTCTTGCGCAGCGAGCCGAGCAACGCCTTGGGGTACAACGAAGACAGGCTCGGCGACTCGTGGAGTTCCTTGACCGCCATGTTCACGCCCCCAGCAGTGCCTGGCCGCAGACGCGGACCACGTTGCCGTTGACCGCGGCCGAAGCCGGGTTCGCGTACCAGGCGATCGTCTCGGCGACGTCGACCGGGAGCCCGCCCTGGCCGAGGCTGGACAGCCGCCGCCCGGCCTCACGGATGAACAGCGGCACGGCGGCGGTCATCTTGGTCTCGATGAAGCCGGGCGCGACGGCGTTGATCGTGCCGCCGTACTCGGCGAGCTTCGGCGCGCCGACGTTCACCATGCCGATGACGCCCGCCTTGCTGGTGGCGTAGTTGGTCTGGCCGACGTTGCCCGCGATGCCGGCGATGGAGGAGACGCCGATGATGCGGCCGTTCTCGCGCAGCACCTTGTCGGACAGCAGCTTCTCGTTCACCGCGAGCTGCGACGCGAGGTTGACCGCGATGACCGAATCCCAGCCGCCCTCGGTCATGTTGCCCAGCGTCTTGTCGCGGGTGATGCCCGCGTTGTGCACGACGATGTCGACGCCGCCGTGGCGGGTGACGAGGTACTCGGCGAGCTTCTCCGGCGCGTCGGCGGCGGTGATGTCCAGCTGCAGCGCCGAGCCGCCGACCTTGTTGGCCACCTTCGACAGGTCCGCGCCCTGCGCGGGGATGTCGAGCGCGACGACGTGGGCGCCGTCGCGGCCCAGCACTTCGGCGATGGCGGCGCCGATACCGCGGGAAGCGCCGGTGACCAGGGCGACCTTGCCGTCCAGCGGCTTCGCCCAGTCGGCGGGCGCGGACGCGGTCTTGGTCTCGGTTCCGACGCGGATGACCTGTGCGTCGACGAAGGCGGACTTCGACGAGAGCAGGAAGCGGAGCGTGGACTCAGTAGCCTCTTCGGCTCCTTCGGCGACGTACACGAGCTGAGCGGTCGCGCCGCGCTTCAGCTCCTTACCGACGGAACGGACGAAGCCTTCGAGCGCGCGCTGGGCGATCCGCTCGTTGCCTTCGGCCAGCTCCGGGGGCGTCCCGAGGACGACGACGCGGCCCGAGGGCCCGACGCTCCGGATCACCGGGTGGAAGAAGTTGTAGACCTCGCGAAGCTGCTTCGGGTCCTTCACGCCTGTCGCGTCGAAGACGAGCGCGGCGTGCCTGTCCGTCGCGGCCGAGACGACCTCGATCCCCGCGCGGTGCAGCTGCGCCTCGATCACCTTTTCGAGGCGACCGCCCGGCGCGGCCCCCAGAAGTGCGGGACCCTCGAGAGCGGGCTGGCCGGGCTTGTACCGGCGGAGCGTCGCGGGGTTCGGCAGGCCGAGCTTCGGCACCACGAATTTCCCCACGGGGGATTTCGTGAACTGCTGGTACCTGTCAGCCATTACGTGCCTCCCGTGCAGTTTGCGTCACGTCGCATTCTAACCTACTCGCTAGTAGGTTACAGTGTGAGAGAGCCTACGGAGGAGTGGAAAAAATGGCCACGAAAAGGACGGCACCCGTGCGCAAGGTCGCGATCATCGGCGGCAACCGGATCCCCTTCGCCCGCTCGAACGGTCCGTACGCGAAAGCGTCGAACCAGGACATGTTCACGGCCGCCCTCGACGGCCTGGCCAGCCGCTTCTCCCTGCAGGACGAGGTGATCGGCGAGGTCGCCGCCGGCGCGGTGCTCAAGCACGCCCGCGACTTCAACCTCGCCCGCGAAAGCGTCCTCGGCAGCAGGCTGAACCCCGCCACCCCGGCCTCCGACGTGCAGATGGCGTGCGGCACCGGCCTGCAGGCCATCATCAACGTCGCCAACAAGATCGCCCTCGGCCAGATCGACTCGGCCATCGCGGGCGGCGTCGACACCACGTCCGACGCGCCGCTGGCGGTCAACGACGACCTGCGCCAGATCCTCGTGCAGCTCAACGCCGCGAAGACGCTCCCCGACCGGCTGAAGCTGGCCGCGAAGCTGCGTCCCGGGCACATCGTCCCCGAGATCCCGCGCAACTCCGAGCCGCGCACCGGCCTGTCCATGGGCGAGCACGCCGCGCTGACCGCGAAGGTCTGGGAGATCACGCGCGAGGCGCAGGACGAGCTCGCCGCCACCAGCCACCAGCGGCTCGGCGCCGCGTACGACAAGGGCTTCTTCGACGATCTGGTCACGCCGTACCTCAAGCTGGCGCGTGACCAGAACCTGCGGCCGGACTCCAGCGTCGAGAAGCTCGCGAAGCTGAAGCCCGCCTTCGGTGGTCCTGACGGCACGATGACCGCGGGCAACTCGACGCCGCTGTCCGACGGCGCGTCGACCGTGCTGCTCGCGACCGAGCAGTGGGCGAAGGCGCGGAAGCTGCCGGTGCTGGCGTACCTGACGTTCTCGCAGACCGCGGCCGTCGACTACGTCCACGGCGACGAGGGCCTCCTGATGGCGCCCGCGTATGCCGTCCCGCAGATGCTCACGCGTGCCGGACTCACTCTGCAGGACTTCGACTTCTACGAGATCCACGAAGCCTTCGCCTCGCAGGTGCTCGCCACCCTCAAGGCGTGGGAGGACCCGCAGTTCGCGAAGTCGAAGCTGGGTCTCGACGAGCCGCTCGGCTCCATCGATCGGGCGAAGCTGAACGTCAACGGCTCGTCGCTCGCGGCCGGGCACCCGTTCGCCGCGACCGGCGGCCGTATCGTCGCCACCCTCGCGAAACTGTTGAGCGAGAAGGGATCCGGCCGCGGACTCATCTCGATCTGCGCCGCGGGCGGCCAGGGCGTCACCGCGATCCTCGAAAAGTAGCGTTCGCCCGCAGCGGATCGGGGAAAAACCCGGGTGTCTTTGTCGGTGCCCGGGTCTAGCGTGTGCGCATGTTCGCAGTTCAGGCGAAAGCGCTGGTCAAAACCTACGGGTCCACCCGGGCGCTCGACGGGGTCGATCTGTCGATCCCGACGGGAAAGGTGCTGGGCCTGCTGGGGCCGAACGGCGCCGGCAAGACGACGACGGTCCGCATCCTGACCACCCTGCTCCGCCCGGATTCGGGCGAGGCGGAGGTGGCCGGGCACGACGTGCTGGCCCAGCCCGACGCCGTCCGGCGGTCGATCGGGCTGTCCGGGCAGTACGCCGCCGTGGACGAGAACCTCACCGGCTTCGAGAACCTGTACATGGTCGGCAGGCTGTACGGGAGCAAGAAGGCGGCGGCGAAGTCCAGGGCGCGTGAGCTGCTCGCCCGGTTCCGGCTGGAGGACGCGGCGGATCGACCCGCCAAGACGTACTCCGGCGGTATGCGGCGGCGGCTCGACCTGGCGGGTGCGCTGGTCGCCGAGCCGACCGTGGTGATCCTCGACGAACCGACCACCGGGCTCGATCCGCGCGGCCGGATCGACACCTGGGAGGTCATCAAGGAGCTCGTCGCCGACGGCACCACCGTGCTGCTGACCACGCAGTACCTGGAGGAGGCCGATCAGCTCGCCGACTCGATCGTCGTGATCGACAAGGGGAAGGTCATCGCGCGCGGCACCGCCGACGAGCTGAAGCAGGAGATCGGCGGCGAACGGCTGGAGCTCGTCGTGGCGAACACGAGCGATCTCGCCATGACCACGCAGGTGCTCACCGAGGTCGGCTCGGGCACCCCGACGGTCGACGAGCACACCCGCAAGGTCGACGTCCTGGTCGAGGGCGGGCCGAAGGCGCTGATCGAAGCACTGCGGCGGCTCGACGGACACGGCGTCGCCGTCCAAGACGTCGCGCTGCACCGGCCGACGCTCGACGACGTCTTCCTTTCGCTGACAGGGCACGCCACGGACGAGGGGGAAAAGAAGTGAGCGCGGTCGCGAAGGCCTTTTCCGACGGTGGCGTGATCACCTGGCGGAACCTGAAGAACGTCCAGCGCAACCCGGACTGGCTGATGGCGGCGACGCTGCAGCCGATCATGTTCGTGCTGCTGTTCGCGTACGTCTTCGGGGACGCGATCGGCGGTGAGGCGGGCGGGCTCGCGTACCGGGAGTTCCTGATCGCCGGCATCTTCGCGCAGACGGTCGCGTTCAACTCGGCGTTCACCGTGATCGGGTTCGCGAACGACCTGCAGAAGGGCATCATCGACAGGTTCCGTTCGCTGCCGATCTCGCGGCTCGCGGTGATCTTCGGCCGCACGACGTCCGACCTGGTGATCAGCGTGGTCGCGCTGGTCGTGATGTCGCTGTGCGGGCTGCTGGTCGGCTGGCGGATCCGCGGCAGCTTCCTCGACGCCGTGCTCGGCTACCTGGTGATGCTGATGTTCGCCTGGGCGCTGTCCTGGGTCGGCGCCTGGATCGGGCTGGTCGCGCGCAGTGTCGAGGTGGCGCAGAGTGCCGGGCTGATGTGGATGTTCCCGTTGAGCTTCATCTCGACGGCGTTCGTCCCGGCGGACAAGCTGCCGGGCGTGCTCAAGGCCATCGCCGACTGGAACCCGTTCACCGCGGTGATCAACTCGGCCCGCGACCTGTTCGGGAACCGCTTCGGCGCGCCCCCGACGGGCTGGCCGGCCGAGCACGCGTCGCTGTACGCGATCCTGTGCTGCATCGCCATCATCGCGATCTTCGCGCCGCTGGCGACGGCCCAGTACAAGAAGGTCGCGAGCCGCTAGAAAAACTTCTGTGCACAAATGTCGAACCGCCGTCGAGCTGCTCGACGCGTCGGTGAAGGCGGGGTAGAAAAGCCCCGCCAAGACACTGAGGAGCGACGATGCGGTTTCTGATGATGCACCGGCTGGACGAGAGCGCCCCGGAGGCCTGGAACCCCAGCAAGGAGTTCATCGAGAAGATGGGCGCCTTCATCGAGGACTCGTTCGAGAAGGGCATCCTCATCACGGCGGAGGGCGTGCACCCCTCCGAGCGGGGCGCGAAGGTCCGCAAGGCGCGCGGCGGCAAGATCACCGCGACCGACGGCCCGTTCACCGAGGCCAAGGAGGTCATCGGCGGGTTCGCGCTGATCAACGCAAAGGATCTGGCGGAGGCCGTCGCGTTCGCCGAGTCCTACGCCGCGCTGTTCGACGAGATCGAGGTCGAGGTCCGCACCGTCGTCGAGGCGGAGGACATCGAGGCCTTCACCTCATGACCCCACGCGTTTAGTCCTCTGGATGCGCTTTTTCGCATCCAGAGGACTAAACGCGGGTCGTCACTTCGTGATGGCCTTCTCGGCCTTCTTCGCCAGCTTCTCGGCGCGCTTCTCCGTCTTGGAGGCGGCCCGCTTGGCGCGCCAGCCGAGCGACGGCTTGCCCGCGGTGTCGGCGGCGGCCAGCAGCAGGCCACCGGCGAGACCGGCGTTCTTGATGAACTGGATCTGCTGCTGCTGACGCTCGGCCGGTTCCTTGATCTCCCAGAACCGGTGCGCGGCCAGCGTGGTCGGGACGAGGCTGCCGAGCAGCAGCATCGAGGCCAGGCGCGGCGCCTTGCCCGCGGCGAGCGCGACCCCGGCGCCGACCTTCACCGCGGCGTCGATCCGGACGAGGGTGGCGGGGTCGCGCGGCACCGATTCCGGCACCACGCCCTCCAGTTTGTCGAAGGACTCGGTGAGGAACGGCTCCACGGCTTTGGCGTGCCCCTGGGTGTCCCTCAGCGCACCGATCCCGCCGGAGATGAAGATCGCGGCGAGGAGCGGACGTGCGACGCGACGGAGAATCACGGTCGTAAACCTTTCTGGATCCGGACCCGGGAAACAAACCTATCCCCAGACTTCCCGCCCGCCACCGCGCCGAACCGCGCTAACGGTGTATCCCGGAATATTTCTCTAGTGCTAGATGACGCTAGATTTCACTAGCGGGCCCGATACGCCTTCGGCAGCTTGAAGCCGCGGTCGGCCGCGACCTGCCGCAGCCGGTCCGGATAGTCGGTGATGATGCCGTCCACGCCGTCGTCGATGAGCTTGTGCATGGTGGCCGGGTCGTCGATCGTCCAGGGCACGACCTTGATCCCCGCCCGGTGCGCCTCGGTGACCAGTGCCTTCGTGGTGAACGGCCGGTAGTCGGGGTCGCCGACCTTGCCGCCCTGCGGGTTGCCGTGCACCGGCGAAAGCGCGCTCGCGCCGAACGACTTCACCGCCCGGACGGGGCTGCCGCCGAAGTCGTCGATGTCGAGCCCGCCGAGCCAAGGCGACTTGCCCGGCTGCCCGACCTGCAGGAACTCGGGCTGGGTCAGCGCGACCGTCGGGATCCACGGCGCCACTTCACGAAGCCGCATCAGCGCGCCCCAGTCGAAGCTCTGGACGGTGACGTTGCGGGCGAACCCGCCACGCAGGATCTCGCGCACCACCCGCTGGACGAACTGCTCACGCGGCGCCGTCTCGTGCGGCGCGGCGGCCTCGACCTTGGTCTCGATGTTGAACTCGATCCCCCAGGCGTGGTGGTCCCTGGCGAGCTGGAAGAGCTCGGCGAGCGTCGGCATCTTGGCGCCGGGGGACAGTGTCTGACCGGGGTGGGCGGGCTGCCGGATCGAACCGCAGTCGAGCGTGCGGACCTGCGCGAACGTCAGGTCCTTCACGTATTTGCCGACGTACGGGTACGCCGGGTCGCCAGGCGTCGCGGGCGCGGTGTCGCGGCACTTCGCGGGTGTCGTCTTGCGGTCGTGGGTGATGACCTCGCGACCGTCCTTGGTGATCTGGATGTCGAGTTCGAGCGTGGTCACCCCCAGCTCCATCGCCTTGCCGAAGGACGCGAGCGTGCTCTCGACCGTGAGGCCGAGCCCGCCGCGGTGAGCCTGGATGTCGAAGGCGCGACGCGGCTGCGCGTCGGCGACCCCGGCCGTCGTCAAGGTCAGCGCAGCGGCCATGACCAGCGCGAATGTCTTCATCCGTGAACCATGCCACGGTCGGGTGAACTTCGATTGACTTTGACGCAACGTCAACCTCTACCTTCGTGGACATGCCGAACGAGACGGAGTGGTCGATCCAGGACATCGCCCGCTCGGCCGGGACCACGAGCCGCACGCTGCGCCACTACGGCGACATCGGGCTGCTCGAACCGAGCCGGGTGGGGAACAACGGATACCGCTACTACGACCAGGACGCGCTGGTGCGGCTGCAACGGATCCTGCTGCTTCGCGAACTCGGGCTGAGCCTGCCCGCGATCGGCGAAGTCCTCGAAGGGGAGCAGGACACGACGGCGGCGCTACGCACGCATCTGAAGTGGCTGGAGCAGGAGCGACAGCGGCTCGGGCGGCAGATCGAATCGGTCAAAACGACCTTGAGGAAGACGGAGAGAGGTGAACAACTGATGGCAACGGAAGTGTTCGACGGCTTCGACCACACGAAGTACGAGAAGGAGGTAACCGAACGCTGGGGCGCCGACGCCTACAAGCAGGGTGACCGGTGGTGGAAGTCGCTGAGCGCCGAGGACAAGAAGGCGCACCAGCAGGAACAGAAGGACATCGCGGCCGCGTTCGGCGAGGCCCGCGCGCAGGGCCTGCCCGCCGACGGTGACGAGGCCCAGGCGATCACGCGGCGGCTGTACGAATGGCTCCGGCCGGCCGTGCGAGCCGTGTCGAAGGGCTACTTCGCCGGTCTCGGGCAGCTGTACGTCGACGACCCGCGCTACGGGCAGTACGACGAGAAGCACGGCCCCGGCACCGCGAAATACATCCGTGACGCGATGACGATCTACGCGGAACGCAACCTGAGTGAGTAGGAACGAGGGACGGGGCTGCAGACCCATCTCTCGGCTCAACTGCGGGGTCTCCCGAAGGGCGCCCGCGCCCGACGGAGACTTCACCGTCGCGCGCCTCTTTTGGCCGAAGGCCACGGAAATGCGATGAAGGGGCGCCGCTGTTCGTCAAGGTGACGAGCGAACCGGAACAGCGCCTCTTCGGCGCTTTTCCGTCAGCGCGACACGCCGTAGGCAAATATCACTGCATATCGGGCGAGAGCTAGAAACCCCGATAGCGTGGGAGAGTGGATCCCATCCGCAACCCCTTCGCGCCGGGCGCCGGTCAACGGCCGCCCGAGCTGGCAGGTCGCGTCCGCGAGCTCCAGGCCTTCGAGGTCGTGCTCGAACGGGTCGCGCGGGGGAGACCGGAACGCAGCCTGATGCTGACCGGCCTGCGTGGCGTGGGGAAGACCGTATTGCTGGGCGAGCTGCGGTCGAGGGCCATCAAGCACGGATGGGGCGCTGGCAAGATCGAGGCCCGCCCGGACACCGAACTGAGGCGGCCGCTCTCGGCCGCGCTGCACCGCGCGATCCGCGATCTCGCCGTCCGCCATCGCGCGCCGGACCGGGTCGAGCAGGTGCTCGGCGTGCTCAAGGCGTTCGCGCTGCGCGCCAACAAACCGGACGCGAAGCTGCGCGACCGCTGGCAACCGGGCATCGACGTGCCCGCCGCGCAGGGCCGCGCCGATTCCGGCGACATCGAGATCGACCTGGTCGAACTGTTCACCGAGGTCGCGGAGCTGGCGGCCGACGTCGGCACCGGGGTCGCGCTGCTGATCGACGAGATCCAGGATCTGCTGCCGGAGGACGTTTCCGCGCTCTGCGCCGCCTGCCACGAACTTTCGCAGTCCGGGGCGCCGCTGGTCGTGGTCGGCGCGGGACTGCCGCACGTACCCGCCGTCCTGTCGGCGTCGAAGTCGTACTCGGAGCGTCTCTTCCGCTACGCGCGCATCGACAGGTTGGAGCGCGAAGACGCCGACCTCGCGGTGATGGCGCCGATCGAACGCGAAGACGCGGGCATCGAACCGGAGGCGCTGGACGCCCTGTTCGACGCGTCCGGCGGCTATCCGTACTTCATCCAGGCCTACGGCAAGGCCGCTTGGGATGCCGCGCCGGCGGACCCCATCACCGTGAAGGACGTCCAGGTCGCCGCCCCGGAGGCCGAGTCCGAGCTCGCGGTCGGCTTCTTCGGCTCCCGCTACGAACGCGCGACGCCCGCGGAACGTGAGTACCTGCTCGCGATGGCGGAGCTGACGCAGGGGCGGGACGAGTCCGCCGGGACCGCCGATGTGGCCGTCTACCTGGGGCGGAAGCCTTCGTCGCTGTCACCGGCGCGGGACAGCCTGATGAAAAAGGGCCTGGTGTACTCCGCCGAGCGCGGGCACATCGCCTTCACCGTCCCGCACTTCGGCCACTACCTGCTCGGCCGGGACTAAGCCTCTCTCAGGCTTTATAGCGTCAGCTCTAGAAAGAGGTAGAGAGCCCTAGCGCGCCACTCGATCGAGTGGTCTCGAAAGTCATCTGAGGCAACGAAAACCGAGGTTCGACCAGCAGAGTGCCGCTGAATTCGCAGCAGCATCGAGCGACAGCGGACCTGCGCCCTCAACTACGGCGAAAGTCGACTCGGAAGCACGACGACGAGAATCGCTACCGTCGCTGCCATGCGGGCCCGGTCGACGAAGAGTCGTTCATGAACTTCCGTCGCGTCGGCGGCACTCCGGGAAGTGCGCCACCCACCCGATTCCTCCCCCAGACGCTCGGCGTGGTCGCCGACGTGGCGGCGGTATCGGTCCTGATCGTCGGCGGCGGACTGCCGATCGTCTGGGCGACGAGCCTCGGCGCGGTGCTCCTCGGGGTGTTCGCCATCTGGCGGCGATGGGGCATGCCGGTCGACGTCCGGCTTGCCGCCGGCGCCGCGGTCGCGGTCGCCGGCGCGGGAGTCTTCGGTTTCTCGCTGGCGACGGAACGGAACACTCCCGATCGGACACCCGGCTTGGCCGCCGCGACCAGCACGTCACCCTCGTCTTCGTCACCCTCGCCTTCGGCGGCGCCACCAAGCGGCGGAGTGTGGCTCATCGACCTGCCGAAGGTCGAGGGCGGCTACGGAGATTGGCGACGTGGCGAAGCCGCCGTCGGCGGCCAAGTCTTCAAACACAGCTACATCGGCACCACGTGCTCGAAATCCGACGACGGCCATGAAGTCTTCGCCATCGATCAGCGCTTTCAACGCTTCCACGTGACGCTGGGCATCGCGGACGGCGCGCCCGCCGAGACCGTCACGCGGTTCGTGGTGAGGATCGACGGACGGGCGCTGGCCACCCGGGACCTTCGCGCCGGACAGGTCGATGTGCTCGACCTCCCCGTGGCCCAGGGCAAGCAACTGCTCCTCCAGGTGGACAACATCGACTCGCCGTGCAGCGCCACGGCGGCCTGGGCCGACGCGGTCCTGCGCTAGCCGCCGGCGTTATCAAGAAGTGACCGGCGCCACCAAATCTCTCCGGTTTTACGCTCATGTTGCCGATGATTCATCGGCAGGTGTGCCAAGTCACCGGATAATCGTTGGCTTCCTTGTGAAAAAGGGTGCATACTAGGAGCACAGCCACGAAGACGCAAGACCTACTCCCAAGGGGATGACAAAAACCGATGAACAACATCGCCGCCAAGCTCCGTGCCCGTCGCGCCGAGGCTCGCACTCGCCGGGCGCTGAACCGGGCGATCGACACCGCGGCCACCGCGACCGTTCGTCAGGAGCTCATCGCTATCTCCCAGGCGCGTCACACGCACATGCGCTGACCCGACAACAACCGTTGTAGGTGTCGCCCATTCGAGTGACCTACGACACATAGTGCGTGAGGTGTAACGCCGCGGAACGCGGCGTCGATACCCACTACGACCCCGTGATGCTGGCGGACCCCCGACCTGGCAGCATCACGGGGTTTCCATATGTCCGGACCCGAAAGATTTCTTGCCTTCACCGCTTCGCGGAGTAACACTTGACCTCGTCAACGAATCTGTTGAGGTGGTCAAATGAATCGATCCGCAGACCGGGTGGCGACCGTCCGGGCCTTCAACCGCCTGTACACCGGCGTGATCGGCGTCCTCGACGAAGGACCGGCCGACGCCGAGTACTCCCTGAGCGAAGCCAGGGTCATCTTCGAACTCGCGCAGCAGGAGCAGACCCAGGTCACCGACCTGCGCAAACGTCTCGACCTCGACGCCGGGTACGCGAGCAGGCTGCTCGCGAGGCTCGAGGGACGCGGCCTGCTCACCCGTGAACGCAGCGACGAGGACGCCCGCCGTCAGATCGTCCGGCTGACCGAGAACGGCCGCAAGGCCTTCGCTGTCCTCGACGAACGGTCGGTGGGCAGGATCGGCTCGCTGCTCGGCCGGTTCGGCGACGACGAACAGCAACGCCTGCTCGGTGCCATGGACACGATCACGTCGCTGGTCGGCGAACGCGCCGCGGATCCCACGCTGGTCCTGCGCCCGCCGCGGCCGGGTGACTTCGGCTGGGTGGTCCACCGTCACGGCGCCCTCTACTCCCGCGAGTACGGCTGGGACGAACGCTTCGAAGCACTCGTCGCCCGTGTCGTCGCGGAGTACGTCGACAGGCGCGGCGATCCGCGCCAAGCGGGCTGGATCGCCGAGCTCGACGGGGAGCGCGTCGGCAGCATCTTCTGCATGCCCGCCGAAGACGGCGTCACCGCGAAGCTGCGGATGTTGCTCCTCGAACCGGCCGCGCGAGGACGGGGTGTCGGGAAGCGCCTGGTCAGCGAGTGCGTCGAGTTCGCGAGGGCGTCCGGCTACCCGGCGATGGAGCTCTGGACGGTCTCGCTGCTGGAGGCGGCGAGGGCGATCTACCAGAAGGCCGGTTTCCAGCTGGTGAGCGAAGAGACGATCACGGGCTTCGGGTACGAGCTGACCGGGCAGACCTGGCGGCTGGAGCTGTGACGTGTTCGTCGTCTACTGCCCCGTCTGCGATCGGCGGTCCGTGGTCGGGGTCGACTCGATCGATTTCGTCGACGACCTGACCCCGGGCATGATCTCCGTCTCCGGTCGCTGCCCCGACGGCCACTACGCCGTCCTGCTGACCGGGAAGTCCTTCACGTCCCATGAACCCTGTGTGCGCGAAGTGCGGCAGGTGTTGAAACGGCGACGGCGCCGCACCAGGCTGGGTGCCTGGTTCGCGCGGCAGCGTGAACTGCACGACCGGCTCTTCCGCTATTGATGTCGATTCGCCGGGGGCTCGTTCGTCTAGGGGCCATCGATTCCAAGGAGGACACCATGCCCCAGTACGCCGGTTTCCTGCGGTCCCAGTCGGATTCGCATGATCACCTCGGCCCCGACGAAGCACAACGCGTGCTCGAGAGCTACATCGCCTGGGCCGACGAACGCACGAAGGAAGGCCGTTTCGTCGGCGGCGGCGGGCTGTCGCGAGGCGGCCGGGTGCTGCGCGGCACGGGCGGCGAGGTCGGCGCGACCGACGGGCCGCACACCGAAGCCACCGAGATCGTCGGCGGCTATCAGGTGATCGAGGCCGTGGACCTCGACCAGGCGGAGAAGATCTTCGCGACGCATCCGCATCTGAAGTTCGGGCCGATCGAGGTGCGCAAGATCGGCGAACGCGGTTGCGAGGACTGAGGTCGGCATGAGCCGCCCGGCCGGCGTGGTGGAGCACTTGTTCCGGCACAGTGCCGGGCGGATCGTCGCCACGCTGGCCAGGGCGCTCGGCCCCGAACGCCTGGACCTGGCCGAGGAGGCCGTCGCCGACGCGCTGGAGCAGGCGCTGCGGACCTGGCCGCAGAGCGGGGTGCCGGACAATCCGCGCGGCTGGCTGTTCCGGGCCGCGCGGAACCGGGCGATGGACGTCGTCCGGCGCGAACAGACCTTGCGCGCGCTGCTGCCGCGGCTCGTCGAGCTGAACGGCCACGAAGCCGACCGGCGTACGGACGACGAACTCGTGTTGATGCTGCTGTGCTGTCATCCCGCGCTGCCGACGGTCTCGCAGGTGGCGCTGACGCTGAAGACCGTCGGTGGGCTCGGGGTGAACGAGATCGCGGCGGCCCTGCTGACAAAACCGGCGACCGTGGCGCAGCGGCTCGTGCGGGCGAAGAAATGGCTGCGGGAATCGGGGAAGCCGCTCACCCTGCCAGGGCCGGACGCGCTGGAGTCCAGAGTGGACAGTGTGTTGGCCGTGCTCTATCTGCTGTTCAACGAAGGCTACGACGCGACGACCGGCGAGGTCGCGGTGCGCGGCGAACTGTGCGGCGAGGCGATCCGGCTGGGGCGGCTGCTGCTGGCCGAGCCGAAGACGGATCTGCCGAGGGTGCGGGCGCTGGTCGCGCTGATGCTGTTGCAGGGGAGCAGGCTGCCCGCGCGGGTGGACCGCGACGGTGACCTGCTGCTGCTCGACGAGCAGGACCGGGACCGCTGGGATCACGCGATGATCGCCGAGGGGACGCGGCTGTTCGAGCGGGCGTGCACCGGGCCGGAGATGTCGGCGTATCACGTCGAAGCGGCGATCGCGCTGTGCCACGGCACAGCCTCGCCGCCGGATTGGCGCCGGATCGTCGGCCTGTACGACGACCTGCTGGCGTTGCGGCCGTCGCCGGTGGCGCGGCTGAATCGCGCGATCGCGCTTTCGATGGTGGACGGGGCGGCGGCCGGGATCGCCGAACTCGAAGCCGTCGAAGCCGAACTGCCGGACTACACGCTGCTGCCCGCCGTCCTCGGCGCGCTGTGGCTGCGCGCCGGCGATCCCGGGCGAGCCGCGGACCACTACCGGCGCGCGCTCGCGCTGCCCTGCTCGGAGCCGCAACGTCGCTTCCTCAGCCGACGACTGGCGTCCTGCTCACCCCACTGACCAGGCATTTTTCGCTTCCCCGCGCGTACCCCACCCCCCACCGCTCCCAGGGGGGCGCGCCCCGCACCAGCGTATCGGGAGGGGGCGACGCGGGGTGGGTTCCAGTGGCCCAAGGGGCCGAGTTGTCCACAACGGCGGGTGGGTGTGGACAACTCGGGTGGATGTCTCAAAGGGGGCCTTCGGGACATTGAGCGTCTCAAAGGGACCCTTCAGGACACGGAGATCCGGCGGGCGGGGTGACGCGAAAGCCACTTTCGCGAAGTCCAGCGCGGAAGACACCTCCGGTTCACGCGGGCACGGTTACCTGGGGGAGTGAACTGGACGGCGTACGTCGACGGCTACTGCGAACGCCTCGCTCCCGGCCTCTGGGGCGAGCCGCTCAACAGTCTCAGCAATCTCGCGTTCCTGATCGCGGCGATCGCGGTCTGGCGGCAGCCGAAGGGCCGCGTCTTCGCCGTCCTCATCGGACTGGTGTTCCTCGGCAGCACGGCCTTCCACCTGCTCGCCACCCGCTGGTCCGCGGCCGCCGACACCGGCTTCATCCTGGTGTTCGTCCTGTACTACGCCGCCGTGTTCCCGCATCTGTTCTTCGGCGTCCGCCGCGGGCTCTCGTGGCTCGGCATTCCCGTGTTCCTCGCCTTCACCGCCGTCGTCGCGTCGCTGGGCGGCGGGCTGTACCTCTCGGCCTTGCTCGGGCTCGTGATCTTCGCGGTCATTCTCAAGGGTGAACATCGCCGCAGGTTCGCCCTCGCCGCGGGCGTTTTCGGGGTGTCCCTTTCGTTCCGCACGGCCGACCACACGGTCTGCGGGAACTTCCCCGCCGGAACGCACTTCCTCTGGCATCTGCTGAACGGCCTCACCCTCTACCTGGCGGCGACCACGGCCACGAAAAGGGCCGCGTCCCGGCAGGACGCGGCCCCTTCGATCAGCGGTGACTAGTGGACGCCGATTTCGCGGAGATCCTTGTCGTGTTCGTCGGCGTGGTAGTCCTCGGCCTCGGTGTCGTCCGTGCCGTTGAAGACCTTCAGCTGCCGCGCGATCACCGTGAAGATCA
Organism: Amycolatopsis japonica; assembly: GCF_000732925.1. Taxonomy (NCBI): domain Bacteria; kingdom Bacillati; phylum Actinomycetota; class Actinomycetes; order Pseudonocardiales; family Pseudonocardiaceae; genus Amycolatopsis; species Amycolatopsis japonica. Next base: position 8,811,394 of record NZ_CP008953.1, read on the forward strand.
CGGCGACCAGCAGGTTCGCGATCAGCGCCACGAACCCGACGTAGATCTGCAGCTGCGAGCCGCTGAGCGGGTGCCAGCCGAAGATCGACAGGTCCCCGAGCTTCAGCGCCGAGCCGCCGAAGTGCGCCTTGCCGGTCGCCGGGTTCGGGATGTTGTAGAGCATGATCAGGCCCCACCCGATGCCGACCACCCAGCCGGCGATCAGGCCCCAGCGGTGGAACCACCGCGTGTAGAGCGAGATCGCCACCGCGGGCAGCGTCTGCAGGATCAGCACCCCGCCGATGAGCTGCAGGTCGATCGAGAACTGCGGGTCGATGAACAGGATGAACGCCACCGCGCCGAACTTCACGATCAGCGAAGCGAGCTTGGCCTGCTTCGCCTCCTGGCCCGGTGTCGCGTTCTTCTTGATGTACTCCTTGTAGATGTTGCGGGTCCACAGGTTGGCCGCCGCGATCGACATGATCGCCGCGGGCACCAGCGCGCCGATGCCGATCGCGGCGAACGCGATCCCGGCGAACCACGACGAGAACTGCATGTCGAACAGCACGGGGACGACGGTGTTCGTGTCGGGCTTGCCGGTGGCGTTGTTCGTGATCGGCTTGACCGAGGCACTGATCGCGACGTAGCCGAGCAGCGCCAGCAGGCCAAGGACCAGCGAGTACGCCGGCAGCGCGACCATGTTCCGCTTGATCACGCTGCGGCCGCGCGAGGCGAGCACGCTGGTGAGCGAGTGCGGGTACAGGAACAGCGCGAGCGCCGAACCGAGCGCCAGCGTGGCGTACTGCAACTGGTTGTTGGCGTTGAGCAGGATGCCGTCCGCCGGAGACGGCGTCTTGTCGAACTTCGCGTCGGCGGCGTCGAAGATCGCCGACCAGCCGCCGAGCTTCGAGGGCAGGTAGATGATCGCCACGAGGATCACGAGGTAGATCAGGATGTCCTTGACGAACGCGATCAGCGCGGGCGCGCGAAGGCCCGACTGGTAGGTGTAGACCGCCAGGATGATGAAGGCGACCAGCAGCGGCAGGTGACCGACGATGCCGGAGCCGTTGATGCCCATGGTCCGCAGGACCGCCTCGAGCCCGACGAGCTGCAGCGCGATGTACGGCATCGTCGCGATGATGCCGGTGATGGCGATCAGCAGCGCCAGCGTCGGCGAACCGAACCGGCCGCGGACGAAGTCGGCGGGGGTGACGTAACCGCGGACGCGCGAGACCGACCACATGCGCAGCGCCGGCATCAACACGATCGGGTAGACGATGATCGTGTACGGCAGCGCGAACAGGCCCATCGCGCCGGCGCTGAACATCAGCGCGGGAACGGCCACGAACGTGTAAGCCGTGTAGAGGTCACCACCGAGCAGGAACCAGGTGATCCACGAGCCGAACTTGCGCCCGCCGAGGCCCCACTCGTCCAGGTGATCGAGGGTGTTTCCCGCCTTCCAGCGCGACGCGACGAAGCCGAGAACGGTGACGACCGCGAAGAGGATCGTGAAGATGATCAGCTCGGGCCATTGGATGTTGGTCACTTGACGTCCCCCTCGTCGAGCTCGTCCACGGACAGCCGGTCGGGACGCTCACTGGTCGGCTTGTCCTTCGTCATCACGTAGACGATCCATGTGCAGAGGACACCGACCACCACGAAGACGAATTGGAACCAGTAGAAGAACGGCATCCCGAACAGCCGGGGACCGTCCGAATTGAACAAGGACGTGATCAGCACCAGCAACGGGATGATCAACAGGAGGTTCCAGGGGCTGAACTGAAAACCCCTCACCTTCCCGTCTGCCTTACCTGACGCCATCGGACCTCACCTAACGTTCCCGTACCCCCGGATCGACCCGATGACCCTAGAACCTCTCCCCCGTCCGGGTCACGCTTGCCTGATATCGATTTGATCAGCGACGCCTCATACGACGAAGGGCGGTTGCCGTCGGAGTCCCCGGCGGATATCAATAGCCGCAAGTCGCGAACAGGAACTTCGCACGCAACATCAAAGGGGCATCGGATGAAGAAACTCCGCTATGCGGTGGTGATCCCGGCTGTCGCCGGCACCATGCTGGCCGGGTTCACGCCTGCGTTCGCAGGGCCGGAGGCTGCCGGGCAGCAGCCGCTGAACTCCACCAACATTCCGGCGAAGTACGCGGACCAGAAGCTGGACTGGCACAAGTGCACCGCCGGCGAGCTGCCGTCCGCGCCGCCTCCGGGGGCCGAGAACATCGAGTGCGCGACCTACCGCGCGCCGCGTAACTGGTACAAGACGAACGAGGCCATCGACCTGACGATCGCCGTCAGCCGCCTCGCCGCCACCAGCGGCAACGCGACGGCCAGTGTCATCACGAACCCGGGTGGTCCCGGCGCTCCCGGCCGTAACTTCCCGGCCCGTCTGCGCAACCAGACGAAGCTGCGCGCGAACCAGGAGATCATCGGTCTCGACCCGCGCGGCACCGGCAAGAGCACCAACATCACCTGCGGCAACGCGATCGGCACCGGCTCCGACCTGGACCCGCGCGACCGCAGCCGGGCGAACCTCAACCTGATCCTGGATGCCACCAAGTACGCGGCGGACTCGTGCCAGGTGAAGTCCGGCGAGCTGGGCCCGCTCATCAACACCGCCCAGACCATCCGCGACATCGACCTGCTGCGTGTCCTCCTGGGCCGCGACAAGATCAACTGGGTCGGCTACTCGGCGGGCACCTGGATGGGCGCGCACTACGCGCAGCAGTTCCCCACCCGGACCGGCCGCTTCCTGCTCGACTCCTCGACCGAGTTCACCACCACCTGGCAGAACTCGTTCGACGGTCAGCCGCTCGGCTTCGAGCGCCGCTGGCGTCAGGACTTCCTGCCGTGGATGGGCAAGTACGACAAGGTCTACGGCTTCGGCAAGAACGGTGAGGCCGCTCGCCAGACCTACGAGAAGGTCCGCTTCGCGCTGACCCAGAACCCGGTCGAGGTCGACGGCGTCCCGGTTTCGGCCAACGCCCTCGACTCGACCATCGCTTCGTACCTCTACTCGAAGCGCAACTTCCCGGCACTGGCCGACTACCTGGTCAACCTGAAGACGCTGACCGAGGGCACCTCGTCGCAGCAGCAGAAGGCCTCGGCCGCGCAGAAGGTCAAGGCCGAGACCGTCGACGGTGACGGCGTCATCGGCCCGCAGCCGCTGTTCGTCCCGAGCGACGGCGACTCCTACAACGCCAGCTTCTGGTCCATCCCCTGCAACGAGGGCAAGTGGACCGGCACCCGGCAGAGCGTCATCCGCCAGTCGCAGAAGCTGATCGACCGCGATCTGCCGCTGCTCGGCGCCGGCTGGCTGATCCAGCCGTGCATCTTCTGGAAGAACAAGCCGGTCGACCTGCCGAAGCTCGACGGCCGCGGCGTCCCGCCGGTGCTGATCGTCCAGTCGGTGCACGACCCCGCGACCCCGATCGAGGGCGCGACCCGTGCGCACCGCGCGTTCGCGAACTCGCGGATGATCACCGTGACCGGTGAAGGTGACCACGGTATCTACGCCGGCGGCAACGTGGGTGTGGACAAGGTCGTGGAGGACTACCTCGTCGACGGCAAGGTGCCGAACGACCAGAGCCTCCCCGGACTCCCACTTCCGGTGCCCGCGGGCGCCTGAAGCCACTAGGGATTGTGGCCCCGTCGAGTTTCGGCTCGGCGGGGCCCTTTTCTTGGGGTTGTCCACGACCTGTGCACAGAGTTGTCCACAGGCTGGGGGTAACTCGGCACGCGAGCGGTATTAGTATTGGGCTCATGGTGCGAGTGCCGTTGACGGACGAGGAACGCGAACGTGGCGAGCGGCTGGGGCTGGCGCTCCGGGACGCGCGCGCGGCGTCGTCGCGGAGCATGGTCGAGGTCGCGGCCGAGGCCGGGATCTCGGTGGAGACGCTCCGGAAGATCGAGACCGGGCGGATCCCGACGCCCGCCTTCTTCACCGTGATGGCGATCGCGGACGCCGTCGCGCTGCCGCTGGACGCGCTGCGTTCGGCCGCCGAGGGCGACGCCGAAGAGGTCGCCGAAGCGAGCTGACGAGGGCTTCAGCACCGCTTCGTGAGCAGTGGGCGTACGCGAAGCGGTGAAGGACGCTTTCGCTGCATCGCATGCGGTCAAGGCCCCCTTCATCCCACTTTCCACAGGGCCCCGCCGTTGTGGACAACTACCGCCCTCGATCCCCTTCCACCCCGTTCCCGTCACCCACCGCCGATACGCTGGTGCAGGGCGCGCCCCCCAGGGATGGGTGGGGGGTGGGGTTGCGCGGGTGACGCAGAGATCAGGGGCGCAGAGCGGCCAGGGCGTGTGCCCGGTCGTTCAGGTAAAGGAAGCCGTCGATCGGCAGGTCGAAGCTGTTCAGCAGGCTTTCCAAGGTGGCGTACTCGTCCACGCCGAGGTTCAGGTTCTCCTTCAGCGCGTGCGCGACGAGGACGTCCGCCAGTTCTTCCCACTCACCCGACCAGTGCAAGGTGCGGTAGAAGGCCAGGACGTCCGGCGCGATCCGGTCGCCGATCTGGTCGAGCAGGCTGTCGCCGAAGAAGCTGATCCGGCCGGCGGCGAGGTCGGCGACGGTCGGGTTCGCCGGGTCGGCGGCGGTGTCGGGATTGCGGACCACGCCGGGGCCCGCCACCGGATAACCCGTCTTGACGTGGCCGTTGTCTTCGACCAGCACGATCAGGTGCACGCCGTACCGTTCGCCGGCGCAGCGCCAACGGCCGTTGTGGAGTCTGAGGCGGGGTTCGCTCGGATCGTTCGCGACGTCCTTGATCACCGCGATGATCTGCTCGTCGGTCCAGCCCGCGGGGAACTCGCTGGTCGCCCGCCGCCCCTTTCCCGGTGCGTGCCCGCCGCCCACTCGTGCTCCTTTCGTCGCATCGAGGGTAACCCGCGTTCGGAGTATCCGAATGATCCGAACGCGGGAACGGGTGACCTCAGGCGATCACGCTGAGCAAGACGGCACCGACGACGAGGACGTCGACACCGCGCAGGGCCTGAAGCCCGGCCGCCCCGCCGCTGACGTCGTAGTTCATCGGTGGCCGGGTCGCCGTCCGCAGCGCGGCGAAGACCGCGAGCGGGATCGCGAGCCACACCGGCCAGGCCGGGATCACGCCGAGGAGCAACGTCACGAGACCGAGCAGGATCCCCCAAGCGATACCGAGCAGGGTGATCACCAGCCCGTTGACCAGCCGCAACTCCCAGTCGGACGCGCCGAGCCACCGCCTGCGGCCGGGGTTGCGCCACAGTTCGCCGAGCCCGCCGACGAACGGCACGAGCGCCGCGTACGCGCCGAGCGTGAACAGCGCCGCCGCGGGGATCGCCGGGAAGGCCAGGTGCGCGACGCCGACCAGGCACGCGATCACCACGCTCGCCGCCGCGTAGCGCGCCCGGCCGAGCACCCCGGCCCACGCGAGCCGCAGCGCCGTCGGACGCCGCAGCGACAGCCACGGCACCGGTTTCGACTCCGGGATCAGCAGCATGGGATCCATGAACACCGCGGCCATCGCCCGCAGCAGCCGCGCGTTCCAGCCGTCGACGAGTTCCTGACGGCCGACCCCGGACATCGGCTCGCCGCCGAAGGCCACCGCGACCGCCACCACGAACAACGCGCCGGCCAGCACCTCGACGGCGACCGGGCCGAGGCCCGCGGCCGCGAACGCCAGACCGGCGAGCGCGAGCACGACCGGCGCGAGCGTTTCCCCGCGGATCGCCGTCCGCCGCGCGGTGACGGCGGCCAGGATCGCGCCGGAGGCGGTCAACGCCGACATCGCGATCCACACGTCCTTCGATCCGCCGCCGATCGCGGTGACCAGCGCCCCGGTGTAACCGACCACCAGGACCAGGCCGGACCACAGCGTCCACATCCGCTTCACGACGACACGGCGCCTGTCGACGCGGGCGAAGTCCATCCACGTCAGCGCCGCCGGTTCGGCCCAGACGAAGCCCCGGCGCAGGAGGCCGCGCCAGAACATCGCGCAGAGCACGACCAGCAGCCCGAAGACCGCCGGGAAGTCCACAACGGACTGTCCAAAGAGGAAATCGCGGAGCTTCGGCAGGTTCTGGAAGGCGGTGAACAGCGCGCCGAAACCGAACAGTGCCAAAAAGGTCTGGTAGTCGCCGTTGAGCAGCCCGCCGAATCGCTGACGTCCGGGCACATGCGTTGGCGCCTTCGTGGTCACCACAACTCAAGGGTGGAGTCGGCCGCTTCCAGCAGCGGCGGATGATGCGTGGCCACGACGACGGCCGCCCCGGCGTCGGTCGAACGCTTGATCAACGACGTCAGCCATTCCTTCCCCGCGACGTCGAGCGCCCGCTCGGGCTCGTCGAGCAGCAGGACGTCGTGCGGCCGCGCCGTCGCGCCGAGGAGCAACAGCCGACGGCGTTGCCCGGCCGAGAACTTGCCCGCGGTGACCTTCGCCCGCTCGGCGAGCCCCGCGTCCGCGAGGAGCGCGTCGAAATCGCCGAGATCGGCACCGAACGAACCCTCCAGCAGTTCGAGATGCTGGAGCGGGGTCAGCTCGGCGAAGAAATCGGAGTCGTCGAACAGAACGGAAACCTTGCGACGGAAGGAAACATCGCGTTCGTCGGGTTTTCCGCCCGCGACGACGACGCGGCCGCGCTGCGGAGTTTGCGTTCCGTACAAACACCGCAACAGGGTCGATTTCCCGACTCCGTTGGGGCCGACGATGACCGCGCATTCGCCCGCCTCGACCTCGAAGTCGAGGCCGTCGAACAACCAGTGCTCCCCGGCCTGGACGCCGAGCCCGCGTACGTCGATCATTTGCCGCGCAAGGATTCGATCACCGGAGCGAGCGCGTCCATGTTGTGTTCCAGCACGGTGAAGTAGGTGAAGCCGAAGCGTTCGCGATGCGCCAGGATCTGTTCCGCGATCTGCTCGTGGGTGCCGACCAAAGCCGTCGGCAGCTCGGCGAGTTGTTCGACGGTGAGCGTGCCGTCGAGTAACTCTCGCAGGCTCTCCAACCCTTTTCGCCGGTCTTCGACCACGGCGACGAAATGCGAGAGGGTATTGAATTCGACCGCGCGGCCGTTCAGTTTCCCGCGGACGAAGTTCACCCGCTCCTCGATTCCGGCCGCGTCGTCGACGGCGAGCGCGCCACCATCGGGAACGGCCGCCGTGCCGGTGAAGCCGATGATGTCGGCGTGTTCGGCCGCCAGGGTGAGGAGCCGGTCGCCGCGGCCGGCGATCATCAGCGGCGGGCCCGGTTTCTGCACCGTCGGCGGTTTGTGGTTTTCGTCGGCATAGAGCCGTTTCAGCTCTTTTATGGTGTTTTCGAGATGGTCGACGCGTTTGCCCGCACGCGGGAACTCCATTCCCGCCGCTTCGAATTCGGCCTTCACGTAACCGGCCCCCAGGCCGAGCTCCAGCCTGCCTTCGGTGAACTGGTCCGTGCCGGTGACGTCGCGGGCCAGCAGCACCGGGTTGTAGAAGGCGGTGTTGATGACGAAAGTGTTGAGCCGAGGGCGGTTCGTCACCTCGGCGGCGAGCACGAGGGCCGGGAACGGCGGCGCCATGCCGAGGTGGTCGGCCGCGCCGATCACGTCGAATCCGAGGTCCTCGGCCTTGCGGCACTTTTCGACCCACGCGGCACGGCTTTCCGGGACGACCATGTTGACGCCGAATTTGACCATGCGGCCACGGTACCGAGCGCACAGGAAGAAGGCCTCATCCTCGGGAATGACTCCGAGGATGAGGCCTTCTCCGGCGTCCGGATTATCAGCCGAGGCGCTGCTTGAGCGCGTCCAGCTCGTCACGCAGCGACGACGGGACCTTGTCGCCGATCTTCTCGAACCACTCCTCGATGAGCGGCAGTTCCTGACGCCACTCGTCGGCGGAGACGTCCAGCGCGGCCTGGATGTCGGCCAGCGGCTCCTTGAGGCCGTCGGTGTCGAGGTCCTCGGCGTTCGGCACGAAACCGACCGGGGTCTCGTTCGCGTTGCCCTTGCCCTCGACGCGGTCGATGACCCACTTCAGGATCCGCGAGTTCTCGCCGAAGCCCGGCCACAGGAAACGGCCGTCGTCGCCACGGCGGAACCAGTTGACGTAGAAGATCTTCGGCAGCTTGTCCGCGTCGGCGTTCTTGCCGAGGTCCAGCCAGTGCTTGAAGTAGTCACCGGCGTGGTAGCCGAGGAACGGCAGCATGGCCATCGGGTCGCGGCGCACGTTGCCGACCGCGCCGGCGGCGGCCGCGGTGGTCTCCGACGACATGGTGGCGCCCATGAACACGCCGTGCTGCCAGTCGCGGGCCTCGTTCACCAGCGGGACCGTGGTCTTGCGGCGGCCGCCGAACAGGATCGCCGAGATCGGCACGCCCTGCGGGTCGTCCCACTCCGGCGCGAGGATCGGGCACTGCGACATCGGGGTGCAGTAGCGCGAGTTCGGGTGCGCGGCCTTCTCTTCCGACTCCGGCGTCCAGTCCTGCTTCTTCCAGGAGGTGGCGTGCTCGGGCTTGTCGCCCATGCCCTCCCACCAGATGTCGCCGTCGTCGGTGAGCGCGACGTTCGTGTAGACCGTGTTGCCCTTTTCGATGGTGCGCATCGCGTTGGGGTTGGTGTGCCAGTCGGTGCCCGGCGCGACGCCGAAGAAGCCGAACTCGGGGTTCACCGCGTACAGGCGGCCGTCCTCGCCGAACCGCATCCACGCGATGTCGTCACCGAGGGTCTCGGCGCGCCAGCCGGGGATGGTCGGCTGCAGCATGGCGAGGTTGGTCTTGCCGCAGGCACTCGGGAACGCCGCCGCGACGTAGTGGACCTTGTCCTCGGGCGAGATCAGCTTGAGGATCAGCATGTGCTCGGCCAGCCAGCCCTCGTCGCGGGCGATGACCGAACCGATGCGCAGCGAGTAGCACTTCTTGCCCAGCAGCGAGTTGCCGCCGTAGCCGGAGCCGTAGCTCCAGATCTCGCGGGACTCGGGGAAGTGCGAGATGTACTTGGTGGTGTTGCACGGCCAGGAGACGTCCTCCTGGCCCGGCTCCAGCGGCGCGCCGACGGAGTGCAGGGCCGGGACGAACTCGCGCTCGGTGCCGTCCTCGGTGACGAACTTGTCCAGCGCGGCCTTGCCGGCGCGGGTCATCACGCGCATGGAGGCGACGACGTAGGCGAAGTCGGTGATCTCGATGCCGAGCTTGGGGTCCTCGGCTCCGAGGGGGCCCATGCAGAAGGGGATGACGTACATCGTGCGACCGCGCATGCACCCGCGGTACAGCTCGGTCATCGTGGCCTTCATCTCGGCCGGGTCCATCCAGTTGTTGGTGGGACCGGCGTCCTCTTCGTTCTCGGAACAGATGAAGGTGCGTTCTTCGACGCGGGCGACGTCATTCGGGTCGGAAGCCGCCCAGAACGAGTTGGGCTTCGCGTCGAGCTGCACGAACGTGCCGGCGGAGACCAGCTCGGCGTTGATCCGGGCGGCCTCTTCGTCGGACCCGTCGACCCACACCACACGGTCCGGAGTGGTCAGTTCGGCGACCTCCCGGACCCAGGACAGCACGCCACTGTGCGTCGTCGGCGCATTTTCCAGTCCAGGGATGGCGACTGCGGTCATCTCTACTCCTGACTTCCGACGGCAGAAGCCCACACCGGGAACGACGCTGTTCCGATGCGGGCTTCGATGCCGGCGACCGAATGGCTTCGCACACCGGCGGGAAGACCGGTGTGCAGGTTTTGGGATTCCCCGAGAGTAGCCGGATGACCGGCAGGTAACCGAGAGCTGACCTGTCGGTTCTCTCACAAGAACGATAAGGGAATCGATTCAGTATCACCGGAATGGGCCATACGCAGAAATTCTTCCGGTGATCGATGGCACAGCCGGCAGACGAATCGGACATGAGAAAACCCGGCACGAGGTCTCGTGCCGGGTTGTTCTGTGACCAGGATTACATTAATCGGCCCGCCGAAATGGACTAAACCATTCTTGTATTGGTCCAGGCCATTTCAGGATTTAGTTGGGGCTGATCCACTGGCCGGTGGCGGAATCGATCTTCGCCACTCCTTCGAGGGTTTCGGTGCCTTCGCCACCCCACGCCGCGTCGCCCGCCGGGTCGCCTTCGGCCGCCGGAGCGCTCGTGAAGGCCGAGTCGATGTCGTTGTTGACCAGGCCGCTGCCGACCTCGGACCACTGGCCGGGGCCGGTGTGCTCGTAGGTCTTGGAGTTGCCGGAGGCGTCGGTCTCCACCGCGATGTCGGCGCTGCCGTCGCCGTCCTTGTCGGTGAAGGCGATCGTGCGGCCGTCCTCCGTGTGGACGATGGCGGTGTCCGGGGTCCCGTCGTTGTTGGTGTCGACGGTGGGCGGGCCGACCTCGACGTCGCCGCTGGGCATGTCGGCGTGCATGGTGCCGCTGGTGCCCGCGTCGGAACCGTCGTCGTTGCCGCCGCCACCCGCCTCGACCCAGGAACCGGACGCCTCGTCGTAGACGGCTTCCTGGACGACCTTGCCGTTCTCGTCGAGCACCGCGTACTGGTCGGCCTCGCCATCGCCGTCGCTGTCGACGAACGCCTGGCCGGTGCCGTCCTCGTGCTGGATGACGGCGGCGTCGTTCACGCCGTCCTTGTCGAGGTCGTAGTTGAGCTCGGCCTGGTACTCCTCGCCGTCAACGTGGACGGTGACCGCTTCGGTGGAGCCCGACTCGGTGTCCGTGCCGCCGCTCTCGTCGACCCACATGGGATAACCCCCTCGTTGACCTGCTGGTGTGTCGAAGCTTAAGACTCACCGTAAGCCGGTTCGGTTCCGGTCCACAACAGGACCACCCGCTGGGGCAGGCTGGCCCAGCGCGTTTAGTCCTCTGGATGCGGTACTTGCACGTGCAAGTACCGCATCCAGAGGACTAAACGCGGGTGATCAGGCGTCGCGCAGTGACCGAATGCGTCCGAGCAGTGCCTCAGCGCGGTCCCGGCCGTCCGAGACGTCCTTCAGGCGCTTCGCGACGACCGAGATCTTCTTCGCCCGTTCCTGCGCGCCCATCTTGATCGTCTTGTCGACTTCCTTCAGCTCCGCCTCGATCGCGTCGATGCGGCGGCCGAGGGCTTCGTCGAGCGCCATCGAAAGCTGCTGTTCGGCTTCGATCAGCTGCTCCGCGACGAGCTGGTCCAACGTGGACCGCGCGTCGGCGATCGCCTCGACCAGCCATTGCTTCATGTGCTGCTTGTCCGACGCGTGTTTGCGGGTCCGCGCCATCCACCAGCCTGCACCGAGCCCGATGATGATCGTGGCGGGCAGGATCACCGGGTTCAGGATCGCGACACCCGCCAGCGGCAGCGCGGCGACCTTCCCGGCGCCGAGACCGCCGGAAACCCCCATGAAGATGAGCAGTTTGTCCTCGGCCGTCGGCGGTTTCTTGTCCGGCGGGCGCAGCACGACCGGCGGGCCGCCCGCCCTGGCGAACTGGCCTCGGATGATGTCGAGCTCTTCGGGCGAGAACAGTTCGGCGAGCGCGACGTTGGTGACCTGGTTGAGCCGCTGGGAGAGCAGCATCGAGATCCGCTGCGACGTCGTCTGCAGCGCGATGTCGACCTGCTGGGGCAGCGCGGCGAGATCGTCCCGTTTCGCGCCGTCGATCCGCTGGCGGAAGTGGGTCGACGCGTCGCGCATCTGCCTGCTGGTCTCGTGCCCGACCTCGACACGGGTCCTCTGGATCTCCGCACGCAGTTTCAGCTGCCAGCCGCGGGTCGAAGACCGGCGTTCGGTGGTCAGATCGTCGCGGCGCTGGCGCAGTTGCTCCGCTTCGGCCTCGCCGGCGGACAGCGCGCGGCTTTCCGCCTGGAGTTTCGCCTTGAGTTCGCCGAGCGCGCTCGACAGCGCGCGCAGGGTGTTGGCCTCGCCCAGCATCGCCGAACGGCCGACCAGCATCTCCTGCAACGCGCCCTGCAGCGCGGCGATGCCCGCCTTCTCGCGCAGCATCATGGCCATCTGCTCGTTCGGGGCCTTGGCCGCCGTTTCGAACATGCGCGCGGACACCGGGTGGAACACCGCGTCCGCGAACCGGGGGGCGTGCTCGGCGAGCAGCCGCCGGTCGGCTTCGAGGACTTCGCGCCAGCCGCGGAACTGGTCGGTCTTGGTCAGCGCGAACAGCACGGTCTCGACGCGCTCGCCCATGTCCTGCAGGAACTGCAGTTCCTGCGCGGTGAACGGCGAGGAGGAGTCGACGACGAACAACAGCGCGGTGGCGCCCGCGGCGGCCTCCTTCGCCAGCTCGCCGTGCATCGAATCGAGCCCGCCGACGCCCGGGGTATCCACAATGGACACTCGTTCGAGCAGCGGGACCGGGCCGGAGACCTCGACGTACCGCGGCGGGATCTGCCCTTCCGGCAGTTCGTGCGCCGCCGAGACCCAGTGGATCAGGTCGTTCAGGTTGATCGGCACCGGCGCCAGCTGGCCCGGGTAGCAGGCCTGCGCGGACCACTGCTCGGCGTGTTCGAAGACGAGATACGTCGCCGTGGCCACGTCGGCGTCCACAGGGGACAGTCCCGGCATGGACAGGAGCGCGTTCACGAGCGAGCTCTTGCCGCGGTTGGTCTCGCCGACCACCACGACCGACGGCTTCTTCGGCCGCGTCTTCCGGATGTCCTCGACCCATTTCGCGGCCTGAGGATCGGCTTCACGGACGACGGTGAGCAGCTGCTCGCGGGTGCTCTTCACGACCGCGGGCAGGTTGGCCGCCGCGCTCGGAGCGGTCACTGTGCCTTCTTCGCGTAGACGATGACGATCGGCGCGCGCAGCACCCGGTCGTGATCGGCGAACCCGACGACCTCGGTCTCCGCGACGAGCCCTTCGAGTGCCGGATCCTCGGTCGCGACCGCGCCGCCCGCCTCGTGCACGGCGGGGTCGAACCGCTCGCCGTCCGGACGCAGGGCACGGACGCCGATCGCGGCGAGACCGTGTTCGAGCCGCTCGACGACACCGCCGCTGCGGGCGCGATCGAGGGCGTACAGGCACATCTGGATCAGTGCCTGCCTGTCGGCGAGAGCCTGTTCGAGGTCGGCCGGACCCGTGGTCGTGGACTCCACATCGGGTTTCGACGCGGCTTCGACCTCAGTGGTTCCCTCGGACGGCGAAGTCCCGCCATCCGCTTCGGCGATGATCGCCGCCGAGATCTGGCCGGTCGGCACATCGTCCGGATTTTCCTCGTCGACCGCCTTCTTGCGCAGCCAGGCACCCACCGATTCGACCCCCGTAACTGATGTCCCGGGCTTACCGATCAGCCCGGGGAGATTTCACCAGTGTCGGCCACCCGCCCGGCCGCCGGGGGCGGAATCGCCAGAACGGGACGAAGGAATCTGGCGATCAGCTCCTTCATCACCGCGAGTTCCGCCGCCGGATCGAGGTCCGGCTCCAGAATCACGCGGGAGAGCGGCGCGTCGACCAAAGCGACGAGCCAGCTGGCCACTGTCCGCGGGGGCAACCCGGGGTCGATCCGGCCCGCGTCCACCGCCCGCGTCACGAGGAGGGTGAGCCCGTCGCGCAGGGCGCGGTCGTTGCCCTGGACGAGCTCGGCCAGGTCGGCGTCGCGGGAGCACTGCGCGGCGACTTCGAGGACGAGTTTGGCCGCGACCGGGTGCAGCAGCTGCTCGGACACGTGCGCGACGACGTGGAGGATCGACTCCCACGGGTCCTCGATCTCCCCGGCGGCCGCGAGCAGGGCCGCGGTCTCGTCGGCGTCCTGCTCGAAGATGCCGACGAACACCGCGCGTTTGTTCGGGAAGTAGTGGAACAGGCTGCCGGTGCTGATCCCCGCCGCGCGGCAGATCTCCGCCGTCGTGGTCTTCTCGAAGCCCTTCTCCGAGAAACGCCACGCGGCCGCGTCGAGGATGGCGCGGCGTTTGGCCTCGTGTTTGGCGGGGTCGACCGTCCTCATTTCACCGCCGGGGGCTCGTCGAGCCACGGGTAGCCGTACTCGAGAAAGGCCTTGGCGACGGCCTCGCGGTCGACGTCGCCCTTCTGCCGCGCCAGTTCCCTGCCGTCGGCGGCGAGCAGGACGAGCTCCTTGCCGTCGAGGAAGACGGCCTCCAGCTCGGCTTCGTACGCGCGGCTGCGGCCCTTGGTGGTGAGCGTGATGCGGGTCGGCGTCACCTTGACGATCAGCCGTTCGTGCGCCCAGACCGCGGCGAACAGCAGGCCGAGGACCAGGCCCACGCCGATTCCGACGACCGTTGCCCAGGGCTGGGGGATGTTCGAGACCAGTTGGAACGGGCCCTTGAACGGGATCCAGCTCAGGGACGCCACCCAGCCCGAGATCGACTGGAGGAACCAGCCGAGGGCGGCCCCCGCCAGTGGGCAGCCGATCCAGGAGGCCGTGCGCAGCCACTGGGGCTCGTCGACGATCGTTTCCATGCGCCCATTATTAGACCGAGCGCTCGGTTTATCAATCCGGCCCGCATTTAGTCCTCTGGATGCGGTCATTGCGCGTGCAAGGACCGCATCCAGAGGACTAAATGCGCGGATCGCGGGAGGTCAGTCGCGGATCTGCTGCCAGATGAGGAAGTAGGCCCGGTGCACGACGTGCGCGACACGGCTTTGGGCGGGCGTCGCGCCGAAGGACGCGAAGGAGCGCCACCAGCCGGCGCGTTCCAGGGCGTGGGCGGCGAGATCGGCGCGGGGAGCGCCCGGCTTGCCGAGCTGGGCGCCGATGTCGGCGTTGCTGCCGACCCGCAGGACCTCCTCGGACAGGTCCTCGGGCATGTCGACCGCGCCGGACGCGACCAGGGTGAGCGCTTCGAGCAGGCGCAGCTGATGCGCCTCGGGCTTGGCGAGCAGGACCTCGATCGCGTCGTGGACGCGCTGCCGCTCGGCCGGATCGCCGGACGCGTGGGCCAGCGCGGTGACCGAAGCGAGCGCGGCGGCGGCCTTGATGCCGTCGGCTCGGGCGGCGAAGACGATGCTCAGCCGCTGGCGGACGGCTTCGAGCCCGGAGGCGTCGAGCAGCTTCCGCCGCAGCGAGCCCGCGGTGATCTCGGGTTCCTTGCGGATCGCCTCGACGGCGTACCGGACGCCGAACAGGTCCAGTTTCTCCAGCAGCCGCAGCCGGGTGCCCGCCGCGACGTCGCATTCCCAGCTGGTGAAGATGTCCGCCGAGATCAGCATGGTCTCGAGGATGTCGTCGTCCATCTCGGCCAGCTGGCGCAGCGCCTCGGCGTCGGGGGAGGTGAACCCGCCGGACTCGGCCGACTCCGCGATCAGCCCGATCACCGGCAGCACGTCCGCGACGCGGGGTTTCAGCGTCGCGGCCTGCTTCTCCGACAGCAGTGTCGCGGCCTTCCACACGTCGCCGCCCGAGCCTTCGACCGACTCCGGCGCGATGGTGTCCGCCTTGTTGAGCACCGCGATCGCGTTGACCGGGCCCGCCTCGCGGCTCGCGGTCGCGGCGGTGAACGCGGCCAGCGCCTGCTGGTCGTCGGCGCGCACGCCCTGCGTGACCACGTAGAGCACGGCCTCGGCGCCCGCGACCGCGTTGCGCGAGGTGTCGTCCAGCTCGTCGGAGCCTTCTTCTTCCTCTTCGTCATCGTCGGGCTTGCGGTGCTTCGCCGCGCCCAGCAGCTCCTCGGTCCGCGACACCGAAGCGGCGTCGAGCGAGCCGAGGCCCGGGGTGTCGATGACGGTCATGCCCTGCAGGACCGCGTTGGTGAGGTACGCCTCGATATGCGAGACCTGGTCGATGTCGATGCCCAGCTCGGCCGGGATCATCCCGTCGGCGGAGAAGGGCAGCACCTGTTTGCGGCCGTCGTTGAAGACGATCTCGACGCGGTCGACCGTGCCGTACTGGAACCGGGTGACCAGCCGCGTGCACTCGCCGACGTCGGTCGGCGCGACCCGGCGGCCGATCAGGGCGTTGACCAGGGTGGACTTCCCCGATTTGATCCGGCCCGCGACGGCGACCTGCAACGGGCCGCCCAGCCTGCGCAGCACTTCGGCGAAACCCGCCGCGGTCCGCGCGGACACCTGGGGCTGGAGGCGATGGCAGAGATTCGCCACCGACATCGACAACGGACCGGCGAGACGGCCCTGCTCCGTCGCTGAGGTCACGGCGCCCACCCCTCCCAGTCGTCGAGCACGCCGAGGAGAATCGTGCCATGCCGCTCATCCTCGGGTCGCACCGAAGGTGGTACCGGCGACCGACGCGCGAACGGCATCGCCCGACATAGTGTTACCAGGTGCGACGGTTAAGCCTCTGGATGCGTGCCCACCCCATGGCCGGGGACAGCTTCATCGCCGTCGCCCTGCTGCTCACGGACCTGCTGTTCTTCGTGGCGGCGGCCGAGACGCCCGAAGTCCCGATGCCGCCCTGGTACGTGGTCCTGCCGCTGGACATCGCGATGGTCGCGCCGCTGGTCTTCCGGCGGAAGGCGACGCTGTGGTCGGCGTACCTCCTGCTGCTGATCGGCATCCCGCACAGCGCGCTGGAGCTGGGCGCGGCCAGCGCGTTCGCGATGATGATCAGCATCTACTCGGTGCTGGTCTACGTCGGGCGCAAACAGGGGCTGCTGTACCTGCTGGCGACCGTCGTCGTCTCGGGGCTCCAGCTGTGGATCGACACGCCGGAAGACGTGTGGATCCTGGCGATCATCGCCCTTTTCTCCACCGCGCTGTGCTGGACGCTCGGTGAGTTCGCCGGCGCGAGGCGCGCCTATCACGAGGAGGTGGAAGCCAGGTTGCATCTACTTGAGACGGAACGGGACCAGGCGACCAGGATCGCCGTCGGCGAGGAGCGCGGACGTATCGCCCGTGAGCTGCACGACGTCGTCGCGCACGCGGTGAGCGTGATGGTCGTGCAGGCCGACGGCGCGTCCTACGCGGTCGACGGGAATCCCGAGATGGCGAAACGAGCCCTGCAGACGATTTCGGAGACCGGCCGCGGCGCGCTCGCCGAACTGCGGCGCCTGCTGGACGTGCTCCGCAGCGACGGCGACGACGAGCCGCGCGTGCCGCAGCCGGACGCCAGCGCGCTGACCGACCTGGCGGACCGGATCCGCCAGGCGGGGGTGCCGGTGACGCTGGCGATCGGGCCGGAAGCGCTGGCCGGGCTGCCCGCCGGTGTCTCCCTCGGCGTGTACCGGATCGTGCAGGAATCGCTGACGAACACGCTGAAACACGCCGGTCAGGGCGCACAGGCCGAGGTGGTGGTGCGCCGCGAGGCCGACGTGATCGACGTCAAGGTCACCGACGACGGCGCCGGCCGCGCGAAACAGCTGGTGCCCGCGGCGACGAAGGTGGCGGCGCACACCGCGCCGCCGCGGAAGCTCACCGTCCCCGGTGGGAACGGATTGATCGGAATGAGGGAACGGGCGAACGTCTTCGGCGGCACGCTGGAGGTCGGCCCCGCTCCCGGTGGAGGGTGGCAGGTGCACGCGAGGCTCCCGGTTAGGTTGGCGACGTGATACGGGTGGTGGTCGTCGACGACCAGGAATTGATGCGCGTCGGGTTCCGGATGGTCCTGGGCGCGCAGGCCGACATCGATGTCGTCGGAGAGGCGGGGGACGGCGCGCAGGCGATCCGGCTCGCCGAGGAACTGCGGCCCGACGTCGTGCTGATGGACGTCCGGATGCCGGTGCTGGACGGGGTCGAAGCGACGAAGCGAATCGTCGAGGCCGGGACGGCTCGGGTGCTCGTGATGACGACCTTCGATCTGGACGAGTACGTCTATTCGGCGTTGCAGGGCGGGGCCAGCGGGTTCCTGCTGAAGGACACGCAGCCGGATCACCTGGTGTCGGCGCTGAGGGCGGTCGCTTCGGGTGACGCCGTCGTCTCGCCTTCGGTGACCCGGCGGTTGCTCGACCGGTTCGTCGGCGGCGGCGGGAAGCCGATGCGCGACGCGGCCGAGCTCGATGTCCTCACCGAACGGGAGCGGGAGGTGCTCGTGCTGATCGCGAAGGGGCTCTCGAACCTGGAGATCGCCGAGACGCTGTTCCTGTCCGAGGCGACGGTGAAGACGCACGTCGGGCGGATTTTGTCGAAGCTGGACCTGCGCGACCGGGTGCAGGCCGTGGTGCTCGCCTACGAGACCGGGCTGGCGCGTCCCGGGGTCACCTGAGCCTCTGCGCCACTGTCACACTCGCTCGCCCCTGCAGTACGTGAAGGCCCCCTTCACTGCGCTAGACGCAGTGAAGGGGGCCTTCAGGTACTTGGGGAAGGTGTGAAGGTCGAGTTTCCTCGGCTGAGCCGAGGGAAGGGGGCCTTCGCGCGCAACTGCTGGGGCTGGCGACCGCGAGTCCCTTCGGAAAGCCGGATCTCGCGTGATGCCAGCCGGATCAAGCGTGATTGGAGCCGGAACACACGGAAAAGTGGTCATTCGGTGAGCACTTTGCGGTGGATCCTTCTTCTCAGAGCCACTACCTGAGGAGAACGAAATGCTGCGAGGTCTCACCACCACCACGTTCTACGCCGACGACCTGGCCGCCGCGATCGAGTGGTACTCCGGCCTTTTCGGAATCGAGCCGTACTTCGTCCGCAACGGTCCCGACGGCACGCCGGCGTACGCCGAGTTCCGGATCGGCGACTACCAGCACGAGTTCGGCCTGGTCCGCGGGGACTTCCGGCCGCCGTCGGCTCAGCCGGGCCCCGGCGGGGCCATCGCGAACTGGGCCGTCGACAACGTCGAGGACGCCTTCGCGAAGCTGCTGGAGAAGGGCGCGAAGGAGTACGAGCCGATCATCGAGCGCGGGCCGGGCTTCGTGACCGCGGCCGTCGTCGACCCGTTCGGCAACGTCCTCGGCGTCATGTTCAACCAGCACTACCTGGACGTGCTGGCCGGGAAGAAGTAGCTCCCCGGCCGGCACGATCCCTCAGCGGTACAGCGCGTGATCCGCCGTCGCGGTGTCCTTGCCCGGCTCCCTGACTTCGGCCATCCACTTGCCGAAGTCAGGGCGTGAGCCGTCGACGTCGGTCAGGCCGTACTCGTTCATCAGCGTCCACGACGCGAGCGTCTTGCCGGCGAACCGCGAGACCTCCGGGTCGGTCGCCAGCTTCGCGACACCGCGCCCGAGCAGCGCCGGGGTCTCCGAGATGGCGAAATCGACCGGGGCGGTCTTGCCGACCGCGTCACGCCACGTCTCCTCGGTGACCCCGAAGTGGTCGAGCATGGCTTCCGAACGCAGGAAGCCCGGCGTGACGGTCATGCCGACGCAGCCGTACTTCTCGAGTTCGGCGCCGAGTGCCCTGCCGATCGCGCGGATCCCGCATTTCGCGAGGAAGTACGGGATCCCCGCGCCGACGTACTCGTCGTGGTCGCCGTCGGTGACCTCGATGACGAGGCCGCCTTCCCGCCGCACGACCAGCGGGAGCAGCCGGTGCAGCGCGATCAGATGCGTGTCGATCGCGTTGTGCACCAGCGTGAGCGCGTCGTCGAGGCTGGAGTCCCAGTACGCCCCCTCGAAATCCGCGAACGGGTCACCGCCCCACACGTCGTCGACCAGGACGTCGATCCGGCCGTCCACTTCGGACTCGATCCGCGCCTTCAGCGCGTCCACATCGGACACGACGGTGAAGTCGGTCCGGACGGGGATCCCCCGGCCGCCCGCCGCGTCGACGAGCTCCGCGGTGTCTTCGATCGTCTCCGACCGCTTCATCGGCGACTGGTGCTCCCGCGTCGTGCGGCCGGTGACGAACACCGTCCAGCCGAGCCTGCCCAGTTCCACCGCGATCGCCCGGCCGCAGCCCCGCGTCGCCCCCGTGACCACGGCCACTTTCCGGTCCATTCAGGACACTCCCTTCCACGCGGTCAGCACCGCGTCCACGTCTTGCCCCAACCGTTCGGTGATCCGTCCTTTCGGCCGGATCGACCAGTCCAGCGCGGCCCCGTTCGCCACCCCCAGCAGCACTCGCGCGGCGCGGACGACACCCGGCGCGCCCGGCAGGTCACGCGTCGCGGCGCGCACCAGCCTGCGTAATTCCGCTTCCACGGCGGTGAAATGTTCACCGAGCAGGGCGCGCAGCTCCGGATCGCCGATGTCCACCCCCAGCTGCCCGAGATGGTTCGCCGCGGTCTCCGCGTCGCCCAGGCCCTCGTAGACCACGACGACCGCCGCCCGCAGTGCTTCCACGGGATCGGCCAGCTCGCCGCATTCCCGCATCAGCCCCACGACGGATCGCGTGTTCGCCCGGCTCAACGCCAGCAGAAGACCGTTCTTCGAACCGAACCGCTGGGCGACGGTGCCGACCGCGACCCCGGCCTCCGCCGCCACCTGGGCCAGCGTGAAACCGGGGCCGACCTTGCCGATCACGGTTCCCGCCGCGGTCAGCAGTCGTTCGTCGGTGATGCTGCGGGGCCTCGCCATGCGATTATTGAACCACGGTTCATTAACCCTGGCGAATCAGGGTCACTCTCAGGGGTATCACCGATCGCGTACGCCGCCGGAAGACGGCAAGCTACGTCTCAGGTCGGGTATCAGGTTGGCACCTCAGGATGACGCGCTCGGCCACCCACATGGACGACGATTGTTCTCGCAGTCGCCGAGGGGAGCAGACATGATCGAGGCAGCGGGCCTCACCAAGCGGTACGGCAAGACACTGGCGGTGAACGACCTGTCCTTCTCCGTCGCGGCGGGTGAGGTCACCGGGTTCCTCGGCCCCAACGGGGCGGGCAAGTCCACGACCATGCGGATGATCCTCGGTCTGGACAACCCGACCTCGGGCCAGGTGCGCATCGGGGGCAAGCTCTACCGCGACCTGAAAGACCCGCTGCGGACCGTCGGCGCGCTGCTGGACGCCAAATGGGTGCACCCCAACCGGTCGGCGCGGGCGCATCTGCGGTGGATGGCGAAGTCCAACAAGATCGCGGAGAGCCGGGTCGACGAGGTGCTCGAGATCGTCGGGCTCACCAGCGTCGCCGGGAAGCGCGCCGGTGGTTTCTCCCTGGGGATGTCGCAGCGGTTGGGGATCGCGGCGGCACTGCTGGGCGACCCGGAGGTCCTTCTGTTCGACGAGCCCGTCAACGGCCTCGACCCCGAAGGCATCCTCTGGATCCGGAAGTTCATGCACCGGCTGGCCGACGAAGGCCGCACGGTATTCGTTTCCTCGCACCTGCTTTCGGAGATGGCGCTGACCGCGAGCCACCTGGTCGTGATCGGCAAGGGGAAGCTGATCTCCCAGTCCTCCACCGAGGATTTCGTGGCGCGGGCCGCCGAGAACACGGTCAAGGTCCGGTCGCCGCAACTGCCCGCGCTGCGCACCGCGCTGACGCAGGCGAGCGCTCAGGTCACCGACGCCGACCGAGCGATCGTGGTGTCCGGTTTGGACAGTGACAAGATCGGCGAGATCGCCGCGGCCAACCAGATCGTGCTGCACGAGCTCAGCCCGCAGACCGGCTCCCTGGAGCAGGCCTTCATGCAGATCACCGGCGATTCGGTCGAGTACCACACGGGTCTCGAAGCCGAAGCCGCCGAAGTGGTCACCGCCGCCCAGTAGCCGTCCACTCTTCTGAGGAAAGAAAAGCCATGACTCTGCTCGCCGTGGAACGCATCAAGCTGTTCACCACCCGCTCACCCTGGTGGTGCGCGCTGGCCGCACTCGCGGTCGTGATCGGCTTCGCCGCCATCGTCTCCGGTGCCGCGCCCGCCGGGGAACTCACCGACGTCAGCCTGACCCAGTTCGGTTACGGGTTCGGCATGGCCGTGATCATGGTGCTCGCCGCGCTTTCGGTGACCACCGAATACCGTTTCGGAACCATCCGGACCACCTTCCAGGCCGTGCCGAACCGCACTTCGGCGCTGCTGGCCAAGACCGGCGTCGTCGCGACGCTGTCGCTCGTGATCGGCGAGATCGCCGCGTTCGGCGCCTGGGGCCTCGCTTCGATCATGCGGCCGGAAGACCTCATGCTGGACACCACCGCGGAGTGGGTCAGCGTCGCCGGGGTGGGCGTGGTGTTCGCCCTCGCCTCGGTGATCGCGATCGCCGTCGGCATCCTGATCCGGCACAGCGCCGGCGCCATCTCGCTCGTGCTGATCTACGCCCTCGCGGTGGAGAACCTGATCCAGCTGATCCCGAAGATCGGCAAGGACATCTACGACTGGATGCCGTTCCACGTCGCCGACCGGTTCCTCACCGGGGGCCCCGCCGCGGCGGACGCGCCGTTGAACCAGGCAGGCTCGCTGGCCTACTTCGCCGGTTTCGCGCTGGTGCTGCTGGCCATCTCGCTGGTCGTCGCGAACAAGCGCGACGCGTAAGGACTTCCACAGGGGAGAAAGCCGGACGTCTCACTCGGGGGAGCGAGACGTCCGGACGGGGAGAAAAAGGGGAACAAGGACCGGGCCGCCTATCGGGGGGCAGCCCGGTCCTTTCCCGCGTAATGTCGGAATCCACCGGAGGGAGGGCTGATGATCGAGGCCATCGGACTCACGAAACGCTACGGCGACAAGCTCGCCGTCGACGATCTTTCCTTCACCGCCGAAGCAGGACGGGTGACCGGGTTCCTCGGCCCCAACGGGGCGGGGAAGTCCACCACCATGCGGATGATGCTCGGGCTCGACAACCCGACGTCGGGCACGGTGACGATCGACGGCCACGCCTACCGCGAGCTGCGTGATCCACTTCGGACGGTCGGCGGCATGATCGACGCCACCTGGCGGCATCCCGGCCGCACCGCCCGCGAGCACCTCCGCTGGATCGCCGCGACCAACGGCCTGCCGGACAAACGCGTCGACGAGGTGCTCCGGCTCGTCGGGCTGGAGCCGGTCGCCCGCAAACGCGCCGGGCAGTTCTCGCTCGGGATGGCGCAGCGGCTCGGGATCGCCACGGCGCTGCTGGGCGACCCCCGGGTGCTGCTGTTCGACGAGCCCGTGAACGGGCTCGACCCCGAGGGCATCGTGTGGATCAGGAAGCTGATGCACGCGCTCGCCGCCGAGGGACGCACCGTGTTCGTGTCCAGCCACCTGCTGCCGGAGATGGCGCAAACCGCGCAGGACCTCGTCGTGATCGGACGCGGGAAGCTGATCTACCAGGGCACGATGGAGGATTTCGTCGGCCGCGCGAAGGGCCTCGGCGTGCGGGTCCGCAGCCCGCATCTGCCCGAGCTGCGGAGGGCGCTGACCGAGAAGGGCGCCGAATTCCGCGAGGAGGACGGCGCGCTCGTCGTGTCCGAAATGGACAGCGACCACATCGGCGAACTCGCGTTCGCCGCGGGCGCGACCCTCCACGAGCTGAAGCCGCTCACCGGCTCGCTCGAACAGGCGTACATGCAACTCACCGCCGAGGCCGTCGAGTACGGCACCGGCCAGGTCCCGGAGGTCGTCGGATGACCGCGGCGAACGTGCTCCGCGCGGAGCGGATCAAACTGCTGAGCACCCGCATGCCCTGGTGGTGCGCGGGTATCGCGGTCGTGATCGCGCTCGCCTACACCGCGTTGTTCTTCGGTTTCGTCCCGCTCGAAGGCCAGACCGGCGTCAACTCGACGCAGGTCGCCAGCGCGCTCGGCCGCACCGTGGTGCTGGTCCTCGCGATCCTCGCGGCGGCGACGGAGTTCAACTGGGGCACGATGAAGCTCACCTTCCAGGCGGTGCCCTCGCGGTTGCCCGCCTTGCTGGCGAAGGGCGCCGTCGTCGGGGTGTTCTCGGGGCTGATCGGCCTGCTCGTGGGCTTCGGCTCGTGGGCGATCGCGTACTTGATCAAACCGGCCGCCGACCTGGGCCTGGCTTCGGGCGCCGACTGGCGCGCGGTGGCGGGGCAGGGCCTGACCTTCTTCCTGACCGGTCTGCTCGGCGTCGGCCTCGGGCTGTTGTTCCGCAGTCCCGCGTTCGCGCTCGGGTTCGCGCTGGCCTGGACGCAGCTGCTCGAGGGACTCGTCATGCTGATCCCGAAAGTGGGCGACGACATCTACCAGTGGATGCCGTTCTTCGCGGCGAATCAGTTTTCGGGGCCGGATCTGACGGTTTCGATGCTGAAACTCGAACCACCGTTGGGACCGTGGGGCTATTTGGCTTATTTCGGCGGCATCTGCGTGATTGTTTATGCGGCCGGGCTGATGATCACCCATCGAAGGGATGCGTGAGCTTTTACCGCGGCCAAAGGAGTTAAGTCCACGTTAAGAGGCTGTGGCTTCTCTCACAGGAAGCGGACATACTGTTCCTGACCGGGCGATGCTCGGGATGAGCCTATTTCTCGGCTCTCGGCCCCGGAGGTGATCCTTGACGGTGGATTCCGGTCAGGGAGTGGAACGTATGATCCCGCAAGCCCGCACGGAAAGTATGCAGCCCCGGCTCGAGCCCATGCTCGACCTCGAATGGTCACAGGCGATCGAACTGCCCCGCACGGTGGCGTCCGCGACCCGGCCGTCGGATATCCGCCGCGCCTGGGTGCATCGCGCTCCCGAAGATCTCGTCGTCGCGTTGTACCGCGCGTCGAGCGGAATGCACGGCGAAATTCCCGCGCCTTGGTGGCTTCGGGCCATCGTGGACGGACGGCTCGAATCGCGGGAGCTCGGTTTCCGCATCGAAGATCGCATCGCCGGCCTGCTCGGCAGGCGGCCCGGTTGGGAATTCGTGCCGTGGGCCGCGGACGGTGAATCCGGCTACTGGGAGTTCATGCCTTCCGAACGCGGCGCGTCCGGGCATTCGATCCCGACCACGGTGCTGAACACCAGCGGCCACGACGGCTGGATCGACGTCCTCCCCGCCCATTCCGGTACGACGCCCGCCCCGATCGCGGTCGGCGGATTCGCGGGGCTGCGCTCGCGGCTGGGGGAGTTCGAAGCAGTCAGGTAACCGCCGCGTTTAATGGGCTGGTGGAAAACGAGGACCAGCCACGGATGCGCAGCGTGGTCAGCTATGTCAAACGCGGCGGCCGGATGACCGTCGGGCAGCAGCGAGCCTGGAACGAACTCTGGCCGTCGCTCGGCCGCACCGTCGGCGAACTGCCCGAAGGACCGGTGGACTTCGACGACTGGTTCGGCAGGCGGGCCCCGGTGATGGTGGAGATCGGTTCGGGCATGGGCGAGACCACGTCCCAGCTCGCCGCCGCCGCGCCGGAGCTGAACTACGTCGCGGTCGAGGTGTACGACCCGGGGCTCGGCCAGCTGATGCTGCGCGCCGAGAAGCTCGGTGTGGAGAACCTGCGGCTGATGCACGGTGACGCCGTCGTGCTGCTGACCTCGCATGTGGAGCCGGGCACGCTGTCCGGCGTCCGGCTGTTCTTCCCGGACCCGTGGCCGAAGAAGCGGCACCACAAGCGGCGGATCGTGCAGCCCGAGTTCGTCGCGCTGGTGGCCTCGCGGCTCGCGCCGGGCGGCACCTTCCACATGGCGACCGACTGGGAGAACTACGCCGAGCAGATGATGGAGGTCTGCTCGGCCGAGCCGCTCCTGCGCAACCGCCACGCCGGCGAGCCCGGCGGCTGGGCGCCGCGTCCGGAATGGCGGCCGATCACGAAGTTCGAGAACCGCGCAGACGTCGAGGGCCGGATCTCGCACGATCTGATCTTCGAGCGGGTTTAGAGCACACAGAAAGGGCCGGTCAGGACGTCCCCACGTCCCCTGACCGGCCCTTTCTTCACACCCCCGTGCCTTGGAACGCCCCCTGCGCGTCCCCGGTGCCCGTTCGTCCCTCCCCCGACAGAGAGACGACCGGGCACCCGGCCTCGTGGATGTGATCACCCGACTCCACCCACGAGACCTGCCCGCCCAGGCGCCATGACGCCATTCGGGCGAACCTTTTTTCTATTCGTCGGCCAAGGGCTCCGACTGCACCCGCTTGAGCGCCGGGGTCGAGACGGATGCCCCGAGCAACGCCACCCCGATTCCCAGCACCACGGGCGCCAGCAGCCACGGGCTCAGCACGACCGACTCCTTCTCGACCAGGCTGTAGAGCCCCATGCCGACTCCGATCCCGACCACACCCGCGCCGATGGTGGCCACCATCGCGGGCAGGGCCGCTTCCATCCGCAACGCCCTCGCCAGCACCCGGACCGGTGTCCCGGCCGCGATGAGCGCCCCGAAGGTGCGGCGGCGGTCCATCACCGAACCCGCGGTCGCCACGGCCGCGCTGCAGCCGGCGAGCACGCCGGCGGCGATCAGGCCGATGACGGTGACCCGGCGCAGGTCGCCGAGCTCCTGCTGCTGGCCGATCAGGTGCAGGCCGCGGCTGCCGACCTCCTGGCCGGGGGCCGCGCCGACCAGCGCGGTCCGCACGACCTCGCCGTTGTCCCGGGTCGTCGGCACGATCACGTCGAAGCGTTCCGGCGTGACCCCTGCGGGCACCAGGGCCGGGTCGATGACGATCGTGCTGGACGTGTCCTCGTCACCCTGCGGGAAGAGGTGGACGGGGGCCTTCGGATCCAGCTGCGGACCGGCCTTGTCGTACTCCGACAGCACGCGGTACTCCGCCGGGTTGATGGCGTACCTGCTGTAGATCGCCGGACCCGGCCGGCAGGAGCCGCCGATGTTCACCCGCAGGAGTTTCGAGGCGTCCTCACAGGTCATCACGAAGGCCCGGCTCAGATTCTGCGAGCGGGTGCCCGGTTCGCCGGTGGACAGGTAGACCTGCCCGACCGAGACGGCCTTCTCGGTGATCCCGTAGCGGGCGAGGGACGCGTTGGTCCGGTCGGCGACCTGCCGTGCCTGGGTCGCGTCGGATTGGGCGTAGAGGACGTTGTCCTTGAAGGTCCGGCCGCCACCCGCCATCGACTCGAACGAGGGCAGCAGGGTGAGCGCCATCGAGCCGGTGAAGACGGCGAGCACGACACCCGCGGTGGCGCGGTAGGCGCTCTTCGGGTCGTCGCGGAGCCTGCGCCCGGCCAGCAACGACGCCGGTTTGCGCCAAATCCGGACGAACGTGCCGCCGACCGCCGAGGTGACCCACGGTCCGATGATCGCGGCCGAGCCGACCAGCAGGAACAGTCCGAGCATCACCATCGGCAGGCTGGCGTTGTCCTGGGTGATCGCGAAGAGGAAGAAGGCACCGGCCACGGGGACCGCCAGCAAGCGCCACCAGTGCAGCGGCTTGCGAGCGTGCGCCGAGGCCGCGAACAGCGGCGTCTTCAGCACGCGGCGGATGCCGAGGACCCCGGCGAGGACGACCAGCAGCGGGATCGCGATGGCGACCGCGATGGTCGAGCCGACCGACAGGCTGAAGTCCGACGCGAGCCAGGTCCCGCCCGCCCAGGGGACGAACGTGGAGAGCCCCTGCAGCGCGGGCGCCACGAGGATGCCGAGCAACGCGCCGACGGTCGCGGACAACGCCGTTTCGGCGGCGACGATCTTCGTCACCTGACCGGGAGTCGCCCCGGCGAGCCGGAGCGCGGCCATCCGCAGCTCACGCCGTGCGGCGGTGAGCCTCGCCGACGACGCGACGAGCACCAGGCTCGGCACGAGCAGGACGATGACGCCGACCCAGGCGAGCAGTTCGAGCATCGGGTCGGGTTTCGCCTGCTTGTTGGGGAAGCCGTCCGCGGCGAGCGCCGTCTGCGGCATCGTCTCCGGGGTGTGGCCGACGACGGCGACCAGCTGCTCCGGATACATCAGCGATTCGGGGCCGAGGGCGTCGACGAGTTTGCCGAACCGGTCCCCGAGCTGCGCCTGCGGCGCGGACTGGATCAGTTTCCCGAGTTCGGGCGAAACGATCGACTCGCCGGGACCGGGCAACCTCGGGATGCCCGGCGGCAGGCTGAGCATCGGCGCGGTACCGGTCAGGGCGATGTCGACGCGGATGATCTCGCGATCGCCCGAGTAGTCCTTGTTCGACGCCATGAGCAGCGGCGCCGGGCGCTGGCTCTCCCCGGATTGGGAGTAGTAGCTGCCGATGTCCTGCCAGATCGCCCGCTGCGAACGGGCCTGCGTGGCACCGGGAAGAGAGGCGAGCAGGAGCACCAGACTGGTCGCGACGGCGACCCCGACCGCGGTGAGGATGGCCGACGTGCGGGTCCGGCGGTCGACCCGGAGCACCCGCATGGCCAGCTGGAAGCTGTTCATTACGCGGCCAACCTCGTCGCGATCAGACCGTCCCGGATGGAGACGGTGCGCGGCATGGCTTCGGCGAGCTCGCGGTCATGGGTCACCACGATCACCGCGGCGCCGCTGTCGGCGGCAGCGGCGAGCAGCGCGTCCATCGTGGCGCGGCCGGTGCGGGTGTCGAGCGCGCCGGTCGGCTCGTCGGCGAAGATCACCTTCGGCCGGTGTGTCAGCGCGCGGGCGATCGCGACGCGCTGCGCCTCACCGCCGGAAAGCTCGCCGGGGCGGCGCTTCTCCTTGCCCGCTAGGCCGAGCTTCGCCAGCCATTCGCGGCCGGCTTCGATGGATTCCTTGCGCCCCTTGCCACCCAGCAGTGACGGCAGCGCGACGTTCTCTTCGGCGCTCAGTTCGGCGACGAGCATCCCGGACTGGAACACGAAGCCGAACTCGGTGCGCCGCAGTTCGCTGCGCTTGCGCTCGTTGAGCTGGTCGACGCGCTGGCCCGCCAGGAAGATCTGCCCGGAGTCGGCGCGGAGGATCCCGGCGAGCACGTGCAGCAGGGAGGTCTTGCCCGAGCCGGAGGGCCCGACGATGGCGACCGCGTCACCCGCCTGGATGTCGATGTCGATCCCGGCCAGCGCGTGCTGTGTGCCGTACCGCTTCACCAGCCCGCGGCCCGAAAGCACTGCGCCGTCATCGCGCCTGCCGTGATCGTGCTGCCAGGGCGCTGCTTCGGAATTCACGTTACCTCCCACTCAAAGGCGCCCTGCCATCACGATCACGGGACCTGACGGTCAACAGGGGCGCGACTTCAAAAGATCAAAAGACCTCGGTCACTTCAGCCTCGATCAGCTTTGCGAAACCGCCGTCTGTCCACTTCGGGCAGACGGCCAGTGCTGATCACCCGCGCATCGGCCGATCGGCCGACCCGGCTCGGGCCGGTCGGCCAAGGTGCGGACGGCGGCCGATCCTCTACCGTCACGGTGTGACAGCAGGTCCGGCCCAGAACAAGTTCACCGCGCGGGTGAGTGCGCTCGCGCGACGTATCGGCATGCCCGCCGTCGTCCTGCTGGCCGCGCTCGCGTTCGACCTGGTCTTCGTGACCGACGCGGCCTTCGACGACACGGGCCCCCGCGGCATCGATCTCCTGCTGTTCCCCGGCATTTTCGCGATGGTGTTCTGCGCGCTCTGGGCGCAGAAGAGGGCCGCCGTCGCCGCCGTCGCCGCCTCGGTCGTGCTGGTGGCGTACACGCTGGTCGTCCGGTACTTCAACATCCCGACCTACTCGAGCGTGCTCGCGCATCTGTCCATCACCGAGGTGGTGGCGGGGGTCGAGATCCTGTTCTACGCCGCGCGCCGGACGCGACCGGGTGTCGCCTTCGCCGTGATCTCGGGTCTGGTGCTGGCCACGTTGACCGCGGTGTCCGGGCGGTACTTCTACGGCAGCGATTCGAACGGCACGATGGCGCAGGCGATGCTGTTCGGCGGCATCCTGCTGGGCGGCACGCTGATCTTCGCGATCCCCGGCCGCGACCGCACGGCGCATCCGAAACGCTACGAAAAGCTGCAGAAGCTCAACAAGCTGGTGATGGGGCAATGGCCGCTCATCGGTCTGCTGGGTGTCGCGCTGATCCTGGAGTTCGGCTTCACCTACGAGAGCGGGGCGCACGGTTTCCCGATCCTGGTCTGCTCGATCGTCGCGGCGATCATCGCGGTCGCGGCGCCGCGACGGCCCGCCGACGCGATGGTCGCGCTCACCGCGGTCATGCTGCTTTCCGCTCTGGTGACGCCGTTCCTGCGGCTCCGCTACGACTACGCCACGCCCGGCGGGGTGCCGGGGACGCAGATCGTCGCGGGGATGGGGCTGGTCGTCACCCTGGTCCGGGCGGTCGGGCTGAGCAAGGCCGTGTCCCGGATCGCGGGGCTTTCGGCCGTGGTCGCCGTGGCCTCGATCCTCAACACCAAACGGCCGGGCCCCAGGCTGATGACCGACCCGGACGAGATCGCCGGGCTCGCCGTCGCGGCGGTGCTGCTGCTCGGTATCTCGGTGGCGGTCGGCCTGGCGTTGCGTTCGCGGGATTCGGAGCGGACGCAGGTCATCCAGTCGGCGATCAGTGACGCGCAGACCTCGGAACGGATGGCGCTGGCGCGGGAACTGCACGACGTCGTCGCCCACCACGTCACCGGGATCGTCGTGCAGGCGCAGGCGGCGAAGATGATGGGCGAGAAGAATCCGCAGGTCGCGGTCGAGGCGATGGGCCGCATCGAGGACGCCGGGGTGGAGGCGCTGGCGGCGATGCGGCGGCTCGTGCGGAGTATGCGCGGCGACGCCCCGGCCGGGAGCAGCGAGTTCAGCGAACAGGCCACCACCGATCTCGCCGCCGATCTGCGGACGCTGATCGAACGGTCGAACCACGGCGTGAAGACGTCGATGAAGCTCGAACTGCCGTCGAACGTGCCGCACGAGGTCGGACGGTCGGCGTTGCGGCTGGTGCAGGAGTCGCTGACGAACGTCGGCAAGCACGCGTCGGGGGCGAAAGAGGCGCTGGTCATCGCCGAGGTGTCCGGGAACGAACTGCACCTCCAGGTGACCGATGACGGACGCGAACCCCAGCGGCGTCCGGCGGGCGGGTCGGGCGGCTACGGTCTGATCGGCATGCGCGAACGGGTCGCCCTGCTGCACGGCCGGCTCTCCGCCGGGCGGGCGCCGGGCGGCGGATGGCGCGTCGAAGCGTGGCTACCACTTGAAGGAGAAGAGTGATCCGGGTATTGATCGCCGACGACCAGGACATGGTGCGGATCGGCTTCCGGATGATCCTGGACGCGCAGGACGACATCGAGGTGGTCGCCGACGTGGCGGACGGTGTCTCGGCGGTCGCGAAGGCGCGAGAACTGCGGCCGGACGTCTGCCTGCTGGACATCCGCATGCCCGGGATCGACGGGCTCGAGGTCACCAAGCAGCTGGCGGGCCCGGATGTCACCGATCCGCTGAAGGTCGTGGTGGTGACGACGTTCGACCTCGACGAGTACGTGCACACCGCGCTGCGGAACGGTGCGAGCGGTTTCCTGTTGAAGGACGCCGGGCCGGCGCTGCTGATCGAAGCCGTGCGCGCGGCCGCGCGCGGGGACGCGCTGGTGTCGCCGCAGATCACCGTCCGGCTGCTGAAGCATTTCGACGGCGGGACGGTGAAACGCGACGTCAGCCCGCCTTCGGAGCCGCTGACCGCGCGGGAGCTGGACGTCGTGAAGGCGGCCGCGAAGGGGCTGACGAATACCGAGATCGGGGCCGAGCTGTTCCTGTCGCTGTCGACGGTGAAGACGCATCTGGCGTCGGTGCAGGGAAAGGTCGGTGCGCGGAACCGGGTGGAGATCGCGGCGTGGGCGTGGCGGAGCGGAGTTGTGGACTGAGCGGCGCGATAAACGGCACCCGTAAGCTCGGGTCATGCAACGCCGTTTCCACGCTCCCGTCGTTCTCCCCGCCGACCCCGCCTGCTCGTTGCTGCGTGACGCCGTGGTCGACGTGGACGAGGCGGGGCGTATCACCCATGTCGGTCCCGCTTCCGAGGCGCCCGGAACGTCCGCTCCCGTGACCCGGTTGAGCGGTATCCTCCTGCCCGGTCTGGTCAACGCGCACGCGCACAGCCCGATGACGCTGCTGCGCGGGATGGGCGGCGACCTGCCGCTGCTGCCGTGGCTGACCGAGATCATCTGGCCGACCGAAGCGAAGCTGAAGCCGGCCGACATCCGCACCGGGATGCTGCTGGGCTCGGTCGAGATGCTGCGGCACGGTGTCACGACGAGTGCGGAGATGTACTTCGAAGGCGAGCAGCTCGCCGACGCGGTGCTCACCACCGGTGGCCGTGTGGTGCTGGCTCCGCCGATCATGGAACTGCCGGGGATGGATTGGCGCGCGATGCTGAAGAGCATCGAACGCTGGATCGACACCGACGGCCTGCGGTTCGGGCCGGGCGACCGGATCGAGGTCGGCTACGGGCCGCACTCGGCGTACATGCTGAACGAGGAGGCGCTGCGGGCGACCGCGGAATCGGCGGCCGAGCGGGGCGCGCTGGTGCAGATCCACGTGGCCGAGGCGGCGCTCGAAGACGTCAAGCAGCGTGAAGCGCACGGCTCGGTGCCCGCGCTGCTGGAGAAGGTCGGGATGCTGCGGGGCCGGACGCTGGCCGCGCACGCCATCCACCTGTCCGACGAGGACATCGCACTGTTCGCCGCGCGCGGTGTCGGGATGGCGCACTGCCCGGGCTCGAACGCGAAGCTCGCTTCGGGCATCGCACGCGTGACGGAGCTTCGCAAGGCGGGCGTCGCCGTCGGGCTCGGCACGGACGGCCCGGCGTCGAACGATGACATCGACCTGTGGGAGGAGCTGCAGCTCTCCGCGATGTTCGCGCGCCTCGCGACCGGCGACTCGACCGTGCTGACCGCGGCCGACGCGTTCCTGCTCGGCACCCGCGGCGGCGCGGACGCGCTGGGCAGGACCGACATCGGCGCGCTGGAAACCGGCCGGTGGGCGGACATGGTGCACGTCGACCTCGACGACCCGGCCTTCGCGGCCGGCATCGACGTGCCGGACGTGCAGCTGCTCTCGAACCTGGTGTGGGCCGCCGGCTCACGCCGCGTGCGCGACGTGTGGGTCGCCGGTGAGCAGGTCGTCGGCGACGGCGAATCCCTGCGAGTGGACCGCGCCCAAGTACAAGCCGAAGTCGCCGACACCGCCGCACGCCTTCGCTCTTGACTCACCTACCCAGCCCCCCACCCGTCCCGGGGGGCGGCCCCGAAGCCAGTCTATCGGGGGTGGGGGCTGGGGCCTGGGAAAAAGTGCTGTTCAGGGGCTGGTTGTCCACAATGGGGCGGTGCTGTGGATAACTGGGCCGGGGCGCCCGATGTGGCATTGGGGACGTTGAGTGGCCCTGTTGCCACATTGGGGGCATTAGGGCGCTGTGCTGGGGTTCCCAATGTCGCATTTGGGACGCTGAGCGTCTCGAATGCGACATTGGGAACACACAAGCGAGCAACGAAGGCGCGTCAGACCAGGCCCCGCGGCCGCAGGGTCACCTCGGTCGGGTGCGCGTCACCGGTCGCCGAGACCGCGGCGAGGACGGCGGCCGCGACGGATTCGGGGCGCAGGAAGCGTTCCGGCTCGTACGCGCGGCCCTCGTCGGCGATGATCGCCTGCTGCATTTCGGTGTCCGTGCGGCCGGGGTAGATCGACGTCACCCGAAGCGCGGACTCCTCCTCCCGCAGCGAGTCGGCGAAGGCACGGACGGCGAATTTGCTCGCGGCGTACGGGCCCCAGCCCGGGCGGGCGTTCTGCCCGGCACCCGAGTTGATCACGACGACGTGCCCCTTCGAAGCACGCAGCGCGGGCAGCAGCCGCCTGGTCAGTGTGACGACCGCGAGCACGTTGACCTCGAAGTTCGCCCGCCAGTCGGCGTCGGTCGCGGTTTCGACCGTGCCGAGCCGCGCCACGCCCGCCGAGTGCACCAGCACGTCCAGCGCGCCGAATTCGGCCGTCGCGGTTTCCAGTGCCTCGTCGTCGGTCAGGTCGATCGGCCACGGCCGCGCGTCGGGCAGCGTCTCCGCGAGTTCGCCGAGCGCGTCGGCGTCGCGACCGCCGAGCAGCAACCGGTGGGTCGGAGCGAGCGCGCGGGCGGTCGCGGCACCGATGCCGCGGGTGGCACCGGTGACGAGAGCCAGGGGGAGATCAGCCATACCCGCCACGCTAGTACGGCGGTCTCACGTGCTCGAAAGCGGAACTCGCGTGATTAGAAGGCGAACTCGCGTGATTGGAGGGCGCACACGACGGGAGGGGTGGCGACCCGCGGGAATCGTACGGAGCCGCGCGTGAAGGAACCGGCGAAGTTGTCCGCGAAGCGGGCGGCGGTGAGCGGGTCGCGCACCGAAGCGTCGATCGCGCGAAGGGCAGGGCAGTCGAGTGCGGCTCGGGCGGCGGCGACGTCCTCGGCGCGGGCCGGGCCGCCTTCGGCGATCGGGAGGCGGGCGGAGTTCGCCAGTTCCCAGACCGGCGGCAGCCATTTCTGGTGACCGGGGCGGCCGTTGGGGAGCGACGTCGAATGCGCGGCGAACGGGTTGGCGAGGCCGTAGCCGTCGCGCAGCCGCACATCGAGCGGGATCAGGAGGCCGAGGGCGCCCATGCTGTCCGCCGCGACGGTGACGTACGGCCGGTCCGTCGGGTACGCGTACCAGCGCCTGGTCGCGTAGTCCTGGACCAGCACCGCAGGGCCGACCACGCCGTGAATGGCCTCCAGCGCCGACGGCATCAACGGGTGGTCGGCGTAGTCGCCGGCCAGGACCGGGTGTTCGTGCCCGATCGACCGCGACCAGAACGACCGCTCGTCCGTGACGCCGACGGCGCGCGGAGAAGCCGAGGACGCCGGGCGGAGCGACGCGGCGGCCACGAACGCCCAAATCCCGACGACGACCAGGAATGCCACGGTCAGCCTCGTCACCGGCAAGGCCAGCACGGGCAACAGCAGGCAGAACAGCGCCGGGAGCAGCATGCGCCCGTGCATGAAATCCCCGCCGACGCGGATCACGTACCCCGCGAGCAGCACCGCGCCGACGAGCGGGACCGCGGTGAGCACCACGAACGTCTTGTCCACAGTGGACGAAACCGTGGCGGCCGCGACCGCGAGCACCAGCAACGGGAGCCACAGCCAGTACGGCTGGACGAGATCCACCAGATAGGCCCAGCCGCGGGCCCAGTTCACCTCCGACGCTTCCTTGACCAGGGCGGTGTTCGGCGTCAGCAGACCGTAGTAGCCCATGCGGAACACCTGATACGCCAACGGGAGCGCGCCCGCCACGGCCAGCAGGCCCAGCGCACGACGACGTCCCGGACGCAGCAGCACGAGCAGCGCCACCAAGGCGACGACGCTGAACAGCGCGAGATCCGGCCGCACCAACGGCCCGAGACCGGCGACCAGCGCGACCGGCCAGCTGCGCAGATCGTCCACTGTGGACGCACGGCGGACGAGCAGCCACCAGGTGCCACCCAGCCACAGAGTGATCAGGCCGGTCTCCAGCCCGGACGTCGCGAAGTCTCGGAACGGCGGCAGCGCGCAGACCACCAGCGCCCCGGCGGGCGCGAGGCCATGGAACGCCAGCGGCTGGTAGAGCCGCCGGGCGCCGTCCAGGCCGAAGAACAGCCCGACGACGGAGAAGACCAGTCCGGTAACCACGGAGATCCACTCCAGCGGCACGCCCGGAATCAGCCCGAGCACGCTCAGCACCGCCGTCCACAAAGGACTGGTGTTCGTCTCGACGCGTTCGCCGATGTTGAACACCGGCCCGTTGCCCGCGAGGATCTGGCGAACCGTCCGCAGCACGATCAGCCCGTCGTCGCTCATCCAGCGACGGCGCCAGGCCAGGTCGGCGTAGACCATCAGCACCAGGCCGAACCCGAACCACGTCCAGGTCGACGGCCGGCGGAACCAGGCGCGCGAAGGCCAGTCGGGCGTGTTCTCACCCGTGGTCGTGTTCGTCTGCGTCATGACCCCGCCCGGCTCGGTTGCGTGCGCAGGAGATCAGGTCCGCGGCCCGCGCGTCAAACCGCCCGGGCGGACAGGCAGGCCTGTGGCCATTTCCTCCCTTCCATGATCAGCCGCGCGGCGACCTCGAAACCGGCCAGACCCAGCAGGTCGGCGATCCGGCCGGGATCCAGCAGGTAGGCGTCGTAGCTGACGGGGTGGCCGTACGCCTTTTCCGGACTCAGCCGCTCGTCACCGACGTGGAATCCGACCAGCAGACGGCCTCCGGGCGCGAGCGTGCGGCGGAACTCCGCGAAGACGTCGGGGAGCACCTCCGGCGGCAGATGGAAGATCGACCACCAGGCGACGAGACCGTCCAACGAGCCGTCGCGGAAATCCAAGGCCGTCATCGATCCGACGGAAAACCGCTGGTCAGGGAACTGACGACGAGCCACTTCGATCATTTTCGGCGACAAGTCGACACCCGTGACGTCGAGGCCGAGCGACGCCAGGTGGGCGGTGACGTGGCCAGGTCCGCAACCGACGTCGGCGACCGGGCCGCGTACCTGTTCGGCGAACGCGGCCAGCATCGCGCGGCTGATCGGCTCCTGGTCGAAGCGCGGGCCGATCAGCGCGGCGTAATCCTCGGCGACGGTGTCGTAGGACTCGCGGGTGGCGTCGAGATGAGTGGTCACGGTGGGCGACGCTAGCGGCACCCACCGACAATTCACGGTTCGAGCAGCCCTGCGTCCCTGGTCAGATCCTCCGGCGCCGCCACCGCGGCCACCGGCGTGCACCCGGTCGCGGGATCCGCCGCCGAATCCGTGCCGTCGTGGTGCGCGGCACCGGATCGGGTCAGCTGACGCGAGCCGACGTCGAAGCACACCTGGTACGAGCCCGGAGCCAGCCGCTCGAAGGCGTACCGCCCGTCCGGCCCGGTGACGGCCGAGCCGACCTCCTTGCCCGACGCGTCCTTCAAAGTCACCTTCACGTCCGGGACGCCGAGTTCGTCGCGGCTCTGGAGGCCGTCCTTGTCCTTGTCCAGCCACACGAAGTCGCCCAGCCTGCTCGTCGGCGCGTTCAGCCCCGCCGCGAGCGTCAGGTCGACGCGTTTACGCGGGCCGACGGTGGTGGTCGCGGTGCAGCCGGTCGCCGGGTCGGCGTCCGAATCCTTCGTGTCGTCGCCCGCGTCCTTGGCCGTATACGTGAACGGAAGCCCGGCGATGTCGAAGCAGACCTGGTAGATGCCGTCCTTCAGCTTGGTGAAGCGGTACTTGCCGCCGGCGTCCGTGGTGATCGTCCCGAGCGCCTTGCCCGACGCGTCCTTCAACGTCACCTTCACGCCCTGGACGCCCGGCTCCCCGGCGTCCTGCAGGCCGTTCCGGTCGACGTCGTCCCAGACGAACTCGCCGATCTCGTCGATCGCGGGCGGCGGGGTGACCTTGATGGTGGTGGTCGCGGTCTTCTTCGGCAGGGTGCCGCTGGAGACGGTCACGGTGCTGACGTGGCCGTTGTCCGCTTCGGTGACGTTCTTGTGGTCGCAGGTGACGGTCGCGGACTTGCCGCTTTCGAGGCTCGCGATCGGCGCGGGTTTCACGTCGCAGTACGGGTCGTCGACCTTGATGTCGGTCAGCGTCGTGGTGCCGTCGTTGGTGACCGTGAACCGGTAGTTCGCGGTGGTACCCGCCTCGATGGTGGCCGTGGCGCCCCAGGCGCCGCTCGCCGGATCCCGCACCTCCGCCTTCGCCGAGAACGAGGCGACCTGCAGGTGGACGCAGTCCCACATCACCCAGTTGCGGTCGGTTGCGGCGAAGAACTTCACGGAGCCGGCCGACGGCGGGGCGGTGGACGGCGGGAAGTCCTGCCGCGCCAGCGCGCCGTCGGTTTCGACGGCATGCGTGACCTTGAGCTTGTTCTCCAGGACGACCTTGCCAGAACCGTCGTAGAACCGCAGTCCTGTTTCCTGGACGGCGTCCGTGCGCTGGACGTTCGTGCCGGTCCAGTCGGTCAGCGTGTAGACGGCGCCGGGCACGAACTTCAGCGCCGCGTAGGCGGTGCTGACCATCTTGTCCGGGGTCGCGATCAGGGCGTATCTGCCGCCATCGGGCTGGTAGCCACTCGCCGTCGACAGCCGGGGCTGCTTGCTCCTCGGCGTGCCCGGTGGCACCGGGGCGGCCGGGCTGAACGTGTATCCGGCGGGCGGGCTGCCCTGCTCGACGCTCGGGTTCGGCGCGGCGCCGCCGGTGCAGCCGGACGGGACGGTCGTCGCCTGCGCGTACGAAGGGACGAAGCCGGAGACGAGCGCGCCTGCCGCGATGAACACCAGTGCCCTTTTCACAGGGCTGAAGCTAATGAGCGCGACCGGCTTCCGTCATCACCGAACGGTGTCGTCCGGCGCCCCGATCAGGGAGAACAAGTCTCGCCGAGAGTGATCGGGGCGCCGGAAGGCACTACTTGACGCCGATGCGGCCGACCTGGCCCCAGCGGCCCTTCTTCCACACCGACACGATCGCCGGCCGCGGCTGCGAAGTGCCGCCGTCCGGCCAGTGCGACGTCGGGTTCGCGGAGCTGTCCGCGTCCTCACCCGGGTGCTGCACGGCGACGAGCACCAGGTGGTCGGTCACCACCGGGCCGCAGCATTCCGCGCCGACCGGGACCGACAGGAACTGCTTGACGTGCCCACGTTCCGGACCGTCGACCGGCACCGAGAACAGCCCGTCGTGGGAGCCGAGCGCGTTGCCGTCGGTGGAGATCCACAGGTTGCCGTGCCGGTCGAACGCGACGTTGTCCGGGCAGGAGATCGGGCTGACCTGCTCCTTCGGGAAACCGCCGAAGTAGGTGTCCGCCGTCTTCGGGTCACCGCAGACCAGCAGGAGCCGCCAGGAGAACTTCGTCGACGCGGCGTCGCCTCGGTCCTCTTCCCACTCGAGGACATGGCCGTTGCGGTTGTTCGGCCGCGGGTTCGGCTCGTCGACGTTCGCCTTGCCGGCGGGGCCACGCTGGCTGTTGTTGGTCAGCGCGGCGTAGATCCGGCCGTTGACCGGGTTCGGTTCGATGTCCTCGGGCCGGTCCATCTTGGTCGGCTGGACCTTGTCCGCAGCCTGCCGGGTGAACACGTAGACCTCTTCGGCAGTGAAACCGTCCACAAAGGACTGATTCCCCGCGGCCAGCGGGATCCACTCGCCGACGCCGTCGAATTCGCCGTCCGACGGCAGTTTGCCGGTGCCGTCGATCTCGGCGGCCGGGCTGTCGCCGGTGAAGCGGGCGACGTACAGGGTGCCTTCGTCGAGCAGCGCCGAGTTGTGGCGGCGCGCGTGCGCGCTCTTGCCCGGCTTGTACTTGCCCTTGGAGACGAACTTGTAGATGTACTCGAAGCGCTCGTCGTCACCGGAGTAGACGGCGACGCGGCCGTCCTTGGTGATCTTGACGTTCGCGGCCTCGTGCTTGAACCGGCCGAGCGCGGTGTGCTTGATCGGCGTCGAGTTCGGGTCGTTCGGGTCGATCTCGACGACCCAGCCGAAGCGGTTGGCCTCGTTGGGCTCCTGCGCGAGGTCCCAGCGCTTGTCGAACCGCTCCCACTTACGGGTGCTGGCGGCACCGGAGAAGCCGTACCGCTTCAGGCGCGCGGCCGCGACCGGGTCGGTGACGCTCGCCGCGTTGGCGAAGTACTGGTTGACGTTCTCCTCACCGGAAAGCACGGTGCCCCAAGGGGTCACGCCGCCGGCGCAGTTGTTCTGCGTGCCGAAGACCTTGCGGCCGGTCGGGTCCGCGGAGGTCTTGAGGAACTTCGAGCCCGCCGCCGGGCCGCGCACCTCGAAGGCTGTGTTCAGCGTGATGCGGCGGTTGAACGGGCTCGGCACGGTGCGCAGCGCGCCGCCGATCGGGTCGCGGAAGGCCTGGACGACCGAAAGGCCGTGCGCGGCCCACGCGATCTTGACCTGCTCCTCGGTCGGGTTCGCCGGGTCGTACTGGTCGGCCGGGAACATGTGGACCTCGGTGGTGTACTCGTGGTTCACCACCAGCAGGTTGCGGATGCCCAGCGGATCCTGCGGGATCAGGCCGACGAAGTCGTTGTTGTAGCCGAACTGCTTCGCCTGCGCGGCCGCGGTCTGCTTGCGGAAGTCGAACTTCGGGGCGCCGAATTCGACCGCGTCGCCCCAGCGGATGACGACGCGCTGGTCGTAACCCTCGGGGATGGTGATGGCGTCGAGCGTGTTCGGCGGCACCGCTTCGAAGTCGGTGCCGGGCACCGGACGCCCGGGGCGGCCCGGCTTGCCGTGGCCGGCGGCGGAGACGTCAGCCGGGGTCTCGGCGGCGGCCGTACCGGACAGCGCGGCGAAACCACCGGCGGTCGCGGCCAGCACGGCGCTCGCCTTCAGCGCGCCACGACGGGAAAGCATGTTCTTGACGACGTCGCCGAAGTACTCGTTGTCCGACGTGTTCGGCTCGGGGTGGGCGCACGCGTTGCCGCAGCGGTACTCGCAGGTGACCGCGGAGCGGCCACCGGGGTGGGAGGTGATCAACGGCAGGAGCCGCTGAGGCTCGAAGGACACAGGGCCTCCATGGTCGCGGTGGGTACACGTAGTCCAGTCGGGGGAACGCCGTGACGTTAAGCGACCAAAACGATCCGGCCCTGGCCAGAAGATGAACAGCGCGCGAACGAGCGATGGCGCGCTGCCGGACCCGGTAGCGCGCCATCGACCAAAAGTACTGCTAGATCGTTGCTTTTCGACTAGGAGCCGATGTCGGACAGCCCGTGCCTGCCCGGTTTCCAGACCGCCACCACCGAGGGACGGGGCTGGTTTTCGCCGCCGTCCGGCCAATGGGAGGCCGGTTTGTCGGCGTTCGCGCCGTCGACTTCACCCGGATGCTGGACACAGACCGTGACGATCTTCCGCTCGACGATCGGGCCGCAAGTCTCCGCGCCGCGGGGCACGGTGAGGAACAGCTTCAGCTCGCCGCGGTTGCGGCCCTCCAGCGGCACCGAGTAGAGGCCGTCGTTGATGCCGAGGGCGCCCGCCGAGTCGGTGGAGATCCAGAGGTTGCCGTGCCGGTCGAAGGCCACGTTGTCCGGGCTGGAGATCGGCGAGACCTGATCCTTGGGGAAGCCGGCGAAATAGGTGTCCGGCGAGGCCGGATCGCCGCACACCAGGAAAAGCCGCCAGCTGAACGTCAGCGCGAGCGCGTCCCCGCGCCGTTCTTCGAGCTCCAGCACTTGACCGTGCTTGTTGTTCAGCCGCGGGTTGGGCTCGGTGGCGCCTTCCTTGCCGGGGTTGCCACGCTCGACGTTGTTGCTGAGCGCGCAATAGATCCGGCCGGTGTACGGATGGGCCTGGATGTCCTCGGGACGGTCCATCTTCGTGGCGCCCACCCGGTCGGCCGCCTCGCGGGTGAAGACGTACACCTCTTCGGCGGTCATTCCGTCCACAAAGGACTTGTTCCCGGACGCCAGCGGGATCCACTCGCCACCGCCGTCGAATTCGCCGTCGCTGGGCAGTTTCCCGGTGCCGTCGATCTCGGAGACCGGGCTGTCGCCGGTGAACCGGCCGACGTAGAGCGTGCCGTCGTCGAGCAGGGTCATGTTGTGGCGCCGGGCATGCGCGCTGTCGCCCGGCTTCATGCGCCCCTTGGAGATGAACTTGTAGATGTACTCGAAGCGTTCGTCGTCGCCGGAGTACGCGACCACGCGGCCGTCCTTGGCGACGCGGATGTTCGCCGTCTCGTGCTTGAACCGCCCGAG
Source organism: Amycolatopsis japonica (assembly GCF_000732925.1). NCBI lineage: Bacteria > Bacillati > Actinomycetota > Actinomycetes > Pseudonocardiales > Pseudonocardiaceae > Amycolatopsis > Amycolatopsis japonica. The sequence continues at coordinate 8,852,504 of NZ_CP008953.1, forward strand.
ATGCGTGTGCTTGACCGGGGTGCTGTCGGGATCGTTCGGGTCCAGCTCGATCACCCAGCCGAAGCGGTGGGCCTCGTTCGGTTCCCTGGCGATGTCCCAGCGCGCGTCGAACCGCTCCCACTTGCGGGTGGTGGCGGTGCCCTTGATGCCGTACCGCGCGTAGCGCTTGCGCTTCACGGGATCGGTCACCGTTTCGGCGTTCCCGAAGTACTGGTTGATGTTCTCCTCGCCGGACAGGATCGTGCCCCACGGCGTGACGCCGCCCGCGCAGTTGTTCATCGTGCCCAGCACCACCGTGCCGGTGGGGTCGGCGGCGGTCTTGAGCAGATCGCTGCCCGCGGCGGGGCCCGTCACCTTGAACGGCGTGTGCAGCGTGATCCGCCGGTTGTAGCGGGACATCTTCGGCCGCAGGTGCCCGGTGTCGCGTCCGCGCGACACCTGGACGACGGTCAGTCCGTGGGCCGCCCACGCGATCTTGACCTGTTCCTCGGTCGGGTTGTCCTTGTCGTAACCGCGGAACATGAACTCTTCCGAGGTGTACTCGTGGTTCGTGACCAGGAGCGACGTGAGGCCCCAGTGGTCGAGCGGCAACAGCGCGGCGAAGTCGCAGTTGTAGCCGAACTGCTTCGCCTGCGCCTCGGCGGTCTGGTGGTCGAAGTCGAATTCGGGCGCGCCGGGCAGAACCGCGTCACCCCAGCGGATCACGATGCCCTGCTCGTAGCCCTCGGGCACCACGACGGCGTCGAGCGTGTTCGGCTGGACCCGTTTGTAGTCGGTGCCGGGTGGCGGTTTCGGCCGCCCCTCGGGAGCGGCGGACGCCGGCGCCGCGAGCGCGAGCGGCGTCCCGGCGGCCAGTGCGACGACGGCCGTCGCCTTCAGCGCGCCACGGCGGCTCACCGCGCCGAGCACGTCGGCGAAGGTGGGGTTGTCCGACGTGTTCGGCGCGTCGTGGAAGCACGCGTCGCCACAGCGATAGGTACAAGTCACTGACGCCCGGCTTGGTGAGTGGCCGGCCAGTAACGGAAGGAACTTCACGCGGACCTCCGTATCTGCAGTTCGGGAGGTCGACGCTAGGGCACCGGACCAACGAGAGGAAACCCCTCGTTGGTCCGGTGTTCACCTTTTGTTCCGATTTACATCTCTTCGCCGACGAGGACCGCTTCGGCCGGGATCGTGTGCGGGTCGGCGGTCTTCTCGCGGATCGTCAACAGGGCTCCGGCGAGCACGCACAGGACCGCGGCGATCACGAACGGCGCCTGCTTCGCACCGAACCACTCGGCCAGGTGACCGACGACGGTCGCGGCGACCGCGCCGCCGAGCCAGCGGCAGAAGTTGTACCCGGCACTCGCGACCGGACGCGGGGCACCGCTGATCGACATGGCCGTGCCGGTGAAGAGCGTGTTGAGCAGGCCGGACACCAGACCGGACAGGATGATGCCGACGACCAGCACCGGCTTGCTCGGGATCGCCATGATCAGCAGCAACACGGCGTACCCGAAGACGGCGACCACGGTCGCGTGCCGTTCGCCCAGCTTCGCGGCGAGTTTCGGCGCCAGCACCACCCCCGCGACGGCGACCGAAAGGCCCCAGCCGCAGAAGATCAGGCCGACGGCGACGGCGCTCCACTCCAGCACGAACGGCGACCAGGCCAGCACCACGAAGAACGCGGCCGTGTAGAGCGCGGAACCGATCGAGGTGCGCAGCAGCCCGCCGTGCTTGAGCGCGCGGAAGGGGTCGAGCAGGCGGATCTTCGGCCGCTTCTCCTTCGCGTCACCGGTCAGGAAGATCGAGCAGAGCACGAGACCGCACAGCATCAGCAGCGAAGTGCCGAGGAACGGACCACGCCAGGAGATGCTGCCGAGCAGGGCACCCAGCAGCGGGCCGACCGCGAGGCCGACCCCGAGCGCGGCTTCGTACAGCAGGATCGCGCCCGCCTGGCCGCCGGTCGCGGCGCCGACGATCACCGAAAGCGCGGTCGCGATGAAGAAGGCGTTGCCGAGCCCCCAGATCGCGCGCAGCCCGATGAGCTGCTCGATCGATCCGGACGCGGCGCACAGTGCGGTGGCGACGACGACCAGCGTCAGCCCGACGACCACGGTCCGCTTGGCCCCGAACCGGGCACTCATCGCGCCGGTCACCAGCATGGCGACCGCTTGGACGCCGAGGTAGCTGGAGAACAGCAGCGTCACTTCGGACGGCGTCGCCTTCAGGCCTTCCGCGATCGACAGCAGGATCGGGTCGACCAGCCCGATGCCCATGAACGCGATGACCGCGGCGAACGCGGTGATCCATACCTGTTTGGGCTGTCCTTTGACGGCGTCCAACAGGCTCGAGTGGGGCTCAGCGCTCATCGCGGATCAGTTCCTCCTTCTTGTCTTCGTGCAGCAACCTGGTGAGAGCGGGGAGCGCGGCTTCGATCGCGATGCGGTCGGTCTCGTCGAGTTCGAGGAGCCGCTCGCGGAGGAACTCCTCCCTCGCGACGATCAACCGCCGGTGAAAGCGCTGCCCGACCTCGGTGACCTCGACGAGCACGGCCCGGCCGTCGGCGGGATCGCGACGGCGGCTGACCAGGCCCAGCCGTTCGAGACGGCGGACGACGTCGGTCATCGTCGGCATCCGGACCCGCTCCAGGTCGGCGAGCGTGCTCATCCGGCGCGGCCCGCCGTTGAGCAGCTCCGACAGCACCGAACCCTGCGTGAGGGTGAGCTGCACCTGCGGCGTCTCCCGGCGGACGAGGTAGTACAGCCGGAACACCAGCGGGCGGAGCCGGTGGGCGAGATCGGCGACTTTCGTGGTCACTTAGCCATGCTAACTAAAATTACTGAGCATGGCTAAGTAATCTGCCGCACAGGTTTCCAGCGCCTAGGGTTGAGGGTGTGGAAGCGGTGATCTTCGATCTCGACGGTGTCCTGGTGGATTCGGAAAAGATGTGGGACGAGGTCCGCCGGGCGGTCGTCCACGAGTTCCACGGCACCTGGCGGGAGGAATCGACCAGGGCCATGCAGGGGATGAGCACCCCGGAATGGGCCGCCTACCTGGCGCACGACCTCGGCGTCCAGCTCCGGCCCTCGGACGTCGCGCAGCTGGTGATCGACCGGATGGCGCGGCGGTACGCGGAGAAGCCGCCGATCATTCCGGGCGCGCCGGGCGTCGTCCGCGAAGTCGCGAAGCACTGGCCGGTGGCGATCGCGAGCTCGTCGCCGCCGCTGCTGATCAAGGCGTTCCTGGACATCACGCGGCTGCCGGTGCCGACGGCGGTCTCATCTGAGCAGGTCGGCGCGGGGAAGCCGGCGCCCGACGTGTACCTGAAGGCGGCCGAGCTGCTGGGCGCGGAGCCGAAGAACTGCGCGGCCGTGGAGGACACCACGAACGGGCTGCGCGCGGCGCTGGCGGCGGGGATGGCGGTGTACGCGGTGCCGAATCCGCATTTCCCGCCGGATCCGGCGGTGCTGGAGCAGACGACGGTGGTCCCGGTGATCACGGACCTGCCGTCGGCGCTTCAGGAGGACTGAAGGGGTTTAAGCGGCCCCTCGAATGCTAGGAACGGTCCTTTCCTTGCAAAATTTGCAAGGAAAGGACCGTTCCTAGCGAGCGACCGGGAGGGTCACGCCTCGCCGGCGATGAACTTCTCCACCTCGTCGCGGGCGGTCGCGTCGTCGTACTGCTCCGGCGGCGACTTCATGAAGTACGAGGAAGCCGAGAGGATCGGGCCGCCGATGCCGCGGTCCTTCGCGATCTTCGCGGCGCGCACGGCGTCGATGATGATGCCCGCCGAGTTCGGCGAGTCCCACACCTCGAGCTTGTACTCCAGATTCAGCGGCACGTCGCCGAAGGCACGGCCTTCGAGGCGGACGTAGGCCCACTTGCGGTCGTCGAGCCACTGCACGTAGTCGGACGGCCCGATGTGGACGTTGCCCTTGCCGAGCTCGCGGTCGACCTGCGAGGTGACCGACTGGGTCTTCGAGATCTTCTTCGACTCGAGCCGCTCCAGCTCCTTCATGTTCAGGAAGTCCATGTTCCCGCCCACGTTGAGCTGCATCGTCCGGTCGAGCTGGACGCCGCGGTCTTCGAACAGCTTCGCCAGCACGCGGTGCGTGATGGTGGCACCGACCTGGGACTTGATGTCGTCACCGACGATCGGGACGCCGGCCGCGCGGAACTTCTCCGCCCACTCCGGGTCGGAGGCGATGAACACCGGCAGCGCGTTGACGAACGCCACACCGGCGTCGATGCACGCCTGCGCGTAGAACTTGTCGGCCTCTTCGGAACCCACCGGCAGGTAGGAGACGAGCACGTCGACCTCGGCCTCGCGCAGCGCGGCGACGACGTCGACCGGAGTCTCGTCGGATTCCTCGATGGTCTCGCGGTAGAAGCGGCCGAGACCGTCGTAGGTGTGACCGCGCTGCACGGTGACGCCCAGCGGCGGCACGTCGGCGATCTTGATGGTGTTGTTCTCGCTGGCGAAGATCGCCTCGGACAGGTCACGGCTGACCTTCTTGGCGTCCACGTCGAACGCGGCGACGAACTCGATGTCGCGGACGTGGTACTCGCCGAACACGACGTGCATCAACCCGGGCACGCGGGTGCCGGCATCCGCGTCGCGGTAGTACTGAACGCCCTGGACCAGTGAGGCCGCACAGTTGCCGACGCCCACGATGGCCACCCGAACGCGGCGGTTCTCGCCCATGCCGGTTTCTCCTTCATTAGTCCAACAGTTGTAGGTAATGCGCAGCGAGGACCGCCGGAGCGCCTCAGGTCTCCGGTCCGCGCTGCTCGGCCTGTTCGTGCGCGATCAGCTCGTTGAGCCAGCGCACCTCCCGCTCACTGGACTCCAGCCCGAGCCGGTGCAGCTCACGGGTGTAGCGGTCGATCTTCTCCTCGGCCCGCGCCATTGCCGTCCGAAGTCCTTCTCGGCGTTCCTCGACCCGACGACGACGACCTTCCAGGATTCGCATCCTGACGTCGGCCGGTGTCCTCGAAAAGAACGCCAGGTGGACGCCGAAGCCTTCGTCGTCCCACGTCTGCGGCCCGGCGTCGCCGAGCAGTTCGGCGAACCGTTCCTTGCCCTCGGCGGTGAGCTTGTACACCCGCTTGCCCCGGCGCGCCCACGCCCGGTCTTCCACCTCTTCGAGCTCCTCGACGAGGTAACCGGCGCGAAGCAACCGGCGCAAGGTCGGGTACAGCGAGCCGTACGAGAACGTCCGGAACATCCCGAGCGTCTCATGCAAACGTTTGCGCAGCACGTAACCGTGCATGGGGGTCTCGTGCAGCAGCCCCAAGATCGCGAGCTCGAGCACACCGCACCCCCTTCCGGGAACAAACCGCGACCGGTCGCGTTGGCCACCGTGACCGGCTCGGTCAACCTACCGGCCCACTATATCGCGCCGATACATCGAAGTGGCGTAGCTAACCCGATCGAGCACCGGCTGATCCGGACGAAATTCACCGGAGAGTTATCGAATCGTCGGCGTGTCCGACCGTGCGCGGACCGTCCCCCCGAGAACGGGGCGTGGACCACACAGGAAGAGCCCGTACTCTGTTGGCGTGCGAAACCAGCGGCAGGTCGTGGACTACGCCTTACAGCGGCGCGCGCTGCTCAAGGGCGTCCACTCCGGACGGGTCGGCACATACGACGTCTGCGACGCGGGCCCGTACCTCCTGCGGGCCGCGAAATTCCACGGCCGACCAGGCGAGCAGGACTGCCCGGTCTGCCACCGGGAGCAACTGACCCTGGTGTCCTGGGTGTACGGCGACGAGCTCAAGCACGCCGCCGGATCGGCCAAGACGCCGGAGGAACTGACGCGGATGGACGGGCTCTTCGCGGAGTTCACCGTCTACGAGGTCGAGGTCTGCCAGAGCTGTCACTGGAACCACTTGGTGCGGTCCTACGTCCTCGGAACAGGAGAACCGGGAACCACCCGGCCACGGACCCGGTCGCAGAGGACAGCGGGTCAGTGACAGGTATCGAAAACGCAGTTGACCACAGAGCGGCGTCCCCCGAAGCGCCGGTCTGGGAGGCCCATTCGTGAACGACGACCGCAATCGCTCCTGGCCTGGCCAGGAGCCTGATGCACCTCGCCGTGCCCAGTGGCCGGGCGAAGCCGACGAACCAGGCTGGCCGAGCGAAGAACCGCCGCGCCGCCCCCAGCGCCGGACACCCCCGAGCGGCACCCCCCGCTCGGCCCCGCCACGGTCCGCGAACGAGCCACAGTGGCCGGGCGGCGACTCCGGCGGCCCGGAGTGGCCCTCCGACAACGAGCCGCGCCGTCCCGCGGCCCCGCGTCGTGCCAACGGCATGCCCCCGCGCAAGCAGGGACCCCCGCCGCCGGGAGCGCGAGGCCCCGCCGGTGACCAGCGGTCCCGTCAGGGTGCCGCCGGGCACCGCCCGCCGCCGCCCCCGCCCGGCAACCGCCGTCCTCCGGCCCCGGCCGACCAGGCGACCGCGATGGTCCGGCCGGTCGAGCCGGAACCGTACGAGCGCGAGCCCGAGCTCATCACGCATCACGCGCACAACGGCACCGAAGACCCGTACGGCTACGACCCGTACGACGATCGCTATGACGATCGTCACGAAAGCACCACGCTCGGCGCCGAGGGCGAAGACGCCTATGACGACGAGCCCTCCGAAGACGGAGAAGACGGAGAAGACGGCAAGAAGAAGGTCCTCACGCCGAAGCAGCGCAAGAAGCGTCGCTGGCGGATCATCCGCCGGGTCCTCTACGCGATGTTCGGCCTCTTCGTCGTGGTGCCCGCGATCGCGTTCGTCATCACCTACTTCCTGGTGGACGTCCCGTCGCAGGAAAGCGTCGCGAGCCTGCAGAGCCAGCCGATCACGCTGATGTACTCGGACGGCAGCCCGATGGGCAAGATCGCGCCCGCCAGCGGCGGAAGCCGGTACCTTCTGCAGCCGGGCGACGTCCCGGAGGTGGTCAAGAAGGCCGTGTACGCGGCCGAGGACTCGTCGTTCGAGACCAACTCCGGTTTCGACGTCGGCGGCATCCTGCGCGCGGTCTACAACAACGTCACCGGCGGCCAGGGCGGCGGTTCGACGATCTCCCAGCAGTACATCAAGAAGGCCACGGCCAACGAGGCGCCGACGCTCACCCGTAAATGGACCGAGCTGGCCAAATCCTTCAAGATGAACAACCAGATGTCCAAAGAGGAGATCATCACCGCCTACCTCAACACCATCTACTTCGGTCGCGGCGCGAACGGCATCGAAGCGGCCGCGCAGGCCTACTTCAAGAAGCCGGCCAAGGAACTCGGTGCGTCCGAGGCCGCCCTGCTCGCCGGCCTGATCCAGGGCCCGAGCAAGTCCGAGAACGAGGCCTACGCCACCAGGCGGTGGACCTTCGTGATGGACCAGATGGTGGCGAACAAGTGGCTCGACCCGGGTGCGCGCGCCACCGCGACCTTCCCGAAGCCGATCCCGAAGGCGCAGGCGAAGGCCGACGACGCCGGGACGCTGAGCCTGCACATCCGCAACCGCGTGATCGACGAGCTCGAAGCGCGCGGCTACGACCAGGACCGGCTGCACCAGGGCGGCTACAAGATCACCACGACGATCGACCCCAAGGCGCAGAAGATGGCCGAGGAGTCCGTCGCCGAGGGGATGAAGGGCCAGACGGACGAGAACATCCTGAACGCGCTGGTCGCGGTCGATCCCAAGACCGGCGGCGTGGTCGCGTACTGGGGCGGCCCGGACTGGACGAAGAACGCGCAGGGCCAGGACGTCCAGGCGATGGACTGGGCGAACGTGCCGCACAACCCCGGTTCGGCGTTCAAGGCCTTCGACCTGACCGCCTTCCTCAAGATGGGCAAGGGTCTCGGCGAGACCTTCGACGGTTCCAACAACCGGAAGTTCGACGGCCGCACGATCCGGAACGCGGGCGAGAGCTCCAACTGCGGGCCGCAATGCACGGTCGCCGAGGCGATGAAGGTCTCCGCGAACACCGTGTTCTACGACATGGTCCGCAACGAGACGAAGATCGACCCGGTGGCGAAGGCCGCGAAGGAAGCCGGCGTGATAGTGGAGGCCGACGGCGGCAAGGCGAAGCTGAGCCCCGACATCAACATCGCGCTCGGCGGTGGTGGCACGGTCACCACCGCGGAGGACATGGCGGCCGGCTTCGCCACCTTCGCCGGTGAAGGTGTCCGGCAGAAGCAGCACTTCGTCGCGAAGCTGACCAACTCCCAGGACGAGGTCGAGTTCGACGAGACCGCTCCCAAGGGCGCTCCCGCCTTCAGCGACGACGCCGCCAAGAGCAAGCAGATCGCCGGCAACGTCACCGACGCGCTCGAAGAGGTCATCCCGTACTCGAAGCTCAAGTGCCCGAAGGGGCACGAGTGCGCGGGCAAGACCGGGACCCAGCAGTACGACCCAAAGAAGGACGACCCGCCGAGCTATCGCGATCGCAACGCCCAGACCTGGATGGTGGGCTACACGCCGAGCATCTCGACCGCGGTGTGGGTCGGCGGCGACGGCAACAAGCCGCTGCACGACAAGAACAACAAGCCGGTCTACGGCCGGACCATCGCCGGCCCGATCTGGGAAGACTTCATGTCCCGGTACATGACCGGCAAGCCGTCGGAGAAGTTCGAGAGCGTCAAGCCGATCGGCAAGGACGCGCGTTCCGTGCCGACGACGACGGCGCAGAAGCCGCCGGAGACGTCGACGCCGACCGAGACGCCGACGACCACCCCGACGCCGACGACTCCCACCGAGCCGACGGAGACGGAGCCGACGAAACCGACCAAGCCCACGAAGCCGAGCTGGACGAGGCCGGGGCCGGGGACTTCGGATCCGTTGTTCCCGAACGGCGAAGATCCGTGACGATCGGGCTGAGCACGTGACGAAAGGTGTGCCGGGCACTCGCCCGGCACACCTTTTTTCGTGGCATCGGTGAACCTGAACCGATCCGATACGTCTTTAGTAGAAGGAGACCTGCGACCGCAGGACCGCGCTCACCCACGGAAGGTTCGGAGGACGTCCCAGTGAACGACGATCCCCACGGCGGATGGCCAGGTCAGGACCCTGACCCCGCCCGTCGTCCGCAACGCCCGGCCGGACCGCCCCGTCGTCCCGCCGGTCCGCCCCCGGGATACGGACAGCGCCCGGGTCCCGGCCCGCAGGGGCAAGCGCCGTGGCAGCGCCAGGGTCCGTCCCAGCAGCAGCCGCCGCCCCCGCGTCGTCCGCAGCGGCCGCCGGTCGCGCCGCAGCACGAACCGGACCTCATCACGCATCACGAGCACAACGGCACCGCCGACCGCGGCTACGACGAGCCGTACGACGATGAGCAGTACGGCCCGGAGACCGACGAGAACGGGAAGCCGATCCTCACCCCGGCCCAGCGCAAGAAGCGCCGGTGGAGACGCATCCGGCGGGTGCTGCTCGCGCTGTTCTGCCTCTTCGTCGTCATCCCGGCGATCGCGTTCGTGATCACCTACTTCGCCGTCGACGTGCCGTCGCCGCAGTCCGTCGCGGCCACGCAGGGCCAGGCGGTGACGTACTACTACGCCGACAACACCGAGATGGGCAAGGACGTCCCCAAGGGCGGCAACCGGCACATCCTGACGCCGGAGCAGATCCCGGACATCGTCAAGAAGGCCGTCATCGCCACCGAGGACGCCTCCTTCGAGACCAACTCCGGTTTCGACATCGGCGGCATCCTGCGCGCGGTCTACAACCAGGTGACCGCGGGCAAGGGCGGTGGTTCGACCATCTCCCAGCAGTACATCAAGGTCGCCAGCGGGGACGACGAATCGTCGCTCGCCCGTAAATGGACCGAGCTCGCCAAATCCTTCAAGATGAACCAGACGTACGAGAAGAAGGACATCATCTCGGCGTATCTGAACATCATCTACTTCGGGCGCGGCGCATACGGCATCGAGTCGGCCGCGCAGTCGTTCTTCGGCAAGCCCGCGGGCGAACTCAACGCCTCCGAGGCGGCACTGCTCGCGGGCCTCATCCAGCAGCCGGGCCGCTCGGAGAACCCGAAGGTCGCGAACGAACGCTGGACCGTCGCGCTGAACCGCATGGTGCAGAACGGTTTCCTCTCCGCCGCCGACCGCGCGAACCTGCAGTTCCCGACGCCGATCCCGCAGACCGACAAGGAGCAGGCGGGCGTGGTCAACCCGTTCATCCGCGACAAGGTCAAGGATGAGCTCGCCGCGAACGGCATCACCGCCGACGTCTATTACCGGGGCGGCTACAAGGTCTACACGACCATCGACCCGAAGGCGCAGGCCGCGGCCGAGCAGGCGGTGGCCGACGGGATGAAGGGCCAGACCGACGAGAACCTGCTCAACGCGCTCGTCGCGATCGATCCCAAGACCGGCGGTGTGAAGGCGTACTACGGCGGCCCGTCCATCGTGAAGGGCCCCAACGGCCAGGACCAGAAGGGCCGGGACTGGGCGAACACGCCACAGAACCCCGGATCGTCGATGAAGCCGTTCGACCTCACCGCGTACATGCAGCTCGGCAAGGGCGGGATCAACTCGACGTTCGACGGGTCCAACAACCGGCAGTTCGGGAAGCAGACGATCCGGAACGCCGGTCCCGGCAGCACCTGTTCGCAGCAGTGCACGGTGTCCGAGGCGATGCAACGGTCGGCCAACACGGTGTTCTACGACATGGTCGTGAACGTGACCAAACCCGGGCCGGTGGCACAGGCCGCCAAGGACGCCGGGGTGAAACCCGCCCCCGACGGCACCTCGGAACTGTTCGCCGACAACAACATCGCGCTCGGCGGCGGCAAGACGGTCATCACCCCGGAGGACATGGCCGCCGCGTACGCCACCTTCGCGGGCGACGGCCAGCGCCGGGACAAGCACTTCATCGTCAAGGTGACCAACTCGCAGGACGAGGCCGCGTACTCGGCTCCGGAAGAGGCGAAGCCTGCGTTCGCCGACGACTCCGACAAGAGCAAGCAGATCGCCGGCAACGTCACCGAGTCGCTCAAGGGTGTCATCCCGTTCTCGAAGCTCAAGTGCCCCAACAACCACGAGTGCGCCGGCAAGACCGGGACCCAGCAGCACACCTACCGGCAGGGCGAGCCCGCGTCGGCCAAGGACGCCAACTCGCAGACCTGGATGGTCGGCTACACGCCGTCGATCTCGGCCGCGGTGTGGGTCGGCGGCGACGGTGACAAGGCGCTGAAGGGCAAGAACGGCAAGTCGATCTTCGGTTCGACGATCGCCGGGCCGATCTGGCAGAAGTTCCTTTCCCTGTACCTGAACGGGAAACCGGGGGAGCGCTTCGACAAGGTCAAGATCATCGGCGGGGACGACAGCAACACCGTCCCGTCGACGCAGACCCCGCCGGACGACGACGAGGGTTCGACCGAGACCGGCACGCCGTCGACGGGTCCCTCGACCGGATCTTCGTCTTCGCGGAACGAAGAGGATCCGCCTTCGAGCTCGAAGAACCCGCCTTCGTCCAGTGAGAACAACGAAGAGGGCGGCAACGGAGGCCCGCCGGGCCGGGGCGGCAGAGGCGATACCGAATAGCTAGAGGGTGACGACGCGCCGTTCGGCACCCGCGAGGTGGGCGGCTTCGATGACCCGGAGCGTCTCCACGGCGGAGGCGGGATCGACCGGGAAGCCGCCCTTGCCGAGCAGCGCGTCGCGCACCTGCGCGTAGAAGTCCTCGTAGCGGCCGACCTCGGTGGGCACGGTCTCGACGTCGTCGTTCACGCCGAGCACGCCGGCGTCCGACTCCGGTTCGACGCCCCAGCCGGGGTCGCCGGGCCGCAGCCCGTCCTTGATCTGCGGCTCCTGGACGTCGAGGCCGTACTTGGTGAAGGTCGCCTTGTCGCCGAGCACGCGGAATCGCGGGTTCCGGGTGCCCGCGAGCGCGGACGCCCACAGGTGCGATCGCACGCCGTTGGTGTGCCGAAGCGCGACGAAGGCGTCGTCGTCGACCGACACCCCGGCGCGGCGCCTGTCGACCTCCGCGTAGACATCGGAAACCGGGCCGAACAGCTGCAGCGCCTGGTCGACGATATGCGCGCCGAGGTCGTAGAGGAGCCCGCCCGCCTCGGCGGGGTCGCCGAACTCGCGCCAGTTGTCCCGCGGCTTCGGCACCCAGCGGTCGTAGCGTGACTCGAAGCGGAAGACGTCGCCGAGACGGCCGGTTTCGAGGACCTTCCGGACGGTGAGGAAGTCCGAGTCGAACCGGCGGTTCTGGAACACCGTCAGCCCGACGCCCTTGGCCTTCGCGGCTTCGACGACCTTCGCCGCTTCGGCCGCCGTCGGCGCGAAGGGCTTGTCGACGACGACAGGCAAACCCGCCTCGATCGCCTGGAGCGCGAGTGGGACGTGCGTGCGGTTCGGCGTGCTGACGACGACCAAGTCCAGCTCGCCGGCCTTCGCGAACAACGCGTCCGCGTCCGGCAGCACGTCGGCGGCCGGGTGGTCGGCGCGTGCCTGCGCGACCCGGTCCGGGTTCGAGGTGACGATGGCGGCCGGGGTCAGCCCCGGTGTCGCGTCGACCAGCGGCGCGTGGAAGACGCGTCCGCCGGTGCCGTATCCGAAGATCCCCACTCGCAAGTCAGCCATGACCCCATTAAACAACAGTGTTGCGTAATCAGCCAGTCATGGCAGGATGCGCGCTATGCCGGAGACCGGGGTCAATCTGCGCGGCCTGCGCCAGCACAATCGGACACTGCTGCTCACGCACATCCTGCGCGCGGGCGGCCTCAGCCGCGTCGAACTCGCCGAGCGCACCCGGCTCACCCAGCAGGCCGTCTCGAAGATCGTGCCCGAACTGCTCGAAGCCGGCCTGCTGGACGAAGAACGCCAGCCCGCGTCGGGTGTCGGCAAGCCACGCACCCTGCTGCGCGTCCGCGCGAACGCCCGGCACGCGCTCGGCGCCCAGCTCGACCGGGACTCCTACCGGGTGGTCATGACCGACCTGACCGGGAGGATCATCGCGTCGCGCGGCGGGCCGCTGGCCCCCGGATTCACCCCCGACCAGGCCGTTGCCGCCCTCGGCGAAGCGACCGAAGCGCTAACCGACGGCGTCGAGGGTGTCCTCGGCCTCGGCGTCGGCAGCGTCGGCCCGCTCGATCACCACGAAGGAGTGGTCCGGGACGCCACGAACATGCCCGGCTGGCACCACGTGCCCCTACGCGACCTGCTCGCGAAGCGCACCGGACTGCCCGTGCGGCTCGACAAGAACACCAACGCCGCCGCCTTCGCGCAGCACTGGCCGGAGGGCGACCAGGCCGCGACCGCCGTCGTGCTCGTCGGCACCGGGATCGGCGTCGGCCTGCTGATCGACGGCAGGCTGTACCGCGGGCCGCGGACCAACGCCGGCGAGTTCGGGCATACGACGCTCGCCTTCGACGGACCGCGCTGCGCGTGCGGCCGCCGCGGCTGCGTGGAGGTGCTGCACAACGCGGCGGCGACCACGGAAGAGGCGGCAGGCCTGCTGGCGATCGGGCTCGCCGACCTCGTCCAGGTGCTCGACCTCGAACGTGTCGTGCTGACCGGACGTTCGGTCCGCGCGGCACCCGAGGTGTACCGCGACACCGTCGCGGAGCGACTGCGGGAGCTCCTGCCTTTGCCGCACTGGCAACGGATCCAGGTCGACCTCGACGAGATGGGCGACGACGTCGTGGCGTTCGGCGCGGCGGCGGAGGTGCTGGCCGGGTTCTACGAGAGCGGCGACATCACCTAGGAACCGGCTTGTAACGGACGAAGCTCCCGTGACGACCTTGCATCGACATTCGGGAGCAAAGGGAGTCAGTTGCGCGCCAGGGCGATCATCGCGACCATCACCGTGACCTGCGGGGTTCTGCTGTCCGGATGCGGCACCGCCGTGTCCCCGCCCGATCCCAAGGCCGAATGGACGGGCGCGATGAAGGGCGCGGGTTTCGTACCGAACTCGCCGCACACTTACGACGAGATGTTCGAGGCGGCGAAGAATTTCTGCAGCGCGGGATCCGCGCTCGCGATCAGCGGACTCGCCCGCACCGTTCTGACACCTGAAATGGCCGACCGGACAGCGATGCCGGCTCGCGGCAAGGACCCCGATACCGCGGCCAAGGCCTACGGGGACGCCACCTGGAAGTGGGCCTGCGGACACCAGTAGATCGCCGACCGGGTTCTCCGAGAGCGGCGACATCACCGGGTGGTCACCCGGATAGGCGCTAACATCCGCCACGTGTCCGACCAGACGACCCAGCCCGAGGCTCCGCTCTCCCTCACCCCCGGCGAGCGGGTCATCCCGAGCTGGAACGAACCGCTCGTGGCCGCGGCCACCCGCCCGATCGGCGGCCCGCTCGGCGAGCACGCGGCCGTGGGGCGGCACTGGTTCTGGTCGCCGCAGCGGGTCGGGCTGCTGCTGGCCTGCCTCGCGCTGGTGCTCTCGTGGTTCGGCAAGGCGTCGTGCATCCAGCAGTACACCGACGACTCCGGCACCCATCAGCTCGACTGGCGGGCGGGCCGCCCGTTCGTCGCGATGTGCTACTCGGACATCATCCCGCTCTACAGCTCCGAGCGGCTGAACAACTCCGACACCTTCCCGTACGTGACTTCGTGGACCGAAAACGCGGGAACGGCGAAGGAGACCACGCGGTACATGGAGTACCCGGTGGCGACCGGGCTGTTCCAGTGGATCAACGCGAAGCTCACCGAAGCCTGGCTCTCGGTCGCGGAAGCGGGCTGGCTGCCCGGCGCGCTCCCGGTGGCCGTGTACTTCAACATCTCGGCTCTGTGGCTCGCGCTGGCCTGGCTGGTCACGGTGTGGGCGACCGGCCGATCGCTGAAACGCCGCCCGTGGGACGCCGCACTGGTCGCGATCTCGCCGCTGGTGCTGGTGCACGTCTTCACCAACTTCGACGCCATCGCGACCGCGTTCACCGCGACCGCGCTGCTCGCGTGGGCACGGCGACGGCCCGAGATCGCCGGATTCCTGCTCGGGCTCGGCGCGGCGGCGAAGCTGTATCCGCTGCTCCTGCTCATCCCGCTGCTCTTCCTGTGCCTGCGCGCGGGCAAGGTCAAACAGTGGGCGCTCGCCGCCGGGCTCGCCGTGGCGACGTTCGTCGTGGTCAACGTCCCGTTCGCGCTCGCCGCGCCGACCGGCTGGTGGGAGTTCTTCCGGCTCAACACGGCACGCCCGATGGACCCGGACTCGCTCTACAACGTGATCTCCCATCTTTCCGGCTGGGCCGGTTTCGACGGGAAACTCGCCACGGGCGAGACACCGGTCGTGCTCAACGCCGTCGTCGCGGTGCTGTTCCTCGCCGCCTGCGCCGGCATCGGCTACGTCACGCTGAAGGCGCCGCGCCGTCCGAGGCTCGGTCAGCTCGCGTTCCTCGTGGTGGCCGCGTTCCTGCTCACCAACAAGGTGTGGAGCCCGCAGTACTCGCTCTGGCTGGTCCCGCTGGCGGTGCTCGCGATCCCGCGCTGGCGGCTGCTGCTCGGCTGGATGATCCTCGACGCGCTGGTCTGGGCGCCGCGGATGATGTACTACCTCGGCGTCGACAACAAAGGCCTGCCCCAGGACTGGTTCCTGGGCGCCGTCGTGGTCCGCGACCTGGCGGTGGTCGGCCTTTGCGCGCTGGTGATCCGCGACATCCACCAGCCACGCAAAGACCCGGTCCGCGCCGCCGGGGACGACGATCCGATCGGCGGATTCCTCGACGGCGCCCCCGACCTACGCGCGGTCAAGCCCGCTTCAACACCTCAGGCCCAGGACGTTCGAGCCTGATGTGCTTGCCGAAGTCCTCGGCCCCGAAGTCTTCGATCCGCACGACGACGGCTTCGGGCGAGGTTTCGACCAGCCTGCAGGTGAACCAGTCTTCGCCGTGCCTGACCGACCAGCGCTCGGCGAGGATGGCCAGGCCCTCCGCCTCCAGCAACGCGACGGAGTCGTCGAAGGCGGCGGGCCCGCCGAGCGGGTAGCCGAAAACGGTCAGTGCCTGCCAACGGGTTTCCGGCGCGGGGACGACGTAGCCGACGTGCTCGCCGTCCTCCGCCCGGTACACGGTCCGATTCTTCATGCGGCCAAGACTCGACCCTCCCGTGGCGAGAGGGTCAAGCCGATTCAGCGCACGAGGTAGCCGCCCGTGCTCGTTTCGAAGAACGGGATCGGGGCCGTGCAGCGCACGACGTCCTGATCGAAGCCGCCGACGGCCCAGCTCCAGCCGATCCGGTCGTGCCCGCCCGGCACGTCCCGTACCGAGAAACCGACCCGGCGCCCGACCAGGTTCACCGGGAGCGCGGGGATGTCGGCGCGTTCGATCACGCCGGTCAGGATCGCGAGGTCGCCATCACGCGAGACGCAGTCGACCTTGCCTTCGAAATCGGCGAAGGGCTTCCCGTCCTTGGTCAGATGATTCACGTGGAACCGCCCGGAGGACTTCCCGGGATCGCCGAAGGCTGCGAAGTCGAACCGGACCGGATCGCCTTCGTAGCCCGGAAACGTCAGCGGACCGCCCGCCGACCCGAGGACGACCGAGCCGGACGGCGGGGCCTGCGCCGCCGTCGCCTGGGTCGCCCCCAGCGTTCCCACGGCGACGGCGAGCACTGCGACGGCGGCGATCTTGGCCTTGAGCTTCATGGCTTTCCCTCCAGTACCGGGTGTTTCCCGGCTGGATTCGAGCCTTCCTTCGCCCGCGCGGGTGGGCCTCCCGCTGGAGAGGGAACGATCTCCCGCGCGAGTAGCCCCTCGGTCCGGCTTGATCACATGCCAGGTCCTCGCCACGCACCCCACAGGCACAAGCAGGCACAGCGGTCACAGTGCCTTCACACCATGCCGAGTACTTCAGCTGCCCAATCCGTCGCGAGTACCGCACTCACGTGATCGAAGCCGGAACTCGCGTGATCAGGGGCGGAACACCCCGAGTGCGGCTTCCAGTCACGCGAGTCACGTGCCTGAGCACGCGAATCACGCCTTCGCGCACGCCGCGCCCTGTGTTCCAGGTCCGTGACTTCAGGCGGACGCGACGCGCTCCCGGACGAAGGCGATGTCCGCGGCCTGCCCGTCGGCCGGGGTCTCGACGACCACGGGCGCACCCGCTTCGGCCGCGACGGCGGCCAGAACCTCGGGATCGATCGTGCCGTCGCCGCCGACGACGTTGGCGTGCCGATCCCGCGTGGAACCGAACTCGTCACGCGAATTGTTGAGGTGCACCAGGTCGATCCGGCCGGTGATGGCCTTGACCTTCTTGACCGCCTCGGTCAGATCCCAGCCCGCCGCGTACGCGTGGCAGGTGTCGAAACAGAAACCCGCGCCGAATTCGCCGACCTTGTCCCAGAGCCGGGCGATCGTGTCGAGGTCGCGGGTCATCGCGTTGTCGCCGCCCGCGGTGTTCTCGATCAGGATCGGCACGGCGAAACCGCCCTTTTCCTGTTCCCGCTCGAAAAGCTTGCGCCAGTTGACGAGGCCCTCTTCGACGTCCGCGCCCGCACCGACGTGGCCGCCGTGCACGACGAGCCCTTTCGCGCCGATTTCGGCGGCACCGTTCGCGTGCTGGGTGACGTTCTTCCGAGACGGGATGCGGATGCGGTTGTTCAACGACGCCACGTTGATCAGATACGGCGAATGGATGAACACCTCGACCGGCGATTCCTTGATCGCTTCGCCGTGCGGGTGGGGTTTGGGAGCTTTCCAGCCCTGCGGGTCGGAAAGGAAGAACTGGAGGACCTCGGCCTCGCGTTCGGCGACCGCGGAGAGGGGATCGTCGTCGCGGACATGGGCACCGATTTTCATGCCAGCACGCTATACCTGCCGAATTCTCCCCGGCGCGCCCCAGTCCGTCACGCTCGTGGGGTAGCGTGAGCGCGTTCCGTTAAACCGCGTGGGTCTTTGAGGGGCGGAGGACGAACTCGATGGGGAAGACTGCCGGGCGGATCACGGCTTGGGGATTCGCGCTTTCGGTCATGGCCGGACTCGCGTTCCCGATGACCGCGACGGCCGCCGAGGAACCGAGCCCGACCCTTTCCGGTGATTGCGGATCGACGCTGCAGAACGGAAAGTCCGGCAACGGCCTCACCGCCGACGTGGGCGCGCCGCTCGGGTCGTCCGAGGTGCTGACGGTCGGTCTGGATTCGAAGGCCAAGACCGCCGAGGGCCGGAAGCCCCTTCTCTCCTTGCCGGTCGGGGATCTCGTCAAGACGACCGGTCTCACCGACAACGCGGCAGGCGACCTCGTCGCGCAGGGTGTCTGCACCCCGGCGCAGGGCGCGGTGAACGCGGTCGGGAACCTGACCCAGGGTGTCGCCGACGAGCTGCCGGTTCCCGAAGTCCCCAAACCGCCGAAGCCCGAACCTCCCAAGCCGGAGCCCCCGAAGCCGGGTCCGGGTCAGCCCGGCGGTCCGGGCAGCGAACTCCCGGTCGAGACCGCCCCGGGTTCCTCCACCGGTATCGGCGGCGACTCGATCGCCGGCCTGATCAGCAACGCGGCGCTGCTCCCCGGCAGCTTCGTCCAGGCGCCGGTGATCACCGAGATCATCCCCGGCGAGGTGCCGCCGCCCACCGTCGACGAGAAGGACACCGGCAACGCGCAGGCCATCCAGGCGCCGGTCGCCCCGGCCAAGCTGCCGCTGCTGCTCGCGGTGCTGGCGCTGGCCGTCGTCGCCGCGGCTCTCGTCCGCGCTTGGCTGCGGGGTAAGCCCGCCTGATCTTCACCGTCAGTGACGCCCGCTTCCACTCGAATGCCTGACCTCTTCGAGTGAGCGGGCGTTACTTGTCTCCATTAGCGTCGTTATCCGGGTAGGTGACCCCGACGACGGAGGAGTCGAAGGCATGCGCGAACGGACACGGAGGGCGACCGCCCTGGGTGCGTCGGCCTTCATTCTCGCGGGCTCGGCCGCCCTCGCCATGCCCGGCCAGGCCGCCGCCGCGGAGACCAAGACCGCCACCTGCGGCGGCTCGGTGACCGCGAAGACCGGCGACACGATCCTCGGCAAGACCCCGTTGCTCGGCATCCCGCTCAACCTCGGCCAGGCCGGGTCGGTCTCCGGGGTGCTCACGGGCACGATCAACGCGCTGCTCGGCACAGTATGCAAGGTGACGGTGACCGTGGTGAACACCGTCGTCGCGCCGGTCCCGGTCGTCGGCGCACCCGCCGCGGAAGCGCTGAACGGCGCGGTCGCCGGCACCACCCAGGCGCTGACCGGTGGTGGCGCCAAGCCCGCTCCCGGAACCCAGCCCCAGCCTGGGAAACCCGCTCCCGGAACACCCGGCAGCGGCGGACCCCAGACCGGCGGACCGGGTGCTCCCGCGCAGGGTGGCGCCCCGGCGGGCGGCATCCCGGCGGCGAACAGCCCGCTCCTGCCCGGCACCTTCACCCCGAATTTCGGCGGCCTGCCGTGGGGCATCAGCACGGGCTACGCCCCGATGCGCGACTACAGCTCCATCCCGATGGCGACGGCCGGTCTCTTCAGCCCGTCGCCCGGCCTCCGGTACGGCGGCCAGATCCCGGGTTACGCGCCGCAGTTCGGCATCGCGACCGAGAACCAGGCCGGCAACCCGGACGTCCAGAATGCGGGACAGGCCGAAGCGCTACCGAGTGTGAGCGACGGATTCACTCAGGACGGGAAACTGCCGCTGCTGATCGCCGTTTTGGCACTCTCCGGAGTCAGTGCGGGCCTCGTGCGCACCTGGGTCCTCCGCCGAATGGCCGCTACAAGTTAGTCCTACCGCCTAGTATCTTTCTGGTCACTCCCTCGTTATCCCCGTTGCAGTGATTCCTCATGCACTGCTTCACGCCCCCACCGACCCGGAGGATCGCGCCCGTGCGGAAGACCACCATCTGGCAGACCACCCGCAAGGCGCTCACCGTCACCGCACTCGCGACCATGGTCACCGGTGGCGCGCTCCTGACGGCGGGTACCGCCTCGGCGGCGGGCACCACGCTGGCGAACGCGTGCAGCGGCACGGTGAACGGCGGGATGGGCGACACCGTCGCGATCACCGGCACCTCGGTCAAGGAACTGGTGCGGGCGGGCGCGCGGGAAGCGGGCACGCTGGCGCTGTACGACGTCGCCGCGAACGACATCGCGAAGGTCAACAAGATCGACCTCGGCTCTGTCCCGAACGCCGCGGGCGGTTCGATCGACGGCAAGGCGATCGGCACGGCCGTGCGGCAGGCGGTCAAGGACACCAAGTCCTGGGGCCTCGGGCTGAACCCCGAGAAGACGCTGAACTCCATCGAGCACAAAGTCGCCGGCAGCTGCGGCCTGACCACGGTCGCCACGAACTACGTCGCGCCCACCCTGCCGACGCCGGGCACCACCGGCCCGCAGCAGGGCGGCAACGGCGGCGGCACCAACGGCCTCCCGACGTCGCCGAGCCTGCTGCCCGGCGGCAGCAACGGCACCGGCTACGCCCCGCCGCGCGACTACGGCAACCTGCCGGTCGCGCAGCCGGGTGTCGCGGTGGCGCCGGGCGTGCGCTACCCGGCCAACAGCCCGCTCCCGGGCGAGGGTGCCCCGCAGTACGGCACCGACGGCCAGGCCGGCCCGGGTCCGGACGTCCGCAACGCGGGCAACGCCGAAGCGCTCGCGACCGACGGCATGCCGGGCGGCGACGTCCAGCTGCCGATGCTGCTCGCGGTGCTCGTGCTGGCCGGCGTGACCGCCGCGCTGGTCCGCACCTGGGTCCTGCGCCGCGTCTCCTGACCGCCAGGTACGCTTACCTGGACAAACCCTCCTGCCACGGACAGTCCGTGGCCGCGAGCCCATAGGAGGTGAGTGGTTGTGTCACGCCATTACGAGGTAATGGTCATCCTGGACCCCACGCTCGACGAGCGTACGGTGGCCCCGACCCTGGACAACTTCCTCAACGTGATCCGCACTTCGGGCGGAAGCGTCGAGAAGGTCGACGTCTGGGGCCGTCGCCGGCTGTCCTACGAGATCAAGAAGCACGCCGAGGGCATCTACGCGCTCCTCGACCTGAACTCGACTTCGGAAGCGGTCAAGGAGCTGGACCGTCAGCTCTCGCTGCAGGAGACCGTGCTCCGCACCAAGGTCATGCGCCGCGAGATCAAGCGCGCCGCGACCGCCGCCGCCAAGGCCTGAGCCGAAGGACTTTCCGATGGCTGGAGACACCGTCATCACGGTGATCGGCAACCTCACGTCCGACCCGGAGCTTCGCTTCACCCCTTCCGGTGCGGCGGTCGCGAACTTCACCGTCGCGTCCACCCCGCGCACGCTGGACCGTCAGTCCGGCGAGTGGAAGGACGGCGAGGCCCTGTTCCTGCGCTGCAACATCTGGCGTCAGGCGGCCGAGAACGTCGCCGAGTCGCTGACGCGTGGCGCGCGAGTCGTCGTGCAGGGGCGCCTCAAGCAGCGGTCTTTCGAGACCAAGGAAGGCGAGAAGCGCACCGTCGTCGAGCTCGAGGTCGACGAGATCGGCCCGTCGCTGCGCTACGCCACCGCCAAGGTGAACAAGGTCAGCCGTGGCACCGGTGGCGGTGGCGGCGGCTTCGGTGGTGGCGGCGGTGGCGGCCAGTCCGGCCCGCCCGCCGACGACCCGTGGGGTTCCGCCCCGCCCGCCGGTGGCGGCGGTGGCGGCGGTTTCTCCGACGAGCCGCCCTTCTGATCAGGCGATCCACCGCGGGCGCGAGCTCCGCGAGACGCCTCGAGACAACCACTACGTAGAAATTCAGGAGTAATACCGTGGCCAAGCCACCCATCCGCAAGCCCAAGAAGAAGGTCTGCGTGTTCTGCAAGGCCGAGAAGAAGGGCCGCCCGGAGAACATCGACTACAAGGACACCAACCTGCTTCGGAAGTACATCTCCGACCGCGGGAAGATCCGTGCCCGTCGTGTGACCGGCAACTGCAGCCAGCACCAGCGTGACATCGCCATCGCGGTCAAGAACTCCCGCGAAATGGCGCTGCTGCCCTACACCTCGACCGCGCGCTAAGGAGGCACGTCAATGGCGAAGATCATTCTCACCACCGACGTCGCCAACCTCGGTGGGCCCGGCGACATCGTCGAGGTCAAGGACGGCTACGCACGCAACTACCTGCTCCCCCGCGGCTACGCCATCGTGGCCACCAAGGGCGCGGAGAAGAACGTGCGCACGATCAAGCGGGCGCAGGAGAGCCGTCGCATCCGCGACCTCGACCACGCCAAGGAGATCAAGGCGACCCTGGAGGGCCTCGGCGCCATCCAGCTGAGCGGCAAGGCGGCCGAGGGCTCGAAGAAGCTCTTCGGTTCGATCACCACCGCCGAGATCGTGGACGCGATCAAGGCCGCGGGTGGCCCGCTGCTCGACAAGCGCGTCATCGAGCTGAAGGACCACATCAAGACCGTGGGCAAGCACTCGGTCGGCGCCCGTCTGCACCCCGACGTCCGCGTCGACGTGCGGCTCGAGGTCAAGGCCAAGTAACACCGCTTCGGCACAGGGCGGGACGTCTCCATTCCGGAGGTGTCCCGCCCTTTGTTTTACGGGGAACCCCACCCCTTCGGGCCACGTCTTAAGCTTGACTGGGGATCAAGGCATTATCGAGACTCGACGTCGAGGCACGGGGAGATCTGGACGCATGGCTTACGACAGCAACGCCGAGCAGAACCGGCAAGAGAAGGTCACGGTGTCCGCGCCCGCCAATCCGGACACGACGAAGTCGGGCGGGGGTGGCGGCGGGTTCACCTTCGACAAGGACAAGATCGACGGCATCATCAAGAAGTGGACGGATCTGCAGGCCGAGCTCAAGCGGGACTACGCCGACGCGAACCTGATGGCGAACGTCAAGGCGCCCGGCAAGGAGTTCGCGAGCGGCGACTGGGAGAAGCTGGCCAACCCGTCGGGCAAGGCGTTCCTGGAGCAGAACCAGAAGATGCAGGACTACGTCAAGAACTACATCGACCAGCTGACCGCCGCCAAGCAGAAGATCGCCACGAACGAGGCCGAAACGCAGGCTTCGCTCAACAAGCACAAGGCCGTGTGATGCGACGTTCCCTCGTTCTCCTCCTGGCCGCGGGCGCGCTGGTCGCCGGCTGTTCGGGCACCAAGAACGGCACCGCCTCTTCGGAGCCGTCCTACACGACCGGGCCCGGTGCCTCCAGCGCGTCGAGCGGCTCGTCCGGCTCCGCGCCCAAGGTGTCGAACCCGTTGAAGACCTCGTCGATCGAGAGCGACGCCTGTTCGGCGCTTTCCGCGGCGAAGCGGACCGAGCTCGGTCTCGGCGAAGGCGAGCGGCGGACCACGAGCGTCGGGCCCGGCTGCTCGATCTTCGCCGCCGACGACAAGCTGAACCAGATCGAGATCAGCCCGGTGCTCGCGAACAAGAACGGCCTGAGCGACGTCTACGACACGAAGGCCAACAACGAGTACTTCGAGCCGACCGAGGTCGCGGGCTACCCGGCGGTGTACGCCGCGTCGCTCGACCACCGCAAGAACGGCAAATGCGGTCTGTTCGTCGGCGTGACCGACCAGCTGTCCGTGAACATCCTGGTGCAGTACGACAACGGGCCCGGCGCGAGTGATCCGTGCCCGGTCGCGCTCAAAGTGGGGGAAGCGATGATCGAGACGTTGAAGGAGGGCTGACGCGTGTTCCTGCTGCCGATCATCGCCGGGTATTCGGCCTACAACCTGGCGACCACGAAATCCGGCGACTTCGAAGCGTCCGGCGGCGATCGCAAGATCGACTGCTACAACATCTGGGAGAAGATCGTCACCGGTCCGGGTACCGGGTCGATCCAGGAGGGCCAGGCCGCCGCGACCCGGCTCAAAGCCGGCTACCAGGACAGGCTGACCACCATCGACAACCTGTCGAAGGAGATGGACGCCGCCTGGACCGGCAAGAGCGCCGAAGCCGCGCAGCAGTCGGGTGCGCATCCGCTGCGGACGTGGATGGAGGACTCCGGCAAGAAGCTGGTGGACTCCGACAAGTACCTCGGTGAGCAGAACACCGCCTTCACCACGGTGAAGGCGAAGGTGCAGCAGGTCCCGAAGGACCCGCCGAAGAACAACCTGCTCAACTCCATCACCCCGTGGACCACCGACACCGACCGCGCGATCCGGGACTACAACCAAAAGGGTCAAGCGAACGTCGACGCGTTCAACGAGTACTTCAAGGCCAGTTCCGAGAACGGTAAGAAGCTGCCCACCTACAACAAGATGGAGGGGCAGAACACCAACGTCGACGTCAACGGCGGCGGCAAGGACAAGAACGGCAAGGACAAGGACGGCAGCGGCCAGGGCGACCGGAACGGGAACAACGGCATGCCGGGCATCTCGACGCCGCCCGGTTCGATGCCGCCCGGCGGGATGCCGAGCGTCCCGAGCCCGAACATCCCCGGTTCGAACATGCCGGGCATCGGCACGCCGGGATCGAACCTTCCGGGCAGCAATCTGCCCGGGTCGAACCTGCCGGGTTCGAACCTGCCCGGCGGCCAGTACAACCCGAACATCCCCGGCAGCAACTACAAGCCGCCGTCCTGGGACGACGGGACGAACGCGTCCGGCTACACCCCGCCGAAGATCCCCGGCGCCGGTGGCTTCGGCCCGGGTGGTGGCGGCGGAGGCGCCGGTGGCGGCTTCGGTGGCACCGACATCCCCGGTGCGGGCGGCTTCGGCCCGGACGGTGGCTTCGGTCCTGGTGGCGGCTTCGGCCCCGGCGGCGGAAGTGGCGCGGCCTTGCCCGGCAACGCGGGTGCCATGGGTGGCGCCGGCATGGGCGGCGGCGCCGGTGGCTCCGGTTCCGGAGCGGGCCGCGGTGCCGGCGGCATGATGGGCGGCATGGGCGGTATGGGAGCCGGTGGCGCCAAGGGGAAGGGCGGCGAAGACGAGGAGCGCAGCTCCAAGTTCCTCGTCGGCGACGACCCCAACGAGATCTTCGGAACCGACGAACTCACCGCACCGCCGGTGATCGGCGAGTAGTCATCACGAGCGGGCCGGGCGCGTGCCAAGATTGGGGCCGCGCCCGGCTTGTCTTGTTCCGGGCTGGACGAACAGAACGACTAGGGGGCAGTTCCGGTGCTGGACAAACAGGTCACGATCACGACCGGCACCCTCATCACGCTGATCCACCGCCGAGGCGGCGAACCGCACACGATCCTGTCGGAAACCCCCACTTGGTACGACGAGGACGCGCAGCGGGCCGAGGACGAGCGGACCAACGAGGAACTGGCGAGCCAGGGTCTCTTCGGCGCGCGAGGACTGCACCCCGGTTTCAAGGCGACGCTCGAAGCGATCGCCAGGCCGACGCTGGAGTACTACGGCTGGGTCGACGGCGGGTTCGAGGGGAAGGCGCTGAGCTTCAGTCTGCTCGCGGGGAGCGCGGGCGGCGAGGGTTTCGTGCTCGCCCGGCACAGCGAGCACGACGGCGTCGCGCTGGCCTCCGTGCGGCCCGAAGAGCTGCTCACCGAGTTCCTCGACCAGATCCCGAAGCTCGCGCCGGGACGCGGCCGTCCGATCGCCGTCCCGAAGAGTCAGGTCGAGGCTCCGCGCTCGTCGTCGACGGCGCAGGACGAGGGCTTCGAGGTGCTTCGCAGCGGGCGGCAGAGCACGGGCAGCCAGGAGGCCGACGAGCTTCGCCGCATCCTCGCGTTACGCCGTTTGGGGAGTGGAAGCCTCTACGTCGCGGCCCGCGGCCGGAGTGGCGCGCGGCAGCGGATCGAACGCCCGGTGAACTACATCGATACGACCGAGGGCCGGTGGCTGACCGAAGAGGTACCGGGGAGTGGCGAGCCGAGGATCGCCTTCACACCCGCCGACCAGCAGGTTCTCGGAGAACGACTACGGAGCGCACAGGGCAGGTTGTTCGCGTCCTGAATTCCGGCCCGTTCAGCCCGGCGGGTCAGCCCTCTACCCTCCGTAGCATTCATCCACAGGGCACCCCTGTGCGCCCGCGTGCGACACGCCGAACGACGACTTTTGCCCGACACGCCGTCGCGAGGTGAATAAAGTTCTCCACAGACTCTCCACAGGGCCTGACCAGCACTTTTGTCAGACCATCCCAGCGTTGCCCACAAGTTGTACACAGGGTTTGGGTCACCTGTGAAGGGATGCCCGCAGTCATCCCCAGGTTATCCACAGGGCGGTCCCCAGGCGAAATTGCGCTCGTCCTTTCGGGGGGCTTAGCGTGCCCGCCGGGCCGGTACACACCGTGGTGGTCGTCCGGCCGAAAAGGGGAAGACAGGGGAGAGTCCGGAGCCGCGGGAGGGGCGGACGGGCGCGGGCGGACCGACCGGGGAAATTCTGGCATAATCGAACGCGTGTTCGATGTCTTGAGGAGGTGGCAGCAGCGGTGGCGCTGACCGACGACCGCAATCCGATGTACGCGGAGTCCGACCCGGGTCCCAGCGACCCCGGTCCGCGTGGCGGTGAATACGACCGCCAGCCTCCGCAGGACATCGCGGCCGAGCAATCCGTGCTCGGCGGCATGCTGCTGTCGAAGGACGCCGTCGCCGACGTCATCGAAGCCCTCGGCCCCGACGACTTCTACCGTCCCGCGCATCAAGCGATCTACGACGTCATCCTCGATCTCTACGGCCGAGGCGAACCCGCCGACCCGATCACCGTCTCCGCCGAGCTGGAACGCCGCGGCGAGCTGGGCCGGGTCGGTGGCGCCCCGTATCTGCACACCCTGATCGCGACGGTGCCGACGGCGGCGAACGCCGGGTACTACGCCGAGATCGTCTCCGAGAAGGCGGTGCTGCGGCGCCTGGTCGAGGCGGGCACGCGGATCGTGCAGTACGGCTACGGCGCGGCCGCGGCCGACGGCGCGAACATCGACGAGGTCGTCGACCGCGCGCAGGCCGCGATCTACGACGTCACCGAGCGGCGCACCAGCGAGGACTACGTCGCGCTCGAAGAGCTGCTCCAGCCGACCATGGACGAGATCGACGCGATCGCGTCGCGCGGCGGGCAGTCGCAGGGCATCCCGACCGGGTTCGCCGATTTCGACGACCTGACCAACGGCCTGCACCCCGGCCAGATGATCATCGTCGCGGCGCGGCCCGGTGTCGGGAAATCGACGCTGGGACTCGATTTCGCGCGTTCGGCGTCCATCAAACACGGTCTGACCAGCGTCATCTTCTCGCTGGAAATGAGCAGGACCGAGATCGTCATGCGCATGCTCTCGGCCGAGGCTCGGATCCGCCTGGCGGATATGCGCGGTGGCAAGATGTCCGACGACGACTGGACGCGGCTCGCGCGCCGGATGAGCGAGGTCTCCGAAGCGCCGCTGTTCGTCGACGACTCGCCGAACATGACGATGATGGAGATCCGCGCGAAGGCCCGGCGGCTCAAGCAGCGCAACGACCTCAAACTCGTCGTCCTCGACTATCTCCAGCTGATGACCTCGGGTAAGCGCGTCGAGTCGCGGCAGCAGGAGGTCTCGGAGTTCTCGCGGCAGATGAAGCTGCTGGCGAAGGAGATCGAGGTCCCGGTGATCGCGATCAGCCAGCTGAACCGTGGTCCCGAGCAGCGGACCGACAAACGCCCGATGCTGTCCGACCTCCGTGAGTCCGGCTCGCTGGAGCAGGACGCCGACCTCGTCATCCTGGTCAACCGCCCCGACGCCTGGGAGCGGGACGACCCGCGGGCGGGTGAGGCGGACCTGATCATCGCGAAGCACCGTGCCGGGCCGACGGCGACGATCACCGTGGCGCACCAGCTGCACTACAGCCGCTTCGTCGACCTGTCACACGACTAAAGCAAGAACTCGAAGACGTCCTTGGTGAACCGCCGATCGCTCATCACGGTGTGGTGCCGTCGGCCCGGGTAGACCTTGAGATCGCCGCGGCGCGTCTTGTCGGCCACCCGCTCGGCGAGTTCGAGCGGGTAGAGGGCGTCCCGCGAGCCGGCGATCACCAAGGTGGGCGCGGTGATCTCGCCGAGCCGGTCTTCGATGTCGAAGGCGTCCTCGGCCCGCAGCATGGCCACCATGCCGTTCGGGTCCGCCGGACGGCCGGAGGTCAGCGCCAGCAGACCGGCCAGCAGTGCGCGCCCCGGCCGGGATTCCGCGACCGTGGGCGCCAACGCCATGGCCGCGGCCCGGTGCCGTCCGGCGGCCAGGAGATCCGCGTACTCGCGCTGGACGCGGCGGCCGGTCGAGCCGAGGCGGGTGCCCGCGGCGCCGACCACCAGGTTTCGCACCAGGCCGGGGTGGTCGGCGGCGAACTGCAGCGCCAGGCAACCGGCGGTGGACACGCCGAGCACGTCGACCGGGCCGTCGAACCGTTCCCGCAGCTCTTCGGCGTGGTGCGCGGCGAGGTCGGCCATGGTGACGCCGGGTTCGAGCCCCGGCCGCCGTCCGACCGTCAGCACGGTGAACCGCGCGGCCAGCGGTTTGAGGGAACGCACCTCCGCCCAGCGGGCGACGCCGGTGGGGTTGGCCGAGTCGGGCAGCACCGTCCGGAAGACCACGAGCGGGCTTCCCGTGCCGAACTCGAAATACGGGGCCCCACCGGCCAGTACACCTTCGCGCATGGTCACTCCTTGATCAGTCCCGCCGCGACGATGTCGATGAGCCGGTCGAGCACGGCGGGGTAGCGGTGCTCGCCGATGTCCTGCCGGTGCATGGGCAGCAGCAGTACGGCCTGGAGCACGCCGGTCAGCTCGTCGTCGTCGGCGTCGACGAGCTGTCCCTTGGCTCGGGCCGCCGCCAGGAATCCGGGCAACGGCAGCACCTCCTCGGCTCTGGCCATCTCTTCGGGCCCCATCCGCCGGGCCACCGCCCGCATCTCCTCGGGATGCGTGATCAGCCGGTGGTAGAGCGGGTTCTCCGCCAAGATCCGTACCGTGGCGCGCAGGAAACCGGCAAGGGCGGCGCGGGCGTTTTCGGTCTCGTTCACCACCACCGCCAGTTGTTCGTGCAGCTCAGGGGCCTGCCGCAGCATGAGCTCCAGGTACAGCGCCTCCTTCGAATCGAAGAAGGCGTAGAAGCTGCTTTTGGCGATCCCGGCGGGGGCCACGAGGTCGTCCAGAGAGGTTTTGCGCAGGCCCTGCGCGGCGAACAGGGCACGTCCGGCGTCCAGGAGCCGCTCGGTGATCCTGGCGCGGTCCTCGGCGCTGAACGGGCTCGGCATCTCGGCTCCCGGCTGGCTATGAACGAAATGAGTTTTCGTTCATAGCCACCTTAGCCTCACCCGGGCTGGAAGAACGCGAGCATTTTCCGAGAAGCGTCCGGAGCCGCGAGGAGTTCGTGGACCCGCTCGGACATCCGGGCGGCGGCAGTGGCGCGTTCGAACATCTCGTGTTCGTACTCCTTGACGGCGGCGGGGAAGTCGTCCGGCCGCGCGGCCAGCGCGAGCCCGAGCAGGGCACCGTCGAGCAGGGCCATGTTGGCGCCTTCGCCCACCGGCGGCATCAGGTGCGCGGCATCGCCGACCAGGGTGACGTCCGGCGCCGACGGCCAGGTCAGGCCGACGGGAAGGCTGCTGATCGACCGCGGCACGATCACGTCGTCGCAGGCCGCGATCAGCGCGGTGAACCGCGCCTCCCAGCCGTCGAGCCGTCCGATCAGCCACGTCCGGGCGGCGGCCGGATCGTCGAGCGGCATCCCGTTGGTGGCGAACCAGTCCTCGGCGGTGCCGTAGAAGCTGAGGCCAACGCGAACCGTGCCGTCGCCGTTGCGCTGCGCCGCGAGGGATTTCCCGTCGCCGAGCACCCAGTACGTGCCGCGTCCGACCATCGCCGCGAGATCGGGATGGGTGCGGTCGATGTCGGGGATGCGGAGTTCGACCAGGTTGTGGCCGAGATGCGCCGGCCGGGCGTCGGTGAGCAAGGCGCGGACGCGGGAGTTGGCGCCGTCGGCACCGACCAGGAGGTCGTACGTCGCGCTGTGCCCATTCGCGAAGCGCACGACGCCGTCTTCGGCGGATTCGAACGCGTGCCCCCAGCGCACCGTGTGCTCGGGAAGCGAGTCCAGCAGCAGGTCGCGCAGATCGGCCCGGTCGACCTCGGGTCGCGCGAAGGGCGCGTCGTCCGGTGTGTCCTCCTGCAGCAGCAGGGTGCCGTCCGGTTCCAGGAGCCGCATGTCCTGGCCCTCGCCGCGGGCGATCGCGGCGAACCGGTCGATCAGACCGGCTTCGCGCAGCGCCCGCTGCCCGGTGTCGTCGTGGATGTCGAGCATGCCGCCCTGACCGCGGGCGTGGCGTGACGACTCCCGTTCGTACACGACGGCTTCGATGCCGTGGACGTGCAGGACCCGGGCGAGAGCCAAGCCGCCGAGGCCCGCTCCGACGATGGCGATGGTCATGTTTCGCACCTCTCGATACAGTGTATTGCTCGATACACTGTATCGAGCAATGCGTTGTATTGTCACCGCCATGGTGGTGTGGGAGCGGCCCGAGCCGCCGGATCGGCCCGCGCTGGCCCCGCTGAGCCGGGAGCTGATCGTGCGGGCGGCGATCCGCCTCGCCGACGCGGACGGTCTGGACGCGGTGTCCCTGCGCAAGATCGCGACCGCGCTGGACGTCGGCCCGATGCGGCTGTACGGCTACATCGAGAGCAAGGAAGAGCTGCTCGACCTGATGGTCGACGCCGCCCACGCCGAGATCCGGCCCACCGGGGACGGCTGGCGGGAGGTACTGTGGTCGCTCGCCGACGCCATGCGCCGCGCGGTCCACCGGCACGAATGGCTCGCCGACCTCCTGGGCGGCAGGCCCCAGCTGGGGCCGCACGCGCTGGCCACCGCCGAGGCCGTGATGGCGGCGCTGGGCGACGTCGGGGTGGACTCCGCGATGCCGGTGGTCTCGGCGGTCAACGCGTACACGATCGGCGCGGTCCGCCGGGAGATCGCCGAACGCCGCGCCGAACGTGCCACCGGGATGGACGAGCAGCGGTGGCAGGCCACGCTCGGGCCCTATCTGACGCGGGCGTTCACCAGTGGTGATCTCCCCGCGCTGGCCACGGTCGTCCGCGACGCCGTCCACCTGGACGCCGACGAAACCTTCCGGATGGGCCTCGATTTCCTCCTGGACGGCATCGAAGCCCGCCTCTCAGGCTGACGCGCGTTCGAGGGCCGCCCTGGCCGCCGGCTCCCAGGTCGGCTTGCCCCCGGGACGACCGAGCCTGCCGTTGCGCCCGATGCCGATCAGGTGCAACGCGCGCAGGACCGCCCAGCCGCGGGCCCGCGCGACGGTGGCCTCGTCCGCGACCGCGTAGGCCTCGAAGAACCGGTTCGCCGTGCCCTCGGGCAGCAGGAGCCAGGCCGCCGAAAGGTCGGTCGCGGGATCGCCCGAGCACAGGTCACCGAAATCGATCACCCCGGCGAGTGTTCCGTCCCGCACGATCACGTTCGCGGCATGGAGGTCGCCGTGCAGCCAGATCGGTGCCCCGTCCCACGCGGGCGCCGCGAGGGCCTTCTCCCAGATCTCCCGCGCGGGTCCGGTGTTCGCGTCGCCCTCGATGAACTCCAGCCCTTGGTCGAAAGCGTCGCGCATTTCGGCGAGCGGGATGCCGCGCGTCGGGCTGACCGGGGCATCCGCGGGAGCCTCCTGATGCAGCGCCGCGAGAAAGCCCGCGAGTGCCTCGGCGGCATCCGGACGAGTGATCGGCGCGCGATCCGAAGGTTCGCCGTCGACCCAGCGCGTGATCGTCCAGGTGTGCTCGAACAGAGCCGAAGGCTCACCGATCCGCACCGGCACCGGAGTGAGCAGTGGCAAGCGCTCGGCCAGCACGGGAAGCCATTTCTGCTCGCCGCGCAACAACTCCGGCGCACGTTCGGTGCGCGGCAGGCGCACGGCCAGGTCCGGTCCGAGGCGCCACTGCTGGTTGTCCCAGCCGCCTTCGACGTCGCGGAGTTCGAGTTCCGCGAGATCCGGATGCTGTTCCCGCAGCAGAGCCCGCACCAGTTCCTGCTCGAACCTGAATTCGTCCATGATCGAGACTCCCATGTCAGCGCCGTGACCGTCCCGTGTCAGCGCGGCCCGCGAATGTGGTCGCCATGACCAAGACACTGAAGACCTTCCGCCGCATCGGTCTCACCGCGCTGGCCGCCGCACTGCTGGCGGGCGTGACCGCCCCCGCCGCCTCCGCCGGGCAGGATCGCCCGGAGCTGCAGAAGGCGGCCCAGGAATTCGTCGACGCGGGCTTCGGCGGGATGCAGCTGCGTGTCCGTGACGAGCGGGGCGAATGGACCGGCAGCGCCGGGGTGCGCGAACTGGGCGGCACCGCGAAGCCGCCGACGAACGGCCACTTCCGCCTCGGCAGCACGACGAAGAACTTCACCGCGACCCTGGTGCTGCAGTTCGTGGCCGAGGGCCGGATCGGCCTCGACACCCCGGTCGCCGGTCTCCTTCCCCGGCTCGGGCTGGACCCGCGGATCACCGTGCGGATGCTGCTGCAGCACACCAGCGGGCTGTTCAACCACACCGGCCAGTACAACCCGGACGGCACGGTCACGCCGGGGATCCCGTGGGCGGGCCAGGAATGGGTGGACAAGCGGTTCCACACCTACCAGCCGGAGGAACTGGTGCGGCTGGCCGTGTCCAAGCCCGCGGTCTTCGCGCCGGGGGCGGGCTGGAGCTACTCCAACACCAACTACGTGGTGGCCAGGCTGCTGGTCGAGAAGCTCAGCGGCCGTCCCTTCGCCGACGAGCTGGACCGGCGGATCCTGCGGCCGCTCAAGCTGCGTGACACCTTGTCGCCGGGAGCGTGGGCCGGGATGCCCAAGCCGTACGCCCACGCCTACTACCGCTACGAAAACGCCGGCCAGTGGAAGACGATCGACGTCACCCACCAGAACCCGACCTGGATCTCCAGCGCCGGCGACATGATCTCGACCACCAAGGATCTCCAGACGTACTTTTCCGCGCTGCAGAGCGGAAAGCTCCTGCCTGCCTGGCTGCTGGCCGAGATGCGCGTGACGCATCCGGGCAGCGAAAGCCTCTACGGCTTCTACGGTCTCGGGCAGTTCTCGCAGGACTTGGGCCCGGGCTGTGTCGGCGTCGTCCTCAACCACAACGGTGGCCTCAACGGCTACGGATCGCTGATGTACAGCACGCCGGACGGCAGCAAGACGCTGACCGCGTCGGTCACCGGCGGGGACGCCGCGAACGACCCGACGCAGGCGTTCCCGGCGGCGCTGAACAAGCTCGTCCGGACGGTGTTCTGCGGTAAGTGACCGGTCAGCGCGCCCGCTCGGCCAGCCGGGCCGCCAGCGCGCCGACCAGATCTCGGAGCTCGGCCGGCCGTTCGATGACGAACGGCCGGTCGAGCGCGGCGAGCAGCGGCGGGATCCAGTCCAGCCGCTGCGCCCGGATGCGGACACGCACCCGGGCGCCGTCGGTTTGGAGAGTGGCCACGGACGGCGGGAAAACGGCGCGGATCTCCTCGGGCGTCGCCTTGATCCACACGGAGACGTCGTGCCGGTACGGCGTCTCGGCCAGCGCGGTCAGCACCCGCTCGGCCGGATCGAAACCGTCCGGCGCCTCGAAAGTCCCGGCCCGCGTCTCGGCGGACTGGATCCGGTCGACGCGGAAGGTGCGCACCTCTCCGCTGGCCGAGTCGAAGCCCGTCAGATACCACCGTCCGGAGTGCGCCACGACGCCGTAGGGATGGACGACGCGTTCGCTCGCACCGCCGTGACCGGCGAGATACGCGAGCGCGACCGGACGCCGGTCCCGCGCCGCCTCCGCGACGGTGAGCAGGACTTCGGCCTCGGCCGACAGGGCTTTCCGGGCGGGGGCGGTGAAGTCGGCGGTCTCCAGCAGCGCG
Organism: Amycolatopsis japonica; assembly: GCF_000732925.1. Lineage (NCBI taxonomy): Bacteria > Bacillati > Actinomycetota > Actinomycetes > Pseudonocardiales > Pseudonocardiaceae > Amycolatopsis > Amycolatopsis japonica. The sequence goes on from NZ_CP008953.1 coordinate 8,886,131, forward strand.
TCCAACCGGCGGCCCAGCGCTTCGGGAAGCACCCGCCGGACCTTCGCGACCGCGCTCTCGACGGCCGCGACCGACGTGGTGATCAGCCCCGCCCGCCGTCCCGCGACCAGGCCGAGCAGGACGGCCAGAGCCTCCTCGTCGGTGAGCATCAGCGGCGGCATCCGGTAGCCGGGGGCCAGCCGGTAACCGCCGTACCGGCCGCGCACCGAGCGCACCGGGATGTCCAGGTCGACGAGGTGTTCGGCGTAGCGGCGGACGGTGCGTTCGTCCACGTCGAGCCGGTCGGCGAGCTCGGCGACGGTGCGCGTCCCACCGCTCTGGAGGATCTCCAGCAGCGCGAGAACTCGGGCGATGGGCCTGGTCACAAGCCGGAGAATACCGGGCGGATTCTGCCCGGTATCGCTCCTAGCGTGGCCGGTGTCCCGCTTTCCGGCACCCGAAAGGATCCATCGTGCAGTTCGTTTCCGTCCGTGTGATCACCCATGACGTCGCCCGTCTCGCCGGTTTCTACGAGAAGGCGACCGGCCTCGACGCGCGATGGCGCTCCGAACAGTTCGCCGAACTCGTCGGCCCGTCGTGCACCTTGGCGATCGGCAGCGCCGAGACGATGCAGCTGTTCGGCGCGGGCGCCGCCGTGCCCGAATCGAACCGGACCTCGATCCTCGAATTCCGCGTCGAGGACGTCGACCGCGAGTACGAGCGGCTGGCGGATCTGGCCGAGATCGTGCAGGAGCCGACCACGATGCCGTGGGGGAACCGGTCGCTGCTGTTCCGCGACCCCGACGGCAACCTGGTCAACTACTTCACGCCGAGCGCCCCGTAGTTCCGGACGAACGCCGTCAGCAGCCGCGCGAATTCGCGACGGTCGTCGTCCGGCCAGTCCGCCATCGCCTCGGCGAACACCGAGCGGCGGAATTCGTGCATCCGCGTCACTTCGGCGCGACCGGTTTCGGTGAGCACGAGGACGGCGCGGCGGCCGTCGCGCTGATCGGCTTCGCGCCGGAGGAAACCACCCTCGACCGCGCGGGCGACCAGGCGGCTCGCCCGCGGCTGGTCGATGGTCAACGCCGCGGCGAGGCTGGTGACGGTGCCCGGTTCGCCGCTCTCCTCGGCTGCTTCGACGGCGTCCAGGAGCCCCTGTATCGCCTGGTCCGGCATCGTTTCGGCGCGGTCGCGGGCGAGTTTCGACAGCGATCGCCTCGCTTGGCTTCGCCGGATGGCGATCATCGCGCGTTCCACGTCGGCCACGGCGTCCGTCATTGCCCGTCCTCACCAAATGCATGTACTTTTACATGTAGTTGTCGCCTGCTTGAGGAGTATCCATGAAACCCATCGGATTCTGGTTCGCCCATCTTCACCAGGCTCTCGAATCTTCACTGGACCACCTCCTCGCCGCCGAATCGCTGACCCGCCGCCACTGGCAGGTCCTGAACACGGGAGCGTCACCCGAAGAGGCACTGAAGCCGTTCGGAGATCTCCGGGAGACCATCGCCGACCTGCGCCTTCGCGGCTGGATGGACGAGGACGGCCTGACCGAAGCAGGCCGGGCGGCCCACCTCCGACTGAAGACCAAGGTCGGCGAGTTCCGCTCACGCGTGACCGACGGCATCAGCGACGAGGAGTACCGGGCGACGGTCGGCGTACTGGAGCGCATGGCCGCGAACCTCGCCCGGGAATAAGGCGGAGGCGGGCGGCGTCGTCTATCCTGGTAGTTGAAAGTTCAAACACCTGGAGCTGACATGACGCCGGTGCTCTACCTCAGCCACGGCGCGCCGCCGCTCGCCGACGACGCCACCTGGACCCGCCAGCTCGCCGGCTGGTCGGCGGACCTCGAGAAGCCGAAGGCGATCCTCGTCGTCTCGGCGCACTGGGAAGAGGCCCCGCTGACCCTCGGCGCCACCACCACGGTGCCGCTGGTCTACGACTTCTGGGGCTTCCCGGACCGCTACTACCAGGTGGAATACGCCGCGCCCGGCGCTCCCGCGCTGGCGGACAAGGTGCGCAAACTCCTGCGCTCGTCCCAGACGCCGGTCCACGACGCGCCCGACCGCGGTCTCGACCACGGCGCGTACGTCCCGCTCGTGGAGATGTACCCGGACGCCGACATCCCCGTGCTGCAGGTGTCGATGCCGTCGCTGGACCCGCGTGAGCTGTTCGACCTCGGCCGGAAGCTCGCGCCGCTGCGCGACGAAGGCGTGCTGATCATCGGCAGCGGCTTCTTCACCCACAACCTGAGCGCGATGCGCGAGACCGACGGCACCGACGGGACGCCGCCGTCGTGGTCGAGCGAATTCGACCACTGGGGTGCGGAAACCCTGCGCGAAGGCGACCTCGACGCGTTGCTGGACTTCCAGCACAAGGCCCCCGCCGCGGCCATCGCGCACCCCAGGATCGAGCACTTCGCCCCGCTGTTCGTGTCGCTCGGCGCGAGCTCGTCGGAGGGCAAGGGCGAGACCGTGATCGACGGCTACTGGCACGGCCTCGCCAAGCGTTCCCTCCAGTTCGGCTAGCGGGACCGCAGGACGCCGGCGCCCGCCACCAAACCGAGCGCCAGCAGCGTGACCACCGCGAAGGAGATCGTCAACGACGTCAGGTCGGCGATCCCGCCGATGAGCGACGGCGCGACGAGACCCGACGAATAGGTGATGGTCGCGACGCCCGCGATCGACTGGCTCGGCGTCGGCCCGCTGCGTCCGGCCGCCGCGAAGGCGAGCGGTACGACGACGGAGACGCCGAGCCCGATCAGGGCGAAACCGGCCATCGCCATCACCGGATGGACGGCGAAGACGACCAGCAACCCACCGGCGGTCGCGAACACTCCGCCCGCGCGGACGGTCTTGACCGAGCCGAAGCGCCGCACCAGCGCGTCGCCCGAGAGCCGCGCGACCGCCATCGTGCAAGTGAAGGCGGTGGTCGACGCGGCCGCGATGCCCGGCGAAGTGCCGAGGACGTCACGCAGGTAGACGGCGGACCAGTCGAGGCTCGCCCCCTCCGCGAAGACGGCGCAGAACGCGACGGCACCGATGATCACGGCCGACTTCGGCGGCAACGCGAACCTCGGCGGAGGGTGCTCGTCGGGCGCGCTCCGCACGTCGAAAACGCCCTGACAGAGGAGTGCGCCGGCGACGGTGAGCACCGCCGACGCGATCACGAAGTGGATCCGGGCGTCCAATCCGGCGTGCGCGGCGAGTGTGCCCGCGGCCGAGCCGACGAGCGCGCCCGTGGTCCACATGCCGTGCAGCCCCGACATGACCGACTTGCCCATCTTCTCCTCGACGTCGACGCCGAGGGCGTTCATCAGCACGTCCGAGGTGCCGGCCGCGGTGCCCATGACGAACAGCGCTAGGCACAGGGTGAAGAGGTTTCCCGCCAGGGACGGGAGGATCAGCGCCAGCGTCCAGTACGCGAGCAGCAGCCGGAGCCCCAGCCTGCCGCCGAGCCGGTGCCCGATCCGCGCGGCGAGCGGCATGGTGAGCGAGGCACCGATCGCGGGGAAGGCGAGCGCGAGGCCGAGCTGACCCGCGCTGATCCCCGCGTGTTCCTGGATCCACGGGATCCGGGTGGCGAAACTGCCGGTCACCGCGCCGTGCACGGCGAAGACGGCGGCGATGGCGACCCGCGCCTGCCGCACCCGCCGCGTCGGCCCGCCGACGGTTTCCACTGTGTTGGTCACTGGGCCCCCAAGGTCCATGAGACGACTCGACGGCCGTCAGCGTAAACTATCAGGAAGGGAACCTGATAATTAATTCTGGGAGGATCTGCCGGTGAGTGTCATCCGGACGCCGTCCGCCTCCCCGAGCACGGCGCGTGCCATCAACGACCGCCTCGCCCTCGACCTGCTCCACCGCGAGGGTTCGCTGACGGCCGCCCAGCTCAAGACGTTGACCGGGCTTTCCCGGCCGACGGTGGCGGACCTCGTCGAGCGTCTGCAGGACGCGGGCCTGATCGAAATCGTCGGCGAGGCGGGCGCGGACCGCCGCGGCCCGAACGCGAAGCTGTACGGCATCGTCGCCGAACGCGCGTACCTCGCGGGGCTCGACGTCCGCACCCACGGCCTCGCCGTTTCGGTCGCGGACCTGCTGGGCCGGACCCGCGCGGAGGCGTCGCTGCCGTTCGACCTGGACGTCGACACCGACGAGGCCGTCGAGCGGGCGATCGCCCTGCTGAAGACCACGACCGCCGAGGCGGGCGCGACCGCGCTGCACACGATCGCCGTCGGCGCCCCCGGTCTGGTCGACCCGGCGACCGGCGGGCTGCGGCACGCGGGGGGATTGCCCGCGTGGCACGGGAAACTCGTCGACGAACTCCGGCGGCGGCTGGCTGTCCCGGTGTTGCTGGAGAACGAGGTCAACCTCGCGGCCGCCGCCGAACAGCGGCTCGGCGCCGCCCGCGACCGGGACACGTTCGTCCTGCTGTGGCTGGGCTTCGGGGTCGGCGCGGCCGTCGTCCTCGACGGTTCGCTGCGGCGGGGCGCGTCGGGCGGCGCGGGGGAGATCGGGTTCCTGCCGATGCTGGGGCCAGGGCGGCTCCCGACCTCGACCGACTGCGACGGCGGTTTCCACACGCTGGCGGGCAGCGCCGCGCTGTGCGAACTGGCCCGCGAGCACGGCATCCCGGCGTCGTCGGCCGACGACGCCGCCGCGGCCGAAGCGGCCATCGGGTACGCGATCGACTCGAACGCCGAGGACTTCCTGGAGATCGTCGCGGAGCGGATCGCGATCGGCGCCGCCGCGGTCACCGCGGTGCTCGACCCGGGCTGTCTCGTCCTCGGCGGGGAGATCGGGCGGGCAGGCGGCGACGCGCTGGCGGCACGGGTGAGCCGACGGCTCTCGGAGATCTCGCCGCTGCGGACCGAGGTGCGGCCGGGGACCGTCGGCGGCGGCGCGGTGCTGGAGGGCGCGGTGCTGACCGCGATGGGCGCCGCGCAGGACGCGCTCTTCACCCCGAGGGGCTGAAACGGCGATCTCGCGTGATCAGACGGACGACACGCGTGATTGGAGAGCGAACACGCGTGATCGGGGGCGGAACACAAAGCGGGCCCGGGAGTGTCTCCCGGGCCCGCTTCGGTTCATTCAGTGGCGCTAGCCGACTGGCAGGTTCACATGGTGTGGAACTTCTTGCCGGTCAGGGTGCCGATGAAGCGCTGGAACATGCTCAGCGGCGACGAGTCGACGCCCGCCAGAGCCGGGACCTGCGCGGTCGGCATCGCCGGGGTGCTGTTCACCGCGGGCAGGGTGCCCGTGGTGGGCAGCTGCACCGGCAGCGCGCCCGCGGTCGGCAGGGCGCCGGCCGTGGGGAGCTGCACCGGCAGGTTGCCGGCGGTGGGCAGGGTGCCCGCGGTCGGGAGCTGCACCGGCAGGTTGCCCGCGGCGGGCAGCCCGTTGCTCAGCGCCGGGAGGGTCGGCAGCTGCGCGACCTTGGGGGCGTCCGCACGAGCGGCGTCACCGGGCAGACCCGGGGTCTTCGGCAGGGCCGGGACACCGGGCAGGGCCGGGGTGCCGGGCAGCTCGGGCAGGTCCGACTTCGGCAGCTGCGTCGGGATGGCACCCAGCTGCTTCAGCGCGGTCAGGCCGGCCACCTGCACCGGGAGGGTCGCCACCTGGGGACCGTCGGCGCGGGCGCCACCGATCTCCGGGGTGGTCGGCAGGGCGCCGGCACCGTTCAGCGACGGCACCGAACCGAACGGCAGCGCGGGCAGCGCGTCGATCGGCATCTCCGAACCGACCGAGTCGGTGAAGGCGCGGGTGTACTCCTCCTCGTTGATCACGGTGGAGTCGGTCGAGTTCTCGTCCGCGATCGCCAGGATCGGGATTTCGAGCTCGTTCAGCGGGATCACGAAGACCAGCGGGTGGTGGAAGTTGAAGCCCGAGAGGGCCTCTCCGCTGCCGTCGGTGATGCTGTCGCCACCGGCCTGGCCGGTGATCATGCTGTCGGCTTCCGTCTCCGCGACGCCACCGGCGGCGGCGATCGCGTCGCCGAACACCTCGGGGTCGACCGCGGCCGGGATGTCGAGGATGTTGCCCGAGAGCGATCCGTCGAGACCGGAGGTCTCCACGTCCCCGCCCGAAAGGGCGTCGACGGTGTTGGCGCCGTTGGCGTCGGCCAGACCGGCGGCCGCGACCGCGTCGTGGGTGACCGGCACGATCGGCAGCGCCTGCGCGCCGATGATGTTGCCCGAAACCGCGCCCGCGTCACCGTTGGTGGTGGCGTCGCCGCCCGCCTCCGAAAGGACGTCGCTGACGCTCTCGCCCTCGGCGATGCCCGCACCGGCGATGCCGTGCCCGGTCACCGGGACAGCGCCACCGATCGGCGTCTGGACGATGTTGCCCGCCAGGGCGCCTTCTTCACCGTTCGCGGTGGCGTCGCCGCCCGCGTTCGAGTCGGTGAGGTTCGTGCCCTTGCCCGACGCGATCCCGCCGAGCACCGCGGCGAAGTTGTGCGCCTGGACCGGCAGGGAGACCGGGCCGTAGACCAGGTTGCCCGAGCCCGCGCCACCGTCACCGGTCGCGTGGACGTCGCCACCCGCGTTGGAGGTGGTGTCGCCGTCGGCGCCGCCGTGGCCCTGGCCGATGAACGCGCCACCGATCCCGAACGCCTGCACCGGCAGCGAAACCGGCACGGTGCCCAGGTTGGAGCTGAGGAAGCCGTTGTCGTCGGCGGTGTTCCCGCCGCCGCCACCGGAGACGACCTTGGTCTCTTCGGCCGAGGCGGTGCTCTGACCGATGAACGAGCCACCGACGCCGAAGACCTCGGCCGGAACGGCGGCCGGGACCTGGACGATGTTGCCCGAGCCGGACGAGTCGTTGCCCGTGGTGCCGTCGTACGCACCCGCGGTCACGGTCTTCGTCTCGGACGCCTCGGCGGTCGCCTGTCCGATGTGCGAGCCGGCGACGCCGAACACCTCGGGGGCCAGCGCGGCCTGGGTGTTGACGACGTTGCCCGCCAGGGTGGAGTCGTCACCCGTGGTGTGGGTGCCGTTGCCGGCGTTCGCGTCGACGGTGTTCTCGCACGAAGCGACGTTGGCGCTGCCGATGTAGGTGCCCGCGATGCAGGTCACCTCGACGGGAGCGGCCACGGCCGGGTCGACGATGTTGCCGCCACCGGCGGAGCCTTCGCCCTCGCTGCTGACGAACCCACCGGCGTCGACGGTGCTGGACTGGCTGGTCCCGCCTTCCGTGCCGGTGTTCGCGAGGCCGATCCAGCTGGCGGCCACGCCGCCGACGTTCGCGACGTCCGCGGTCTGCGGCACGATCGCGTTACCCGCGACGGCCGAGTCCTCGCCGGAGGTCTGCACGTAGCTGGGGACGTTGCTCCAGCCGGGCGTGGTGTCACCGGCGGTGGCGTCCGCCGACGAGCTGCTGTTGGAGTTCGCGAGCGAACCCCACGCGGCGGCCGCGTTGTCGTTCACCTTCACCGGGAGGGCGATCGGCACCGCGCCGACGTTGCCGCCGAGGGCGGAGTCGTCACCGTCGGTCTCGACCCAGCCGCCGGAGGTGGCTTCGGTCTCGGCCTCGTAGCCGGAGCTGTTGGCGTTGCCGATGATCCAGGAGGCGGCGTTGCCGGTGACCTGGACCGGGGTGGCGAACTGGCCGGCCAGCACGTTGCCGGACAGGGCGGAGCCCTCGCCGTCGGTGGTGATGTTGCCGGTCTCGGTGGTGCTCTGGCTGGCGGAGCCGCCGACCACGCGGCCGGTGCCGCCGGCGAGCCCGCCGCCGTTGCCGGCGATCTGCACGGGCAGCGCCCAGTCGAGGGACACGACGTTCCCGGCGAGGCTGGAGTCCTCACCGGTGGTCTCGATGTCCTGGTTGTGCGCCCAGGTCTGGTCGTGCGTGCCACCCTCGACCTCGGCGTCGCCGATCACGCCGATGGCGTTGTCGACGATCTGGATCGGGACGACGACGTCACCGACGACCTTGTTGCCCTTGAGGATGTCGTCCGTGGTGGTGAACCCACCGCCGGTCGGGCCGCCGGTGATCTGGCGGGCCGAGTCCTTCGCGGCCAGCGGCGCCGGGACCGCGGCGTTCTTGCCGGAAAGGCTGGGGAGCCCTCCACCGATACCGTCGGTGCTGCCGCCGGGCGACGAAGCCGAGTCCAGCGCGTCCGAGACGGGCTTGGTGACGGCCTTCGTGCTGATCTCGCCCTTGTAGCCGGGGAGGTCGGCCTGGCCGAGAGGCGTGCCGACGGCGTTGTTGTCGATCTCGACCGGAACGGTGACGTTCGCGTCGAGCGGGGAGGCCGGGGTGTCGGGGTTGACCTGTTCGTCAGCCGAAGCGATGCCGGTACCCAGCATCAACAGCCCACCCGTGACCAACGCGGTCTGGAGTCCGCGCTTTGCCCAGGATTGCATGGGGTTGTTCTCCTTCATTTCGGGTTCCCTTTCGGGTCTGAGGAGGTGCCTTCGAAGCGGCACCAGAGGGGGGTGGAACTGGCTGCGGGCGCACAAAAGCGCACCGCCGTTTCGCGGGGATCAGGAGCGGACGCGAAGCCAAGCCCGGAATCGGGAGGCGTGAGGCGCGTCGGCTACCCCGCGGAGGGAGGTGTTCAGTCGGGAGTGACGCCGGGCTGCGAGCCCGGTGTGAGCGGCATGTACCGCGTGCCTGCCAGCGCGTAGCCGGTCAGGGAACGCTCGACGGCGGCGGCGACCCAGGCGGGAACGCCGTGGGTCAGGCCGTCGAGGTGACCACCGGGGGCGGAGCCGCCGGGGACAGTCGGGAAGGAAGGCGCGGCGGGAAGCGGCGCCGGGGTGATCGGACGCGGGAAGTCACCACGGTGACCGTCACGCGCCGGAGCGTCCTCGACCTGATCGAAGGCATCGTGCGACTGCGCGAACGCCGGCATCGGGAGGACGGTCTCGGAGGAAGCGGGGAACTGCGTCGTCGCCAGCTGCGCGAAGTCGGTGACCTGCTCGCCGGCGCCGATGGTGTCCAGCGGGGAGCCGGGGTTCACCGGGGATTCGCCGACCGGGAGTTCCGGGACGAGGTCGCCGTGCTTGTTCGGGTCCAGGAGATCCCAGACGTCGCGGCCGAAGTCGGGCGACGGGGCGAAGGTCTCGTCCAGCACCTGACGGGTGTCCTGCGGCTTGCGCACGATGTGCTCGACGGCGCCGAGGGTCCGCTTGACCGGGGTGACCACCGAAGTGTCCGCGAAGTCGGTGACCGCGTCGCTGACGCGGGTGGAGACCTCGTGCTGGTCGGCACGGAGGTCGCCGCAGTGGCGCTTCGCGGGAGCGGATCCGTTCTCACCCGGCATCGACCACGTGGTGGCGTCCTGGTGGCCTTCGCCGCACATCGCTCCGGCGACATCGCCGGCGAACTTCGAGGCGCCACCGGACACGTCGGTCAATCCCGCCGCGGTGGCGTCGGTGACCGGGGTGACGCTGGTGTCCGGAGCGGAGACCACCGGGGCGATGTCCGCGGAAGCGGAAGCGCCGGAAACGGCCCACGCCGCGGCGGAACCGGCGACGGCACCACCGAGCACGAACAGCGCACGCGAAGCGAGACGGCCGAAGCGCACAGCGCCACGCCTCTCGTTCTTCGCCGCGTTCGTCACTCGGTCTCCTGTCGCTTCGATTCGTCGTTGCGGGACCGAGGTAAGCAAAGTGCGGAAGGCTTGCGCGAGTTTGAAAGGCCTTGATGGCACGATCGTGTGAAGAACACTCGGTGTAACCCGAAATCACGATCGGTGATCAAGGCTGGCGGAGCCCGGTTACTCCGGAGTCCATCCACCGACGATGTGTCAAGCGTCGCATCGGGCGAATTCGCCGCTCGCGCGTTGCCCGGAATGTTCAAGAAACGTCGCCTCGGACCGATACGGTGTCCGCGTGAGCGAGCCCCAGCGCAAGCAGCCGGAATTCGACCCGGCGAACCCGTTCCTTTCGGAATCCACCGAGGACGTCACCAACCTCGTGCCCCGCGGCCTGCGGATCGGCGCGGCGTTGTCGTGGCGGTTCATCGTGGTGATCGCCGCGCTCTACGTGATCGTGTTCCTGATCGGCTATCTGTCGGTGGTCGTGATCCCGTTGTCGATCGCGCTGCTGCTCGCCGCGCTGCTCGCGCCGGCGGTCTCCAAGCTGACGGCGCTGAGATTCCCGCGCGGGCTGGCGGCCGGGATAGTGCTGATCGCGGGTCTCGCGGTGCTCGGCGGGCTGCTGACGTTCGTCGTCGCGCAGTTCTCCTCCGGCCTGCCGGAACTGCAGAAGCAGTTGACGGAGAGCCTCAACCAGATCAAGGTCTGGCTCATCGACGGGCCGCTGCACCTGCGCCAGGAGCAGATCCAGGAGTTCATCAACCAGGCGATCAGCTTCCTGCAGAACAACCAGGCCTCGATCACCACCACCGCGCTCACCACCGCGGGCACGGTCGGCGAGATCGTCACCGGGTTCATCCTGACGCTGTTCATCCTCATCTTCTTCCTCTCCGGCGGCGACCAGATCTGGACGTTCCTCGTGCGCGGCGTGCCGGGCCGCGTCCGGAACCGGGTCGACGTCGCGGGGCGGCGCGGCTTCGCGTCCCTGGTCAGCTACGTGCGCGCGACGGCGGCGGTGGCCGTGGTCGACGCGGTCGGTATCGGCATCGGCCTGGCGATCGTCGGCGTGCCGCTGGTGATCCCGCTGGCGACGCTGGTGTTCCTCGGCGCCTTCATCCCGATCATCGGCGCGGTGATCGCGGGCGCGGTCGCGGTGCTGATCGCGCTGGTGACGAAGGGCGTCGTCGGCGCGCTGATCGTGCTGGCCATCGTCATCGGCGTCATGCAGCTGGAGAGCCACGTGCTGCAGCCGATCCTGCTCGGGCGCGCGGTGAAGCTGCACCCGCTCGCCGTGGTGCTCGCGATCACCGCCGGTCTCGTCGCCGCCGGGATCGCCGGCGCGCTGCTGTCGGTGCCGCTGCTCGCGGTGCTCAACGCCGGTATCCGGTCGCTGCTGCACGAACACGATCCCGATCCGGCCGAGATCGACGTCCTGCGGGATCAGGCGGCGCAGCCGAACGATCCCGGGGAAGAGTCCGAAGCCAAGTCATGACCGAGCCCCCGCTCTGGCGCGCCGTTTCGGCGCTCGGCACGCGGGACCCGGCCACTCCGCTGTGGCGCGGGGTGATCGTGCTTCGCGTGACGACGCTGCTCTTCGCGCTCGGCTCGTTCATCGTCCATTACGACGGCTACGCGAATAAGTGGCTCGCATGGACGTCGTTCGGCGTGATGACGCTGTGGACGGTGCTGAGCAGCGTGTTCTACGCGCGGCCGTCGAGCCGCTGGCCGTGGCTGGTCGGCGTCGATCTCGCGCTGACCGTCGTCCTCATGTTCACGTCGATGTGGATCCTGACCACCGCGCAGTTCGACGCCAACACCCCGCTCATCACCACGGTGTGGGCGGCGGTCCCGCCCGCGGCCGCCGGGACGCGGTTCGGTGCGCTCGGCGGGGTGCTCGCCGGGCTGGTGGTCTCGGTGGTCACCGGGCTGGTGCGCTGGCGGTTCGACGTCGACGTCGCGCGGGACGGCTTCCTGCTGACCGCGAGCGGCTTCGTCATCGGGCTCGCCGCGACCATGGCGCGCCGGTCGGCGGACGCGCTGACCAGGGCGTTGCGCATGGAGGCCGCGACGGCCGAACGGGAGCGGCTCGCCCGCTCGATCCACGACAGCGTCCTCCAGGTGCTCGCGCGCGTGCGCAAACGCGGCGCCGAATTCGGCGGGGAGGCCGCCGAGCTGGCGAAACTGGCCGGTGAGCAGGAGATCGCGCTGCGGGCGCTGGTCACCACCGAGCCGACGCATCCGAGCGAGAACGGGACCACCGACCTCCGGTCCGCGCTGCAGCTGCTCGCGACGCCGTCCGTGCAGGTCTCGACGCCCGCGGGCGAGGTCCAGCTGCCCGAACACGTCACCACGGAGCTGGTGGCCGTGGCACGCGAGGCGCTGTCGAACGTCGAGAAGCACGCGGGCGAAGAGGCTCACGCCTGGGTGCTGCTTGAGGATCTCGGCACCGAGGTCGTGGTCAGCGTCCGCGACGACGGGCCGGGAATCGCGCCCGGTGTCCTGGAACGCGCGGCGGCCGAGGGACATCTAGGTATCGCGGAGTCCATCAAGGGGCGGGTGCGGGATCTGGGCGGGAGCGTCGCCCTGGACACCGCGCCCGGCCAGGGCACGGAATGGGAAGTCAAGGTTCCAGTGGCGGCGAGGGGGAAGCGATGACCGAAACGCCTCAGGTCTCGGTGATGGTGGTCGACGACCATCCGATGTGGCGGGACGGCGTCGCGCGCGACCTGGCCGAGCACGGCTTCGACGTGAAGGCCACCGCGCCGGACGCGCCCGCCGCGGTGCGGATCGCGCGCACGGTCCGGCCGGACGTCGTGCTGATGGACCTCAACCTCGGCGAGACGTCGGGGGTCGACGCCACCCGCGAGATCACCGCGGAGCTGCCGTCGACGAAGGTGCTCGTGCTGTCCGCGAGCGGCGAGCACAGCGACGTCCTCGAGGCGGTCAAGGCCGGGGCGTCGGGCTACCTGGTGAAATCGGCCTCGGCGAGCGAACTGGTGGACGCGGTCAAGCGGACCGCGGCGGGCGACCCGGTGTTCACCGCCGGGCTCGCCGGACTCGTCCTCGGCGAGTACCGCCGCATGGCGGACGCGCCGGACGACGGGCCCGCGCCGCCGCGGCTGACCGAACGCGAGACCGACGTCCTGCGTCTGGTCGCGAAGGGGATGACGGCGCGGCAGATCGCCGAGAAACTCGTGCTCTCGCATCGGACGGTGGAGAACCACGTCCAGTCGACGTTGCGCAAACTCCAGCTGCACAACCGCGTCGAACTGGCCAGGTACGCCATCGAGCACGGGTTGGACGAGGAATAGCTCAGCCCTGCCCGATCGTCACCACCGAACGATTCCGCTCGGCGGGCAACGCGGTCTTGACGACCGTCCACTGTGGCCGGTCGAGCCGCCAGCTCGCGACGACGTCCGTGGCGAGCACCAGGCTGTCGTCCTCGGTCCATTCGACCGCGACCCGCTTGAGTTCGGTGGCGATCGGGTTCGAGGGCGCGTGTGTCCAGGTCAGCGTGTCGAGGGCGAGCACCCAGACGTCGGCGGTCTGCGTGGCCGTCCCGGCCCAGGCCGGGTCACCGAACAGCACGGCGACCTTGTAGCCGTCGCGGCTCGGCACCGCGGCGCCCGGCGTCCCGTTGGCCACCGGCCGCTTGACCGGCGTGCGCTGGTTGTTCCGCAGGTCGAGCACGGAGAACTCGGTCAGCTCGGCCAGCAGCATCCGGTCCTTGGTGATCGCGAGGACGCGGGGGAACTGGCGCACGGCGCGGCCGGTGGCGGGGTCGATCAGCACGTCCTCGGCGGTGGCCGTCCCGGTGTTGACCGTGATCAGCAGGCCCTGCGGCACCTCCTGGCGCACCGCCATCGTGCAGCTCGCCGGACGGCCGCGCCCGCGCTCGACGCCGAGCAGGGAGACGTATTGGAGGCGGCACAGGTCGTTGCCGTCGTCGCGGATCAGCCAGACGCCGCTCTCGTCGGCGGCGGGGGCGACACTGCGGGCCCTGCCGAGCTTCCACGGCTGGTTCTTGGGGTCGCCGTAGACGAGCACCTCGGACGGCTCCAGGCAAGACGGCCCGCAGCGGCCCGCCGACAGCACGACCGGGAACTTGCCGACGCGGATGACGTCGTTGACCCGGTCACCGCCCGGAGCACCGGGCAGCGGCGTGGTGGCGCCGGTGGCGGGATCGAGCATCGACGGCGGTGAGGTCGCCATGACGAGCCGGAAACCGCTGTAGTCCACCGGTACGCCTTCGAGTTTCGACGGCGGCGGCGAGGTCGGCTCCGGGACGGCTTCCGGCGGATTTGCTTCGACAGTGCATCCGGCCAGCAGCAGGACGGCCGCCAGCAGGGCGGCACAGGGGAGAAATGCGGGTCTGTTCAGGGTATTTCCCCGATCTCGCGCGTGAGAATCGGTTCTACCATTCCTGGCATGGGCGAGGAAGAGCAGCCGGCGACCGAAACCAAGCCGTTGACCGGACGGGACATCCGGGTCTCCGACGCGGAACGCGAGCACGTCGTCGAGGTCCTGCAGAAGGCGATCGGCCTCGGGATGCTGAACCTCGACGAGTTCACCGAACGGACCGACCGCGCCCTCGCCTCGAAGACCCGCGGTGAGCTGAACGCGGTGCTCACGGATCTGCCCGGACTGGTGCATCCCGAAGCCGGAATGGTGCCCCGGCGGCAGCAGAACCCGTGGGCGCCGCCGCCTCAGCAGCCCGCCTACGCCTCGACGTCCGGTGTCATGGAGCTCAACGGCAAGTACTCGGCGTTGCAGCGCAACGGGAACTGGCTCGTCCCCGAGTCGATGGTGATCCGGAACAAGTACGGCGCCACGAAACTGGACTTCTCCCAGGCCGAGATCCGGTACCCCGTGGTGCACATCGAACTGCAGGCCAAATGGGGGCCGGTGGAGATCACCATCCCCGAGGACGGCGCCGTCGACACGAACTCGATCACCGACATCAAGTTCGGCAACCTCGACGACCGGACCCGCTCGAACGGCCGCCCCGGCACGCCCCGGTTCGTCATCACCGGGCGCGTGCACGGGGGGTCGCTGATCATCAAGTACCCGCGGCGGGGGTTCTTCGGCTAGATGTGGCGCAGGTGCCGGACCACGAAGAACGCGACCGCGGCCAGCACCAGCGCGGCCAGCGCGGACACCGCGTGCATCCCGCTGGCGAACGCGTCGTGCGCCGGAACGGCGTCGGCGAGCCGTGACCGGGTGACCGCGTTGCCCAGCGTCCCGACGGTCGCGATACCCAGCGCGTAGCCGAATTCGTTGCCGGTCTGCGAAAGCGAGGCCGCCGAACCGGCCTTCTCCGGCGGCACGGAGCCGACGACCAGATCCGTGCCCAGGGTGATCAGCGGTCCACCGCACAGGCAGGTGATGGCGAAGGCGATCGCCGGGACCACCGGGCCTGTTCCGGGCTCGACCTGTGTCAGCAGCAGGAACCCCGCGATGGCGCCGGCCAGCCCGGTGGCGATCAAGGTCGCGGGGCGGATACGACGGGCGAGGATCGGTGCGGCCAGGAAGCTGACGGTCGAGGCGAGCATGCCCGGCAGCAGCGCCAGCGCGGCGCCGACCGGGGAAAGCTCCAACACGATCTGGAAGAACTGCGCGACGAAGAGCATGGTCGTCCCGCCCAGCATGGAGAACGCGCACATCCCGCCCAGCGCCGTCGTGAACGCACGGCCGCGGAACAACGTCAGGTCGATCAGCGGGTCCTGGAGGGTCCGCTGGCGCCGCACGAACACCACGCCGAAGCCGAGACCGATCAGGAGCGAGGCCACCGGGACCACGTGCACACCCTCGCGGGCCAGTTCCTTGATGCCGTAGACCGCGGGCAGGATCGTGACCAGTGACAGCGCGACGCTCGCGAGGTCGAGGCGGCCGGCGTTCTCGTTGCGGTACTCGGGCAGGAGCTTCGGGCCGACGACGAGCAGCAGGACCATCGCGGGGACGCCGAGCAGGAACACCGAACCCCACCAGAAGTGCTCCAGCAGCACGCCGCCGACCATCGGCCCGACGATCGCGCCGACGGTGAAGCAGCCTGCCCAGATGCCGATCGCGAGCGAACGCTGACGGCTGTCGGAGAACAGGTTGCTGATCAGGGCGAGCGTCGACGGCGCCAGCGTCGCACCGGCGATCCCGAGGATCGCGCGGGCGGCGATGAGCATCAGCGCGCTGGTCGAGAACGCGGCCAGCACGGAGGCCAGCCCGAACGCCGTGGCGCCGACGAGCAGCAGTTTCCGGCGGCCGATGCGGTCGCCGAGGGTGCCCATGGTGACCATGAACCCGGCGATCATGAAGCCGTAGACGTCCATGATCCACAGCTGCTGGGTGCTGTCGGCGCCGAGGCTCTGGCTGAGCTTCGGCAGCGCGAGGATCAGCACGAACACGTCGAGGGAGACCAGGAAGGTGGGCAGGGCCAGTACGGCCAGCCCGACCCATTCCCGGCGTCCTGCCCGCGTCGGGGTCATGGTGGTCGTCATGGTCCGGTCCTTTCGTCGCTTCGGTGTCTTTCACCTAGGCGTCGAAGTGGTGGACCGGATTTCGACATGCCCCCGGATCCGATTTCGGGAGCGGGGGACCTTTGCTACCGCTTGGCGGCGGCCTGCCTCGCGGACACCGGGTCCGACGTGGCGAGGACCGCGTCGGCCAGTGCCTCGCATTCGGCCAGCGTCGTGGCCGCCAGGCTCGCGCCGACCGCGCGCACGGCGGGCGCGTTCATCGAGAGGCTGGTCAGGCCGAGCCCGGCCAGCACCAGCGCAAGCCTCGGATCGGCGGCGGCCTCACCGCAGACGCCGGCGGGCTTGCCGGTGTCCTTCGCGGCCTGGCCGATGACCTTGAGCAGGCGCAGCAGGCCGGGCTGCCACGGGTCGTTGAGCTTGGCGACCGCGCCGAGCTGGCGATCCGCGGCGAAGGTGTACTGCGCGAGGTCGTTGGTGCCGACGGAGACGAAGTCGACCGCGTCGAGGATCTCGCGGGCGGTCAGCGCGGCGGCCGGGATCTCGATCATCACGCCCGCACGGGCGATTCCGGCGGCGCGGACGCGCTCGGCGAACCAGGCGGCCTCGGCGGCGGTGGCGACCATCGGGGCCATCACCGAAACCTCGGCGCCGGAGTCCTGCGCGGCACCCGCGATGGCCTCGAGCTGGCGGTCGAGGATCTCGGGACGGTCGAAAGCGACGCGAAGGCCGCGTACGCCGAGCGCCGGGTTGGGCTCGTCCTCAGGCTCCAGGAACGCGAGGGGTTTGTCCGCGCCCGCGTCGAGGGTGCGCACGATGACCGGCTTGCCGCGGAACGGCGTGAGCACGGCGGTGTAGGCCTTGCGCTGCTCTTCGACGCTCGGCTCGGAAGAGGCGTCGAGGTAGCAGAACTCGGTGCGGAAAAGGCCCACGCCTTCCGCGCCCGCCTCGGCGGCGGCCTGGGCGTCGGTGGCGGAACCGACGTTGCCGAGCACCTTCACCCGGTGTCCGTCGGAGGTCGCGCCGGTGCCGTCCCACTCGATCGCGCCGGACTTGACGGCCGTGACGACCTCGGCGTCCGGGTCCGCGACCTCGACGACGCCGGTGTCACCGTCCACCGCAAGCGCTTGCGCGTCGAGCGCGAGGAGCCCGCGGACCGCGACGACGGCGGGAATGCCGAGCGCGCGGGCGAGGATCGCGGTGTGGCTGGTGGGGCCGCCCTCTTCGGTGACGAGCGCGAGCACTTTGTCCGGGTCGAGACCGGCGGTGTCGGCGGGCGCGAGATCGCGGGCGACGAGCACGCTCGGCGAGGCGAGGTCGGGAACGCCGGGAGGCGCGATGCCGAGCAGTTCGGCGATGAGCCTGTCGCGCACGTCGAGGACGTCGCGAGCCCGCTCGGCCATGTAGCCGCCGGCGGCGGCGAGCGCGTCGGCGAACTTCCCCGCCGCCTGGTGCACCGCGCGCGGCGCGGGCAGATGCTGGTCCTTGACCAGCTGCTCCGCCGAGGAGACGAGCGCCGGATCGGCCGCCATCGCCGCGGTGGTGATGAGGATCGTCGCGGCCTCACCGGTCGCCGTCTCGGCGAGCTTCTCGAGCCTGCCGGCCACGATCTGCGCGGCCGGGGCGATCCGGGCGGCCTCGGCGGCGGGATCGGCCGGTGCCGGCGTGCTCGCGGGTTCACCGAGCGGTTCGGCGACCCGGACGACAGGACCGCTCGCGCGGCCGGGACTGACAGCGACCCCGGACAGTGACTCAGACGGCATGGTCTAGACCATATCTCATAGGCGGCGTGAGCTGGCTCATAGCCATCAGCAGAACACAGAAGAGGACATCATTCCAGTTCGGACGCCGTCGGATACGAGGGCTGCGCACCCTGGCGGGTCACGGTGATCGCCGCCACCTTCACCGCCTTGCGTGCCGCGTCGACCAATTCCTCGCCCTTCGCGAGCGACGTGGCGAGCGCCCCCGCGAAAGCGTCACCGGCGCCCGTCGTGTCGACGGCCTCGACCTTCGGCGACGGCACCTCCGTCACCCCGTCGGCCGTCACCACAGCCGCCCCCTTCGCGCCGAGCGTCACGACCGCGGCCTTCGGACCGAGATCGAGCAGCTTGGGGAAATCCGCCTCGCCACCGAGCAGGAACGCGGCCTCGTGCTCGTTGACCAGAAGGACGTCCAGCCCCTGCAGCGTCTTCGCGGAAAGCTCGGCGGCGGGCGACAGATTCAGCAGCGTCTTCACGTGGTGATCGACGGCTTTCGCGACGGCATGCTCGACGGTTTCGAGCGGGATCTCCAGCGACAGCACCACGATCTCGGCGCCGTCGAGGTCGACGTCCTCGGGCCGCAAGGCGGAATTGGCGCCGGGTGAGACGAGGATCGAATTCTCACCGTCCGGCGTGACCGTGATGTACGCGATCCCCGTCGGGCGCTCACTCGTGCGCAGCGAGCCGGTGTCCACCCCGGACTCGGCGAGCGACCGCTTGAGCAACTCGCCGTACGGGTCGTCGCCGACCGCGCCGAGCAACGCGACGTCCGCCCCGAGCCTGGCCGCGGCGACCGCGGTGTTGGCGCCCTTGCCACCCGGCGACAAGATCGTGTCGCCACCGAGTACGGTTTCGCCACCACCGGGTCGCCGATCGACCGGGACGACGAGATCGGCATTGGCGGACCCGATGACCAGCACCTGAGAAGTCATGGAAGAGACGATGCCATGACCAGCAGTTGTCCGGGCATGACCCTTCTCCAGACGAAGATGTGAAGAACTTTGTAACTTTCTCGGCGCGTAGTGCGACAATCAGGCGAGCAGCGGAACGCCGTCACTCTTTCGGGGGATAACCTTCCCCCGGGCGTCACTTCGGCGATCACGCCCGCTCTTGAGATGCGTTGCCGCTTCCAAGCGGTGACGTTGCCCCGATCCCGGCTTCCGTCGGGAAGAGGGCATCGGGTCGCCGGCGTCGATCACGTAGCCCCCCGAGTGATCGGCGCCGGCGGCGCCCCGGTTCAACCGGGTGCCGCACTCAGGACGCGACTGTGTTCTGCGGGATTCCGCGATACTCGCCCAGCTTGTCAGGCCGGATCATGGTCATCGCCGCCCGGATCTCGGCGAACGCGGCGTCGCTGAACGCTTCAGGAATCCGGTAGCCGTTCACGACCGGCGGAAGCGAGCGACCGGCGAGGTTCGCCCCGATTTCCCATAGTCCCTTCAGCGTCCGATGACGCTTCGCGAAATCATCGTCGAGTGGGAAGAAGTCGATCATCCGCAAGACGTGTTTGCCATCGGTGACGGTGGTCAGCCGAAGCTCGCGGAGCTCGTCCCAGCCCAACTCGAAGGTCGCCTTGTCGCGGCGGAACCAGCGAATTCCTTCGACCGACACAGTGAACGTGGTGCACCAGGTCGCCTTTTTCCATCGCGCGGGGGTGCAGAACCAAAGCCATCCGGGAGAGAGGAGCCCGATCGCCGCGATCGTCAGGGTCGCTTCGCGGAGCTCCGTTCCGCGGCCCGCGGTGAAACCCACGATCCCGGAGATGACGGCGACAACGAGGAGCACCCCACAAATGCGCCAGAACTTCGCCGACGACCAGTCGTTGGGCGTGACCGTCCTCGACGCCGTCGCGGGTAGGCCGGCAGGAGCCGCCACGCCACCCCTCGGACGAACTGACGAGAGAGAAAGCGAACTGGTCACGGGCGTTTCGGTGTCAGGTTTGCGGAAACGCTTGTTCCGTCGCCAGTAGGCGAACAGGCCCAACCCCACGAACCCACCGATGCCAGGTGCGATGCTCCACCACGGAACGTCGCTTTTGAAGTCCCGGGCGTAGTACCTGCCGACCTCTTTGACGCGGAGGGGTTTACCTATGTCGGCCGGAGTCACTTCGTCCGGATACGAGCGCGCCGTCACGACTTCTTGCCTGGAACCCGACGAATAGGGGCGAACCTCGAGGTCGCAAACCCAGTAGTAGCCGACCCCGGCGATGCTCAGCGGTCCTATCTCCTCGCAAGACTTCGCCGTCGCCATGTCGACGACCTTGCTCGTTCCCTCCTCGCCGTGGGACACCATCCCGCGGCCGAGCAGGGTCCAGCAGACCAGCGCATAGAGGAATACGCCGATTGCGGCGCCCGCCACCTTCCAAGGGGATCTACGCGTGACTGTGGGAACCGCTTCGTACCCGGTCATCAGAAGACCGTTGCTCACTGAATCGACCCGGATATCCGTTGCGTTCCAGGTTGCTCGAAAATCGGCTCCTGCTCGACAGGGCGCCTGGAGCCGACCGCTCCGTTCGCCTTCTCTGAGGGCTTCGGTTCGCCAGTGGCGTCGATGGTCGTCTCTCGCCGGTCTCGCGCCTTGTCTTCCGACGCGCTCTTGACCACCTCTTTTACTGCCGTCTTTCCTGCTTCCTTCACCACCTCCCAGAACGCGCCCATTCCCGCGCCCTCGAACACATCGCCTTTCTTGAGGATGTCGCCGACGTTCTTGTAGAAGTCCATCAACATGGACTTCGCGCGCATGAGGACGCGCATCAACTTCTCGGCCCATGTCATGGCCTCAGTGCTTTTTTCGATCGCGAAGGGAACACCCTCCGCAGCCAGAGCGGCCGGATAGGCAGGCGGTGGATACCTGGCGATGATCATGACGATCTTCGCCAGGGTGTCGGTGATCAGATCGCGAATGATCGTTCGAACCACCGAGAGCACGGTCTTGCAGATGTTGATGATGTTCCCGGCGAGCTCGGCGAGCCGGACTATCTCCCGGTACCCGTTGAGTTGCTTTTGCACGTAGGCGCGATACGCGTCAGCCCCGGCGCCCGACCAGTCCATGCAGTTCTTCTGGACCTCGTCGGTCAACTCCTCGGCCGTCGTCTTGACGTACTTGCCGACCTCCAGCCATTTCTGCACCTCGAGATCAAGTGCGTCTTGGTCGCCGGAAACCCAGTTGAGAGGTTCCTTCAAGAAGTCAACATGCTCGATGATCCAACCGAAACCCCAGCTCATCAGGGTTTCCAGAGGGTTCTTGATCACGTCGACGATATCCGGGACGGCTCCCGCGAGGCTGAGGAGCCCCTCCGTCCAGTCACCTTTCAAGAGCTTCTCGGCGCCGCCGAACACATCCTGGACGGCGCCCGCACCTTCCAGAGCGTTGTCCACCTTGTATTTCTCGGCGTCCGTTTCGCTCTTGGCACTCTTGAGGACGTCGTTCTCAGCCACGTTCCACCTGCTCTGCCCGCTTCAGAAGATCCACCGCGTCCTGGTCGGTCACTCGTCGAACCTCGGCCCATTTCCGCACCGCGGCGACATGGTGCTCACCCGACGAGATCGCGGATTGCAGGGCCTCACGCACGTTCTCCGAAAGGTTGTTGCAGATCAACGACATCCCGCACAGATTGCCGATCAGCCCGAAGGCCAGCACGTCCACACGGTCCTTGTCCGCGTCGAGCGCGGTCCTCAAATGCTCGTGCGTCCGTTCCACCTGTTTGGCGTGTTCGTCGATCTGGTCCGGATTTACGTCGAAACCCTGACCTGCCTGCGGCTGCCCCATGGTTTCCCTCCCTCAAGAACCCGCTCAGCGCAGGAAGTCGCCGCCGGTGAAGTAGTCGTCCTCGTGGTCCGTCTGTTGCCGGCGCGCGGCACGCGGCGGCGCGGGCGGGGCCGGGGGTGCGGGCGGCTTCGGGGTGGGAGGGGGCGGAGGCGCGTCGAGTTCGTCTTCGGCGACGAAGCGGTCGTCCTCGTCCGCCTCCTGGTGACCGCCCTCGACGTAGCCCGTCGGTTCGGGTTCCGGGTACTCGTTGTGCAGCTGGTTGACCAGCTCGTTCATCGTTTCGGTGCCCGCGATGGACGGCACACCGGTCTGCATGGCGGCCGCGAGTTTGCTCTGCGCGCTCTGGACGACGCGGAGGATCTCTTGCGCGAGCGCGGGGTTGTCCCGCACGGACGGGCCGATCTCCAGGCCCACCAGGTTCCCCGCGTGGTTGACCTTGACCGAGATCTGGCCGTCCTTGCTGCGTTCGGACACCGAGACACCCTCGATCTCGGTGCGCATCTGATTCGCCTTCCGCTGGGCGTCGGCCAGCTTGGCCTCGAAATCAGCGAAGAGCTGCTCAGGGTTCGACACGCGAACCTCCCCTGTTCACGTCGTAGCCGTTCGGCGACCGAGTGTGGCATACCCGTCTGACATCGGGGAACGTTTGGCGGACATCCGCACCCCGGTCGTGTGGATCACCACAGCGACCTCCGGTTTTCCCTACCGGATCCGACGGCTTACCTCATGTTCCCGCAGGTCAGCGACCCCTAGCGTGGCCGGTATGACGATTTCGGACTGGAAACGCGCGGTCTACGCGCTTCTCGTGCTGCCGGGGTATCTCGGCGGCGCGAAGGTCCAGCGTGGACTGACGCGGCGCTGGCTCGGGCACGAGAGTGGGTCCCGGCCGCGGTTCGTGGCGGCGCTCGGTCCGAGCGCGGTCGCGTTCCTGCTCGCTTTGCTGCTGTTCTACCTCGTCGGGCGCATCGCGACCTACGGGCTCTTCTGGACCGGCAGCGATCCCGAGGGCACGTGGGGCGGGCCGACGCTGGCAGGGGCGTGGATCGTGCACTTCCTCATCGCGGCCGGGATGGCCATCCCGATCTTCCTTGCGCTCCGGCCACTCACGCGGCTCCAGTCCCGGCTTCTGGGTTCTTCCCCGGTAAGGACGCACTGACCACCTAGAATGCCCGGATGACGAACACCGGCCGCAGGGGTCGCGAGCGGGCCGCGACCGATCAGGACATCCGCCGGACGGCGCGGGCGCTCCTGGTCGAGCAGGGGCCGGAGGCCGTGACCCTGCGGGCGATCGCGCGCGAGCTCGGCATCACGGCACCGGCGTTGTACCGCTACTACGGTTCCCGCGACGATCTGGTCGAGCATCTGCGCGCGGATGTCGTCGCGGATCTGGCGGCCGGGCTCGCCGAGGACATCGCGCAGTTGCCGGACGAGGGCGCGCTGCAGCTTTTCGCCATCTGCAAGGGATTCCGGCGGTGGGCGCTCACGCACACGAAGGAGTTCACGCTGGTTTTCGCGTCGCCGGCCGGCGACGACACGTTGAGCAGGCTGGACGAGCCGTTCGGGCGGATCTTCCTCGCGGCGGCGGGGCGCGTGCTCGCGATGCACGATCTGGTGACGCCGTCGAACGACGTGGTCCCGGCCGAGTTGCGCGACGATCTCACGTCGTTCCAAGAAGAACTGCTCGCCGTGCTGAAGGAGTCCGGGGCGACGTTCCCGCTCGAAAAGCTCGACCTCGGCGTGACGTACCTGATGATCCAGTTCTGGGCCCGGCTCTACGGGCACGTCACGCTCGAGGTCTTCGGCAACTACCCGATCCCGTTCTCGAAACCGGACGTCCTCTTCGACGCGATGCTGGCCGATCTCGCGCGCGAGATCGGCCTGTCCACCGAGTAGCTAGGCCGCGTGCCCGCCGTCGACCGAGACGGTCGCGGCGGTCACGTACTTGCTTTCCGGCCGTGCCAGGAACGACACGGTTGCGGCGACCTCCGACGGCGAACCGTAGCGGTCGAACACCGTCAGGCTCCGCTGGTCGGCGGCGTACGGGCCGTCGGCCGGGTTCATGTCGGTGTCGGTCGGGCCGGGGTGGACGATGTTCACGGTGATGCCGCGCGGCCCCAGTTCCCTGGCCAGGCCCTTGGTCAGGCCCAGCAGCGCGGTCTTGCTCACCGCGTACAGCGACATCCCGGGGCCGGGCACGCGGTCCGAGACGCAGCTGCCGATGGTGATCACGCGGCCGCCGTCGCCGAGGTGCCGGGCCGCGGCCTGGGTGGCCACGTAGACACCGCGGACGTTGACCGCGAGCACGCGGTCGATGTCCTCCAGGCTCGTCTGGTCGAGCGGGCCGACGAAGCCGACACCGCCGTTGTTGACCAGCACGTCGAGCCTGCCGAATTCGGCGACCGCCGTGTCGACCGCGGAGACCACGGCCGCGGCGTCGGCGCTGTCGGCCTGGATCGCCAGCGCGCGGCGGCCGAGCGCCTTGATCCGGTCCACGACACCGGCCGCGAGTTCGGCGTTGTTCTGGTAGGTGAGTGCGACGTCAGCGCCGTCCTCGGCGAGCCGGATCGCCGTGGCGGCACCGATCCCGCGGCTGCCGCCGGTCACCAAAGCCACCTTGCCGTCGAGGGTCATGCGATGTTCTCCGTTCGATTTCGTTGTCCTTGAACAACTCCATCGAATCGCCGCACGACCCTCGACGCTGGCGTCTTTCCGCCACGGTGCTACAGGACGATGTTGACCAAGCGTCCCGGCACGACGATCACCTTGCGCGGGGTGCCGTCGCCGACCAGCGCGGCGACCTTCTCGTCGGCCAGCGCGGCCGCCTGCACGGCGTCCTTGCCCGCGTCGGCCGGCACGGTGACGCGGGAACGCACCTTGCCGTTGACCTGGATCGGGTACTCCACCGAATCCTCGACCAGGTACTTCTCGTCCACGACCGGGAACGGCCCGTGCACCAGGGAATCCGCGTGGCCCAGGCGCTTCCACAGCTCCTCGGCCAGGTGCGGGGCCAACGGCGCCAGCATCAGCACCAGCGGCTCCACCAGCTCGCGCGGAGTCGCCTCGGCACCGCCGTAGACCTTGGTGACGTGGTTGTTCAGCTCGATCAGCTTCGCGCCGGCCGTGTTGAACCGCAGTTCCGCGTAGTCCTCGCGGACCCCGGCGATCGCCTTGTGCAGCTGCTTGCGGTCGGCGTCCGTGGCGTCCACTGTGGACACACGCAGCTCGCCGGTCTCTTCATCGACGACCAGGCGCCACAGGCGCTGCAGGAACCGCTGCGCGCCGACGACGTCCTTGGTCGCCCACGGCCGTGAGACGTCCAGCGGGCCCATCGACATCTCGTAGAAGCGGAAGGTGTCGGCGCCGTAGTCGGCGGCCATCTGGTCAGGCGTCACGACATTCTTCAGGCTCTTGCCCATTTTGCCGTATTCCTGCTTGACCTCTTCTTCGCCGAAGAAGAACTTGCCGTCCCGCTCCACGACCTGATCGGCCTGGACGTGCACGCCGCGGGCATCCGTGTACGCGTACGCCTGCACGTAGCCCTGGTTGAACAGCTTCCGGTACGGCTCCTTGGACGACACGTGGCCCAGGTCGAACAGCACCTTGTGCCAGAACCGCGAGTACAGCAGATGCAGCACGGCGTGCTCGACACCGCCGACGTACAGGTCCGTGCCGCCGGGGTCGTCGACGCCGTGTTCGGCAGGCCGCGGGCCGACCCAGTACGCCTCGTTCTCCGGCGCGACGAACACGTCCGGGTTCGTCGGGTCCAGGTACCGCAGCTGGTACCAGCAGGAACCCGCCCAGTTCGGCATGGTGTTGATGTCGCGGCGGTAGGTCTTCTTGCCCTCGCCCAGGTCCAGTTCGACTTCGACCCAGTCGGTGGCGCGCGCCAGCGGCGAGGACGGCGTGCTGTCCTTGTCCTCCGGGTCGAACGTCACCGGCGAGTAGTCGGCGACCTCGGGCAGCTCCACCGGCAGCATGCTTTCCGGCAGCGCGTGGACGTGGCCGTCCTCGTCGTAGACCACCGGGAACGGCTCGCCCCAGTAACGCTGACGCGAGAACAGCCAGTCGCGCAGCTTGTACTGGACGGTGCCGCGGCCGTGCTCGTTCTCCTCCAGCCAGCCGATCATCGTCTTCTTGGCCTCGTCGACGCCCATGCCGTCCAAGAAGCCCGAGTTGATCGCCGGTCCGTCGCCGGTGAACGCCTTGCCGTCGAAACCTTCCGTCGGCTGGACCGTACGGATGATCTCCAGGCCGAACTTCTCGGCGAACTCCCAGTCGCGGGTGTCCTGGCCGGGGACGGCCATGATCGCGCCGGTGCCGTAGCCCATCAGGACGTAGTCGGCGACGAAGACCGGGATCTCCTTGCCGTCGGCCGGATTCACCGCGTAGGAGCCGGTGAAGACGCCGGTCTTCTCCTTGTTCTCTTGACGGTCCAATTCGGACTTCCGCGAAGCCGCGGCGCGATACTCGGCGATGGCTTCGGCCGGGGTGGCGGCATCGCCGGTCCAGCTCGCGTCGACGCCTTCCGGCCACGTGGCGGCGGTCAGTTCGTCGACCAGCGGGTGCTCGGGCGCGACCACCAGGTACGTGGCGCCGAACAGGGTGTCCGGGCGGGTGGTGAAGACCTCGATCTTCTTGTCGCCGGAATCGAACGAGACCCGCGCGCCGTGCGAGCGGCCGATCCAGTTGCGCTGCATGGACTTGACCTTCTCCGGCCAGTCCAGCAGGTCCAGGTCGTCGACCAGGCGATCGGCGTACGCGGTGATCCGCATCATCCACTGCCGCAGATTGCGCCGGAACACCGGGAAGTTGCCGCGTTCACTGCGGCCGTCCGCGGTGACCTCTTCGTTCGACAGCACCGTGCCCAGACCGGGGCACCAGTTCACCGGCGCCTCGGAGAAGTAGACCAGCCGGTGCGTGTCGATGATCTCCAGCTGCTCGGCGCGGGTCAGCTCGCACCAGTTGCGGCCGTCGGGCGTGCGGCGCTTGTCCTGGGCGTACTCGGTCTCCAGCTCGACGATCGGCCGGGCCTTGCCCGCCTTCTCGTCGTACCAGGAGTTGAAGATCTGCAGGAAGATCCACTGGGTCCACTTGTAGTACTCCGGATCGATCGTCGAAATCCGGCGACGCTCGTCGTGACCCAGGCCCAGGCGCCGGATCTGGCGCAGGTAGGTCTCCATGTTCTCTTCGGTCGTCTTGCGCGGGTGCTGCCCGGTCTGCACCGCGTACTGCTCGGCGGGCAGGCCGAAGGCGTCGAAGCCCATCGTGTGCAGCACGTTGCGGCCGATCATGCGGTGATACCGCGCGAAGACGTCGGTCGCGATGAAGCCCAGCGGGTGCCCGACGTGCAGGCCTGCGCCCGACGGGTACGGGAACATGTCCTGGACGAACAGCTTGTCCGACGGGACCTCCCCGCTTTCGTCCGCGAGCGGGCCCACCGGGTTCGGTGCGTGGTAAGTGCCGTGGTCGGACCAGTAGTCCTGCCAACGCTGCTCGATCTGGCCCGCCAGCTCCGCGGTGTAGCGGTGCTGAGGGGCCGCGTCGGCGCCTTCGCTCGCCTGGTTCATCGCCGAAATCCTCCGTGCTCATCCACGTCAAGCCACTCCAGAAACAACTCGACCCCTCAGCCCGGAGGGCATGAGGGGTCGCCGCGCTGGTCCCGGCCGTTCGACCGAGTTCAGCGCGGCAGGCTAAGGAGCAGCCGAGCCGTGTTCATGAGTCCAGTTTAACGCCCAGGTCAAAGGCGTTCCGAGGGGACCGCCAGAGCGATGAACTGGGTCACCTGGGTCGCGGAGAAGTTGTTGTCACTGACCAGGACCAGGCTGCGCTCCCCGTTCGGGAGGCGCGGGCCCCAGGTCATGCCCTCGAGGTTGTCCACCGTGGACAGTTCGAAGTCCGCGAGGTCGGCCAACAGGCGCTTCTTGACCGGCTTGACCTTCGTCGCATCGGCGAGGGAGGGCGTTTTGAGGACGTTCGTGGCGCCCTTGGTGTCGATTTCGTAGATGCGGATCTTGTTGCCGACGCCGGTGACGAACGACCGCTCCATCACCAGGTAGCGCGTCGGATCGGCCTGGTCGACGGCCAGCAGCGACGAGATGCCGGTGGTCGCGAACGCGCCGGGCGGGTTCGGCGACGCGAAGACCTTCTCCTGCGGGTACGCGTACTGCGCGAGGACCGGCCCGAACCGCGACTGGACGGTGATGCGCGAAAGGGCGCCCGACGTGGTGTTCGGCTCCGGGCCGTCCTGGAGCAGCGGGCCCTCGACCGAGCTGGCGACCAGCGACCCGAAGCCCGCGAAGGTGAGGCCTTCGAGGGCGAGGTTCTGCCGCGGCCCCGCCGTCTCGGTCATCTTCTCGTTGGCGGGAATCGGCAGGTCACGGGCGTAGGAGCCGTCGCGCTCCGCCTCGCGGATCGACGGGTCGATCCGCGCCGCGGCCGACCGCTCGCCCTCCTGCGACCAGACGTACCGGCCGGTCCAGGGGTCGACGCGCAGCTCTTCGGGGTCGATGGTCTGCATGTTCGGCGGCTGCGCGGGGTCGTTCTTCGCGAGCGGCGGGTACGGCGTGCCGTCGGGACGCAGGAGCGGCTTGGTGCCGGTGAAGGTCACCGGGCCGAGGCCCTTGGCGTCGAGGGAGAACTTCGCCGTGTAGAACCGCGCCGGGTTGATGGCGGAGCGGTCGTCGCAGATCAGCGCGTACTCGCCGGTGCGGGGGTCGTAGTCGATGCTGGACAGGCCGCCGACGACGGTGCCTTCGTAGGGCAGGGCGTTCGGGACGATCTGTTCCCCGATCAGGCGAAGCGGACGGTGACCCGCTTCGGCGGCCGGTGCGGCCATCAGGGTGAGGGGAACGGCCCCGATCAGGGCTGCGGAAAGAACTCGGCGTGACATGGCCTGTAGCACAGTCGATCAGGGTATCCGGCAGGTTGCCGGGACGTCACGCTTATCCTCGTGGAGTGTTCGTCATAGCGCTGGTCCCGATCGTGCTGGGTGTCCTCGTCGGCTGGGGTGGGTTCCTCGGCCTGCGCGAGAAGCTGCCGCGTGACCGCGGCGCCGGCGTGCGCACCGCCGCCACGATGCGCACCGAAGAGGCCTTCCGGCTCGGCAACAAGGTCGCCGGGGTCCCGACGCTGGCAGGCGGGGTGATCGCCGTGCTCGCGGGGATCGCCGCGCTGGTCATGCCGACGACGTTCGGGCTGCTGCTCGCCTCGTTCGTGGGTGTGGCCGGGATGGTCGCGCTGGTCGCGGCCGGGGGAGTGCTCGGCAACCGCGCCGCCGCGACGGTGCCGGAGCCCGAACCGGAGCGGCCCGCCGGCTGCAGCGGCTGCGCGTGCGGCACCTGCGGCGTCTTCAAGAAGGCCGACACCGCCACCGCTTAATTGCGCTGGAGGTCGCCCGGGTGGGTGGCCAGCAGCGCCAGCGGGATGCCCTGACGCCGCAGCACCTGGCCCCACAGGTCGTGGTGCGGCGAGGCGAGGACGTCACTGGGCAGCGCCGGGACGATCACCCAGTCGTCGCGTTCGATCTCGTTCGCCAGCTGGCCGGAATCCCAGCCCGCGTACCCGGCGAACACCCGCACGCCGCGGACCTTCGGCACCAGGATCTCGGGATCGGTGTCGAGGTCGACCAGCGCGACCGGACCCCGGACGGCGATCACGCCGGGCACGCTCGACGCCGTCTCGCCGGTCCGCAACGCGGCCAGGCACAACGCGGTCTTCTTCTCGACCGGACCGCCGACGAACACCGACTGCGGCTCGGCGACGTGCCCGCCCCAGTTGGGGAGCACGTCGTACACCGGCACGTCACTCGGCCGGTTGAGCACGACGCCGAGCGTTCCCTCGTCCCGGTGATCGATGACGAACACGACGGTTCGCCGGAAGTTGGGATCGAACATCGTGGGGGCGGCGACCAGGAGCGTTCCCGGTTCGACCTCGGCGTCCGCTGGCACGTCCGCCATGATCCCACTTCGAGCGGAGACAAATCGTCCGGCTCTGGGAACAACAGCATCACGAGCACCGTTGGACACAACGGTCGGTGCGCTTTCCGTGTCCCCCGGGCTCACTGAAGAACCGCCTTTGTGGAATACCGTCCGGCTGGAGCCACACTGCGCATAGCCGCCGAGAGGCGACCTCAAAGCGCATCGGCCACCTTTATAGGCTGCTCCCGTGACGACCACCGCCACGGCGCCCACCAGGGCGTTCGTCCGCGACCGTGACTTCCTCCGACTGCTGTTCACGCGGTTTTCCGCGCACTGGGGCAACGGCATGTACCAGGCCGGATTGGCCGGTGCCGTCCTCTTCAACCCCGAACGCGCCGCCGACGCGCTCGCCATGGCGGGCGGATTCGCGGCGCTGCTGCTGCCGTACTCGATCGTCGGCCCGTTCGCGGGCGCGTTGCTCGACCGCTGGGACCGCCGGAAGGTCCTGATCTTCGCGAGCCTGCTGCGGTCGGCCACCATCCTCGCGACGGCCGTCGCCGTGGGCACGGGCGTGGCCGGGATCGGGCTCTTCTCCCTCGCGCTGGCGTCCGAAGGCATTTCGCGGTTCATCGGCTCGGGTCTGTCCGCGTCGCTTCCCCATGTCGTCGAAGAGAAGTCCGTGGTCGCCGCGAACGCCTTCGCGGCCACCTGGGGTTCGGTGCTCGCCGTCGTCGGGGGCGGCTGCGCGATCGGCCTCCGGGCGCTGACCGGCGCGGACGACGCCGGTTCCGCCTGGGTCACCGCCGTCGCCGCGCTGGGCGGGATCGGCGCCGCCGTCCTCGCCGCCGGATTCGCGCACGGACTGCTCGGGCCGTCGACGGTCGACGAGCCGTCGAACCCGGCCCTCGCCGTCGCCCGCGGCCTGGCCGACGGCGCGAAGGCGGCCTGGCGCACGCCCAGCGTCACGGCCGGGTTCGTCGCGCTGTTCGCCCATCGCGCGTCGTACGGGATCTCGCTGCTGGTGACCGTGCTGCTGATGCGCAACCACTTCGCCGCCGGCATGACGGGGCTGGGCGAGATGGCGGCGTTCGCCGGTGCCGGGATCCTCGTCGCCGGGCTGCTGACCGCCTGGCTGATCAAGCGGTTCGGCAGGGTCCGCGTCGTGGTGGGGGCATTGGTGCTGGCGGCGGCCGCGCAGTCCGCGCTCGGCCTGCCGATGACGATCCCCACCGCGTTGCTCGCGGCGTTCCTGGTGACCGGCGCCGGACAGGTGCTGAAACTCTGCGTCGATTCCTCGGTGCAACTCGACGTCGCCGACGAAGCGAGAGGACGCGTCTTCGCGCTCTACGACACGCTCTTCAACATCACGCAGGTCGTCGCGGTCTCGCTGGCCGCGACGGTGATCCCGGCCGACGGACGCTCGCCGGGGCTGCTCGTCACGGCGACCGTCCTCTACCTGGCGGGAGCCGCCGGTCATCTGCTCGCCGTGCGAAAACACCAGATCCGGTGATATGGCGCGGGCGTTGGCATTAGGGTGACGCTTACCGACACCGGGTGGCGTATGCCCGGGATCCAGCACTAGCGGGGGCTCAAGTGACGACGGCCGGCGACGACAGCGCACGCCTCGAAGCGCGCAATGCCGCCATGAAGGACCAGGTCGACACGCTGCTCGAACAGTTCGAGCGCCAGACGGCCCAGCTCCGGGACGCGCAAGAAGCCGCTTCGCAGACGTCCGCGACGGTGGTCTCGCAGGACGGCCTCGTCCGCGCCACCATCGACGCGACCGGCACCCTCGCCAAACTCGAGATCCAGCCGAACGCCTTCGAGCGCACCAACCCCGCGCAGCTGGCCAACACCGTGCTGACCCTGGTCCGCCAGGGATCGCTGCAGGTCAAGCAGCAGGTCGCCGAGCTGATGGCCCCGATCACCGAAGGGCTGCCGGACCTTTCGGACCTCATCGAAGGCGCGCCTTCGTTGCAAGGGCTGATGCCGGCCATTCCGGACTTCCTCGCGGCCGAAGAGGAAGCAGAGCCGGCGAAGTCCGACGAAGACTTCGACGCGCCACTGATGATCAAGGACGACACGCCGCCGCCTCCTCCGCCACCGGCCGCCCCGCCCGCGCCGCCGACGCCGAAACCGGTTCCGAAACGGGTGCGTCAGCAGGACGACGATGAGGAAGAGCCGCCTTCGAGCTGGCTGACCAGGGGAGTCTGATGCCGAACGGTGGGGGCGGAGCCGGATTCACCGCGGATCCGGATGCGGTGAAGTCGGCCGCGGCCAAATTGGGGATCGCCGCGGACCAGCTGGACGAGGCTGGCAAGGAACTGCTGGCCGCGATGAACTCGCTCGGCCAGTGCTGGGGCAACGACGACGCGGGCAAGGAGTTCGCGAAGGACTACGAGCCGGGCGCGCAGGGCTCGTCCGAGGGGTTCGCGAACATCGTCGAGGCGCTGCGGGGTATGCAGCACAACGTCGAACGCTCGATGACCGCGTTCACGAACGCCGAGGAAGAGATCAAGTCGACGCTGGACAAGAAGGTCTAGCGCCGTGGGTATGGAGATGCCCGACGCGGTCAAGTGGCTCTTGCCGATCGTCGTCGGGGAAAGCTGGCCCGAAGGCGACGAGGACAAGCTCCGCGAACTGCGCGACGCCTGGCACAACGCCTCGAAGGCGATCCAGCCGATCGCCGACACCGCGACCAAGGGCGCCACCGAGGTCCTCGGCGGCTGGAGCGGTCAGGGCGCGGAGAAGTTCGCCGAGGCCTGGAAGAAGTTCGTCGAGGGCGACGAGGCGTACTTCAAGTCGCTCGCCGATTCTTCGAAGGCGCTCGGCGACTCGTGCAACGCGACCGCGCTGGACGTCGAGTACACGAAGTACATGATCATCATCTCGCTGGTGATCCTCGCCGCCCAGATCGTCGCGATGATCGCGGCCGCGGCGGTGACGTTCGGCGGTTCGACGGCCGGGATCGCGCCGGCGCAGATCGCCACCCGCATGACCGTCCAGATGATCTTCCGCCAGCTGATGCAGAAGCTCGCGCAGGAAGGCTTCAAGAAGGTCGCGAAGGAACTCCTGGAGAAACTTCTCAAGGAGGGCCTGAAGAAGATCGGCAAGGAGGTCCTGCAGAACACGGCGATGAACCTCGCCATGGACGCGGGCATCCAGGGCCTGCAGATGGCCAAGGGCGACCGCGACAGCTGGGATTTCAGCAAGACCAAGGATTCCGCGATCAGCGGCGCCGTCGACGGTGTCGTGGGCGCGGGCAGCAGCAGTATCGGCAAGGGCGCCACCAAGGGACTTTCCGACAGCGTCGGCGGCCAGATCGTCGACAGCGCGGCGCGGGGTGCCGTGCGCGGAGCGGCCGAAGGCGTCGCCAGCACGGTCGGGCAGGCCGCCGTCACCGGTGACCTGGACAAGCTTTCGGCCAAGGACGTGCTGATGGGCGCGTCCGGCGGGGCGGTCGGCGGTGGTGTCGACGGGGCGAAGAGCCAGATCGGCGACATCAAGGCCGCGAACACGCCCGGCCCGGCGGCGGGTGACGGGCCCACGACGCCGGATGTGGATTCGGGGGATTCCGGGACGCCTTCGCGTACGCCGGGTTCCTCGGATTCCGGTTCTTCTTCGCGATCGGACTCTTCGTCTTCGGACTCGGGCTCTTCGCGGTCGGACTCGGGGTCGTCGTCGGACTCCGGTTCTTCTTCGGATTCCTCGTCGCGGTCGGACTCTTCGCCGGACCCGGCGCCACGGTCCACTTCGGACAGTGATCCTTCGCCGCGGAGTTCGTCCGCCGATCCGCAACCCCAGCGGGCGGCCGACGGTGATCGGGTCAGCCAGTCCTCGACGCAGGCTCCGGAACGTCCGGCGGACACCGGCGACGGTCAGCGTGCGGCGCAGACCCACCAGAACGCACCGGTCGCGGACAACGGATCCGGTCAGCAGCAACAACAGCAGCAGCAGGCCGCGGCGGGGAATCAGCAGCAGGCACCCGCCGCCCAGTCGCAGGCTCCGGCGCAGGCGCCCGCGGCGAGCCCTGCCCAGACGCCGGCTTCAAGCCCGGCACCGAGCTCGTCGTCGCAAGGACCTGCGTCCAGCCCGTCACAAGGACCGGCGTCCAGTCCGGCACCGAGTCCTTCGCACGGCCCTTCGCCGAGCCCGTCGCAGTCCAGCGCGATGCCACCCGCCGCTTCCTCGGGCGCGCCGTCGAGTTCCGGCGGCTACGGGATGGCGTCCGGCTCGTCCGCTCCGTCGGGTGGCTACGGCATGGCGCCCGGCGGCAACCCGCCGGGCAACGGGCCCACGCCAGGTGGTTTCCCGCCCGGCGGACACGATCCGTCCCGGCCTCCCCGGCCGAACGACGGCGTCCAGGCCGCGGGCCTCGCCGGGAACGGCGGACCGCAGCAGCCGCGGTTCGACCAGCCGCCCGCGCCGATGCCCTTCCAGGGCCAGCAGCCGATGCAGCCGCCGCCTCCGGGTGGGTTCGCGCCGCCTCCGCCGCCGCCTCCGGGTGGCGGCGGCGGACCGATGCCGCACCGAGGACAACAGGGCCCGATGGGTCCGCGTCCGACCGGGCCGCAGCCGCCACCCCCTGGCCAGGGTGGACATCCGCAGGATCGTGGGCCGCGTCAGCGCCCTCAGCAACCGCCACAGCCGCCACCACCGCCCGGCCCGCCGCGGCCGCCCCAGGGTTACCAGGGCAGGCCCGGTCCCGGTCCGAACGGCGGGGTTCCGCCGCGCCCGCAGACACCTCCGCCCGGTCCGCCTCCCGGCAACCGCGGTCCCGGGGGCTACCCGCCGCCTCCGCCGCGACCCCAGCACCCGGGCAACGGTCCGTTCCCCGGCAACCGCGGCCCGATGCCGCCGCCTCCGCCAGGGCACCACCCCGGTCAGCCGGGACGTCCCGGACAGCAGCCCGGACGGCCGATGCCGCCCGGCGCCGAGCCGCCGCGTTTCGGTGGTCCGCAACGTCCGCCGCAGGTCCCGGCCCCGCGGCCCGGCCACGACGGGAACGCGGGTCCCCAGCAGCCGCAGCGTCCGCCGCAGCAGCAGCCGCCGGTGCGGCCGGTGGAGCACGCGCCGCAGCAGGTGCCGCAGGACCACGGCGCGAACGCGCCCAAGGACACCGAGCTCCCGAAGGACACCCAGGCGCCGAAGGACGTCGAGGCCCCCAAGGACACGGAAGTCCCCAAGGACACCGAGACGCCGAAGGACGTCGAGAGCCCCAAGGACACTGACGCACCCAAGGACACCGACGCGCCCAACGACGTCGAGGCACCGAAGGACACCGAAGCACCCACGCCCGACGACAGGGCCACTGTCGACGAGCCGTACCTGACCGACCCGGATTTCCGCACGGACGATCCCGCCGCCTACCGCGCGCTCGCCGAAACGCAGATCGACAAACGCGGTTTCGACAAGGACACCGGGGAAGCGCGGAGCGAACAGGTCCGCCGCGAAGGTCTCGCCAAACGCGACGCCCACGAAGATCCGCGCGTCAAGCAGATGTCGGATCAGGGCGCGTACGCGGTGCACAGCTACACGCGCACCGACATGGCCGAGCGGATCACGCACGCCCAGCGTCACGGCGGCCCGGAGCTGGACGCGCTCCGGCCGCATATCGAGGCGATCACCTCCGGCCTCAACGAGATGCCCGCCTACGACGGTCTCGTCTCGCGGCGGGTGAACTTCAACGGCAACGAGAGCGCGATCCGGGCCTTCCTCGAAGCGCACGCCAAGGGCCAGGTCATGGTCGACCCGCAGATGCTGAGCACGTCGCGGGTCACGCCGGACCATCCGCGCAGCACCTTCCCCGGCGAAGTCGAGATGCGCATCCAGTCGAAGACCGGTCGCCACATCGAAGACCTCGCGTCCAAAAAGGACGAACGCGAAGTGCTGATGAAGTCGGCGACGCAGCTGCGCGTCACCGACGTCAAGATGGGCCCGGGGCATCCCGAACACCCCGATTACAAGAAGCGGCTGGACGACGGTTCGCCCAACGACCTGCCGAAGTGGATCGTCGAATGCGAAGAGGTCGTCCCCGGTGACGACGGCCATCTGAGCCCGGACGAGGTCCACCAGAAGGTCGCCGAGCGGCGCGACTACAACAACGCCGTGCAGGAGCGGCTGGCGCAGGAAGCCGCCGACCAGGAAGCCCAGCTGCGCCGCGATCACCCGGAGCTGTTCCAGACCCAGGGTCTCGGCGGGCTCGAAACCAAGCTGGCCGACGGCAAGGGTGGCTGGACCGACGTCACCGACGCCCCGGTCCGGGAGCTCCCCAAGCCGCCGAGGGAGCACACTCCCGACGGTGGCTGGTCCGAGCTGGCGAAGCCGCTCGAAGAGGGCGGGACGCCGGTCATCCACGCCGGTTCGACCGAGACGCCGCACCAGCAGGTCCGGCTGGTCATGGACGAGCTTCCGGCGATCGGCGAGGCCAACACCCGCAACTACTACGCGCCCGAATCGTGGAAGGACGGCTACCAGACGAACTCGGCCGAGGCGCTGGTCGCGTTCGAGAACCGGATGGACGGTGGCGACGCCGTCGCCGGGCCGTCGACGGGTGGTTCGCCGCTGCAGCACGTCAGCGACCGGCTCGGCGGGCAGTGGTCGGATCGGAACGGTTTCGCCGACGTCGCCCGTGAGCTGGGCGAACGCCCGGTCGGCGCGCGGACCGCGGTGGCGTTCGAGCATCACGCCCCCGCCGATCCGAACGCGCCGGAGGGCTCGCCGCGGTCCAAGGACCGGATCGAGACGCGCATCGTCGCCGCGGTGAACACGCCGCACGGCGTGGTCTTCGCCGACCCGATGACCGGGCGGCTCGCGACGCTGCCCGACGATCCGACGTCGATCAAGGCCATGCCGATGGGCGGCGGCGACGCTCCGCACGTCCACTCGCCGGAAGCACCGGAAACCACCCACACCGACAAGACCGACAAGACCGGCGAAGCCGAAACCCCGGTCCAGGAGCAGGCGCCCAAGACCGAGGTCGACATCGCCGAGCGGCTCAAGGGTCCGGAAGAGACGCCGGCGCGACTCGACGAGAGTTACCTCGGCGACGAGAACTTCCGTGGCACGCCTGAGGATCACAAGAGCCTCCGTGACCGCTACGACTCCGCCGACCTCGCCGAGCAGGCCCGCGAAAAGGCGCTGAGGCGTCTCGAAGCGAGCCCGCTGAAGGATCGCGTCTCGCCCGAAGCGGCCGAAGCGATCTACTCGTACTCGCGCGAACACGCCTACGCGATCAACGAGGCGAACCGTAAGGGCGAGTCGCACCCTGACTTCGAGAACGCCCAGCGCAGCACCCGGGCGATCGTCGGCGCGCTCAACGAGCTGCCGGACTTCCACGGCGAGGCCATCCGCGGCATCGACACCAAGGGCGACATGCAGGCCGCCGCGATCATGGCGGCGCACTACGAGCCGGGGCAGACCGTCCCCGAGCCGACGATGACCAGCTCCACCATCAAGACGTCGCCGGACACGAAGTCGAAGTTCGGCCAAGACGTCGAGATCCACATCGTCTCGAAGACGGGCAAGGACGTCTCGTCGCTCGCCGAGAACCCCGGTGAGAACGAGGCCATCAACAAGCCGGCCACGCAGCTTTACGTGCACAGCAAGGAGTTCAAGACTCCGCCGCTGGTCGACCGGCCGAAGTGGGTCATCCACGCCGAAGAGGTCACTCCCGGCGACCCGCGCTACCTGGACCCCGACACCGCCAAGCAGAAGATGGACGAGCGGCGGGCCCGGCACGCCGCCGAGGCACCGGAACTCGCCCGTCTCGCCCAGGCGCAGTCGATGGCGCGCCTCGGTGGTTTCGACGAGCCGCAGACCCCGCACCTCACCGCGGAAAACCCGGCGGAGCACGGGGTCGCGGACGCCGACAAGGGTCCCGAGTACGGCGAGCAACCCGCTCAGGACCACTCCGCCACCGACGACACGGCCGAACTGCCGGTCCCGGAGCGCGACTACTCGTCGATGGCGGTCGCGACCAACCCGCCGAGCGAACCGGCGATCCACGCCGGTTCGGCGAGCCCCGAGCAGCAGGCCGCCTACATCGCCGACCGGCACCCGCGGCTCGGCGAGGTCAACCCGCACTTCAACGACCCCGACGCGCTGGCGAACGGCTACCGCTCCAACTGCACCCGCACGCCGGGCGCGTACATGGACCGGCTGAACGGCATCGATTCGACCGCCGATCCGCTGCTCGTGCACGAGATGGACAGCCGCGGCACGCTGGAGCACGTCGAAGATCGGTTCGGCGGGCAGTTCTCCGACCGCGCCGACTACGACGCCGTGATCCGCGAGATGCGCGGCATGCCGACCGATCACCACGCGGTCGTCGCGGTGAAGTACCTCGACGAGAACGGCGTCGAACGCGGGCACGTCGCGATGGTGGCGAACACGCGTGACGGCGTCGCGTTCCTCGACCCGCAGTCGGGCGCGCTGATGAACCTGCCGCATCCGCCGCTGGGCATGAAACTGATGCACGTCGGTGTCCCGGAGGGCCCGGCCGCGCAGCACACCGACGGGCACATCACGCGGACGGAGACCTCGTCGACGCGGCCCGTCGACCCGCGGATCGCGTTCGCGCGGCCGGATCAGCCGGCGGTGGACCCGCGGATCGCGTTCGCCAGGGAAGACACGCCCGACGTGCAGCCGTCGCGGATCGGGCCGGACGGCCGTCCGATCGTCACTCCGCCGCGCGACGCGGGCTACGGCATGGCGTCCGACGAGCCGTCGCATGGAGGCCGGGCCGACGTCGAACGGTTCCTGAACGATCCCGAGGTCGCGGCCGCGGTCGACGGACTCGACCCGGACAAGAAGCGGGCCGTCCACGAGGACGAAAACGGCGTCAAGCACGACGTCGGCCCGATGCGGGACTTCATCCGCGAGCACCTGCCCGCGCATCCGGAACTCGTCCGGCTGATGGAGCACCCCGACAACGCGTACCTGCGGGCTTCGCTGCTGAACAACCCGATGACCATCGGCAGCCTGCTGCTGCACCCGGAAGCCATCCCGATCCTCGAAGACGCCCTGCGTGACGTCGAGGAACGCGGCCACCAGATGATCGACGACGTCCACCAGGACGGTCCTGGCGACACCCCGCTCACGCAGGAGCAGCGGGACCTCGCGAACGCGGCGGCGGACATCGCCGCCGACGTGGAACCGGGCGATCAGTACCACGCCGGCTTCGATCGCGCGGACAAGGGCGACACCGCGAAGATCCAGGAGTTCCTGGACGCCGAGCGGGAGGCTTGGCCGCAGAACCAGGGCGATCTCAACCGGATCGCCGAGCGGATCGCGGCCGACAACAACGGCGAGTCCTCAGGACGTCCCGGCCCGAAGGACGACGACCGCGCGAAGGCGAAGATCGAGGGCTACGACGGCGACGCGTCGAAACTCACCGACCTGGTGGGCGTGAAGATCCAGTTCGACACGCTGGCCGACGTCTACAACGCGCTGAACGCGGTGATGGCCGATCCGGATCTCCGGATCGTCAGCTTCGACGACCGGTTCGCGAATCCGCAGGACAGCGGGTACCGCGATCTGCAGATGAACGTCCGGCTGCCGAACGGGCACGTCGCCGAACTGCGGCTGCACCTGCGGCATATCGACACCGTCTCGGCCTACGAACACGCCTTGTACGAGGTCCGCCGCGACTTCCCGACGTACAACCGGACACTGGACGCGGACAACAAGAAGCGGTTGTCCCCGGAGCAGGCCCTGCTGGAAGCGGCCCTGATGGACCGGGTCCGGGAGAAGTTCATGGCCGGTCTCCGCAAGGGCCTGCCGCCGGAGGAGAGCACGTGATCCAGACACCGTCCTTCTACACGTACTTCGGGAAGACGTACCGCGTCGAGTCGACTCCCGACGGGGGCCTGACGGGTTACCTCCTCAACCTGAGCTCCGGCGAGTTCGACGAAAAGCCGGAGCACGTGCGCGAGGTCCTGCGGGCGATGGCGAGTTCGGACATCAGCAAGGTGCCCGAGGAGAGGTTCGTCCAGGAGACCGAACGAGCCCGCGCGTACGAGCTCAAGGGCGACGGTCCGATCTTCGCGCTGTACGAGACCATCGACGGCCTCTACCAGCAGGCCAAGAGCGAGAACCGGCGCGTGGAACCGCAGGAATCGGCGTTGATCAAGTCGCTGCGCAAACGCACGTTCAAGATGTGGGAGGACGAGCTGGCCCGCCGCGCCGCCGGTGAGCCGCCGTCGTTCCGCGCGGAGCCGCGTTTCCCGAACCGGGCGCGATGATTCACGTGGAACAACTGACTCCGGAACACCAGCGCGGACTGCTGGTCCAGATCGGCAGGCTCATCCTGGCGGGTATCGCCGACCCCGCCCATGCCGCGGTCGCCGATTTCCGGCAGATCGGGGAGCACACCGAACTCGAGGGCCACAACCTCGCGCCCGCGCCCGAGCTGAACGAGCTCTTCGGCAGGCTCCGCACCGGGATGTACGCGACCGGCCGGGGGACCTGGCTGCAGTCGCGGTTCACGCTGAAGCCCGACGGCACCTTCGACTTCGACTTCACCCTCGACGACGAGCCGTCGTGGACCGAGACTCCGCCGACTTCGGCGTACCCGGACGAGTTGGCCACGTTCCCGCGCGAGGACGAGCACGTCCCGGACTGGTGGCGGCTGCGCGCGCAGCTTCCGTTGCGGGTCGAGTTCCGGCACGCCCGGATCGTCGACGCGTACACCGAGGGCGAGCCGCCGGTGGTGGACCGGCCGGAGCTCGACGAGTCCGAAGCGCCGCTGGTCGCGCAGTACCTCGAACGGGAACCGGCGATCCTGTCCGGCAGCGGCCTCGGCAAGGACATCTTCGATCCGGAGGCCGACGGCGACGTCCCGGAGAGCTACCACACCGACGGCACCTGGATCTGGCACGCGTCCGTACCGCACTACCTGCGGAAATACGGGATCCCGCCGGAGCCGGAGCTGGTCGCGCACATCCGCGGCCAGCGGTTCCAGCCGCCGTACGTCGAACATCTGGTGCGGCGGACCGCGGAAGCGGATCTGCTCGGGAAGCCGAGACCGAGACCGGGCCGCTCCGACGTCAAGAAGACCGAGGGCGACATCGCCGCGGAGCTGGAGACGTCGCCGAATCCGGAGCTGACCGACGAAGAACTCCTGGTCGTGCTGGTCAGCAGGCTCGGCGAGCACGCCGTCTGGCCCGAGGCCTACCGCATCGGCGACCGCGCGGACGGCGCCTGGTGCCTCAACTTCACCGAGAAGGGTTGGGAGGTCGCGGCCTACTCGGACGGCGCCGCGGTCTCGCCGAAGTATTTCGACAAGCTCGAAGACGCGTCGCATCAGCTTCTCGGCGCGGTTCTGCTGCATCCGGCGCGGATGACCGCCGGACACGAGACGCCGCTGGAGACGGCGAAGGAACTCGCCGACTGGCCGGTGCACGCGGCGCCGGGTGAGCCTCCCCTCACCTTGCTCCGCAACAAGCGCGTCAGCCGGATGGTCGCCGGTACGGTCGTACTGCGGTTCGGCGAGGAAACCGGCAATCTGGTTCACCACGGAGGGGTACGGTTCGCCACGACGTCCCTGCCGCTGGAACGGGAGCGCGTCGGTGGGACCTACCGGCTGCGACGCCCGCTCCACGTGATCATCGGTGTCACCGTCCCTTGGGCGAACATGCCTGGTGGGGCGGTGGCCTACGTGCTCCCGAGGACCATCGCCGAGCACGTGTCCGACGGCAGCCTGGAGAGGATCGAGTAGGTGGAATCGGCGGAAGCGGTAGCCAAGGTCGAAGAGTGGCTGCGCGCGGTCCACGGTCCGGACGTGTCCGAACCGGGCGGCGCCGGCCTGCGTGTGAACCACGAGAAGGTCCTGCGCATCCCTGAGGGCTGGTCGGTCCCCTACAACACGATCGCCTTCCTCGACGAGGGTCACGCCGAGAAGGAGATCTTCCCGCCGCCGTCGGTGATCGTGCGCGAACCCGACGGCGAGCTGCGCCAGGCGCATCCGCAGCCCGGCGGGCTCAGCGTCCCGGTCGCGTTCCCCGGCCAGGAGGCCTGGCGCGAGGTCGTCGACCCCGAGTACGCGAAGTCCGGTCTCGGTGACCTCGGCGTCCCGCCGGCGGTCGTCGCGGGCTGGGTCAAGGTCAACGCGGAAGGCGTGCAGACCGGGGAGGAACGGGAGAACCCCGAATACAAGGCCGGGCCGGTCCGCCGTGGTTACCCGAAGCCGGAGAACAAGCTCGAAACGCTGCTGTCGTTCGCCAGCGTCGGCTGGCTGACCAGGGAACAGCTGCTCATCGGGCTGCTGCGCTGCGAGGTCTACGTCCCGCTCGACCTGGCGTCGGGCAAGACGGAGCGGTTCTACTTCAACGAAGAACGCGCCGAGCTGCGTGTCTTCAGTTCGACCAGGAATCTCCCGTCCCGCGAACACGGGTACTGGAAGGTCGACATCGCCACTCTGGCCGGGTACGAGAGCCCGCCGAACCTCGTGATCAACGGCGGTCCCGCGACGTTCGAGGACGTCAGCGGCGCCGAGCTCGCCGAGACCGCGCAGCGGTTCCCCCGCCGGGGCCCAGGTGTCGACGTCAACGAACGCTGCCCGGAAGCGGAACCTGAGCTGGAGACCCTCGCCGCCGAAACCGCCGCGAAGATGGGCCTGGCCGAGCCGGTGAAGCCGCCACTGGCCGCGGCCGAGCGAGCACGCCGTCGCGGCTTCGAGCTGAGCGCCGAGGAATGCCAGAAGACCGTCCTCGGTCAGTCTTGGCTGGCCCGGCTCAAGCAGCCGGAGCCGCCTCGCGCCCGGCCGAACGACCTTCGGGCGAACGGCCTGGCGCCGGGCTACGACAACGAAGGCCAGATCCAGCCACGTCTGGACACCTTCGGCAAGTACTTCGACCGAGACCGCTCCAGCTCGCGTTACGGCTGGCAGCGCGTCACGGGCGCGTACGTGGGCTTCGCGCTCGGCGAGGCCCTCGGGGCGGCTGTCGACCGGATGCGGCTCGACGAAATCCACAACACGTACGGCCCCGAGGGCGTCTCGGATCTGACGGTCGCCTTCGATCTGCCCGGTCGCGTCGGGCCGCTCACCCAGCGGCTGCTGTTCTACACCGAGGCCGTGATCCGCAGCCCGCATCGCGAGCAGCCGGAGAACCGCGACGCCGAAAAGGCGCTCGGCACGGTCGCCCGCAACTCGCTGATGCGCTGGCTGCACACCCAGGGCGCGCCGCTGGACAACGCGGACGGCTGGCTCGTGAAGGTGCCGGAGCTCCGCGTCCGCCGCACCCCCGACGACGCCGAACTGAACGCGTACCACGCGCTGGCGACCGTCTCGCCGACGGCGATGCCGATGAGCGGGCCGGACGCGCTGGTCGCGGCGCTGCCGGCGGCGATGACCGCGGCCGGGCCGGGGAGCGCGATGAGCGGCGGCGTCCGGCAAGCGGTCCGCGACATCGTGGCGGTCACGCATCCCGGCGAGGTCGACGTCGAAGCGGCGACCTACCTGACCTGGCTGTTCGAACCGGCGCTGACCTCGGAGGCGTTCAGCTACCCGATCTGGAACACCTCCCGCGAGATCTTCAGCGACCAGAACCCGCACCAGCGGGGACCGGTCTGGGCGGATCTCAAGGCGATGGTCGCGGAATCGGTGCCGTTCTTCGGCAAACACGGCCTGCCCGACCTGCGGGTCCCGGAGCTGATCGGCGACGGCAAGGGCACGCTTTCCGTGCTGGGCCGCGCGTTCGCGGCGCTGTCCGGCTTCGAGAACTATCCGGAGCAGGCGCTGCTGCGGGCGGTCAACCACTCGGGCCGCAGCGCGATCACCGGCGCCATCGCCGGCGCGCTGCTCGGCGCCCGCACCGGTATCCCGGGGCTGCCGCAGAAGTGGGTCGAGCAGCTGGAACTGCGTTACCTGCTGGAGAACATCGCCACGGACGCGTTCTGGCACTTCGACCGCCATTCGGCGCTGCACGAGGTCGACGGCTGGTCCCAGCGGTATCCCCGCTGGTGAAACTGGAATGGGGACGATGAACGAAGAGGAAGCCGTCAGCCGCGTCGAGGAATGGCTGACGGACCGAGGCGGGGAGGGGACCGGCGCGCTGCGGGTCCGCCGCGAGTACGTCGTGCGCGCGACCGACGGCTGGAACGTCACCTACAACACCGTCGGCTGGCTCGACGGCACCGATCCCGGCACGGGCCTGTTCCCCAGCCCGGTCGCGTTCGTCCCGGACGACGGCGGCGAGATCCGCCTCGACCTGGAGCTGATGGCCGTTTCGGCGGCGGGCGACGACCCGGACGCGTTCACCCGGTGGGCGGAAGTCGTCGATCCCGAGTTCGATCCGGACGCGGTCCCCGGCCTGCCCGTGCCGAAGGCGGCGATCCTGCGCTGGGAGCAGCACACGCTTCTCGGCGAGCCGACCGGCGCGGTCCGCGCGAACCCGGAGCATCGCCCCGGGCCTCGATTCTCCGGCCGCCCGGCGCCCGAAAGCCCGGTCGAGACGCTTCTCGGCTACCTCCGCGTCGAGTGGATCACGCCGGAGGAGTTCGTCCATTGGATGCTCGACCTCGAGGTGCTCGCCCCGGCGAAGGACGGCCATCTGCAGGTCCGCGACTTCGGTGACGCAGGCGTGCGCTTCGTCGTCTACACCTCCGAAGCCCAGGTCCCGTCCGAGTACACGGTGTGGCAGCGGATCCAGCCCCGCGTGCTCCTGCGCCGGGGCAAGGACACCCCGGGCCTCGGCCTGCTGGTCAATCCCGGACGTCCGGAGACGTTCAACGTCTACCCGGAGACGCTGCGGCAGGTCGCCGACCTCGAACTCCCGGCCGGGACCGAACGCCCCGAATCCGTCGGGCGTCCCGCCTACTTCAGCGGGGAGTACGACACTCCGGCCGTCGCGAATCTGCGGAGCCTCGTCGACCAGGCGCGGGACAACGGCTACCCGCTGAGCGGCGAAGAGCTCACCCTCTTCACGCATGCCTCGACGCTGTCGTTCGAGCGCTCGCGGGCGAAGTACGACGGCCGTCCGCTGCCCGAACTGCCCGAAGACCTGTTCGCGAACGGGCTGGTCACGCACTACTACGACAACGGCGAGCCGCGTCCGAGC
Source organism: Amycolatopsis japonica (assembly GCF_000732925.1). Taxonomy (NCBI): domain Bacteria; kingdom Bacillati; phylum Actinomycetota; class Actinomycetes; order Pseudonocardiales; family Pseudonocardiaceae; genus Amycolatopsis; species Amycolatopsis japonica. Next base: position 8,930,626 of record NZ_CP008953.1, read on the forward strand.
GCCTGGACGTTCGGGAAATTCTACGACCCGACGCTCCCCATCGGCAGCTTCGCGTACCCGCGGCTTCTCGGCGCGTACGTCGGCTTCGCGCTCGGAGACGCACTCGGCTCGGGCGCCGATCCTGCCGACGGCCTGCCGCTCGGCGGCCTGACCCGGCAGCTGCTGTTCCACACCGAATCGGTGATCCGCGGCCTGGACCCGACGCCGGACAAGCCCGAGATCCCGGCCTCGCTGCCCGCCGGCGGACGGCCGGACGGCTGGGTCGCCAAGGCCACCGCGTCCGCTGGACCGGCACCCGCCGAGTTCTCGGCGATGCTGGCGACAGCGCTGGCCGCGACGGTGACCGGTGGCGTACAGGGGCCCGCCGACAGCACCTTCTACGCGATGAAGGTGGTCCGCGAACTGGTCGGTTCCGCGGCCGGTCACGAGGTCGTCCACGGCGCCGAACTGCTGGTGAACGTGTTCCGCGCCCAGCTCGCGGCCCAGAACGGCGAACCGGCGGTCGCGAACTTCCTCGAAGGCTTCGACGAGTACAGCGGCGAGGTCGGCGAGCTGGTCAAGACCGTGCTCGACCTCCGGAACGACATCGACGGAGACGACATCGAGCAGTTCGACAGCATCGGCGACGGCCGGACGCCGCTTTCGGTGCTCGGCCGGGCCCTGTTCGCCGCCGCCAAGCGCGGGTACGACCCCGAAGCGGCGCTGGCGCTGGCCGCTCGCGGCGGCTCGGTGACGGCCGCGCTGACCGGGGCGACGGTGGGCGCCAGGCTCACCGTGCCCGGCCTGCCGGAGGCCTGGCTCGCCGCGTACGACGGCCTCGGCGTCATCGACAATCTGGCGGGCGACGCCTATTACTACTTCAACCGCTTCGGCCTGCCCCGCGAGCCCGAAGAGCGGCGGCGCTGGGACGCGAACCGGTATCCACGAGGAGATCAGTAGGCAATGCGCGAGTGGCTTCAAGATCCGGCGACCAGGTCGCGGCTGCGCGGCAGCCTGCTCGCCGGGGCGATCGGCGACGCGCTCGGCGCGAAGACCGAGTTCGACTCGATCGACCGCATCCGTGAGATCGCCGGCCCCGCCGGGATCACCGACCTCATCCCCGCGTACGGCGGCGTCGGGCGGATCACCGACGACACCCAGATGACGCTCTTCACCCTCGAAGGCCTGATCAGGGCTCATGCCGCCGCCCGCCGGGAGCAAGGGACCTTTGCTACCACGTCGCCAGTAGAGCAGTCGCTCCAACAGGCCTACCAGCGCTGGCTGCACACCCAGGGCATCCCGTGGGAGCGGGCCCGCGGCCCGAAGGACACGAGCGCGGAACCGGACGGCTGGCTGATCACGAATCGCGAGCTGTTCAGCCGTCGCGCGCCCGGGCTCACTTGTTTCGGCGAGCTGGAGGCGTACGGCAGGACAGGCGTGCGCGTCGGCATGGACAGGCCGGTGAACAACTCGAAGGGCTGCGGCGGGGTCATGCGCGCGGCACCGGTCGCGTTGTGGTCGGACGACCTCGCCGAGGTGTTCCGGCTCGGCGCCGAGAGCGCGGCACTGACGCATGGTCACCCGAGCGGGTATCTCTCGTCGGGCGCCTTCGCGGTGATCGTGCGCGAACTGCTGGTGGGGAAACCGCTGCTCGACGCCGTCGCGACCGCGCGTACCGAGCTGGAGAAGTACCGGGGGCACGAGGAGCAGAGCGTCGCACTCGACCAGGCGCTCGCCCTGTCACGGGAAGGTGCCCCGACGCCGGAGAAGCTCGAAACCCTCGGCCAGGGGAACATCGGCGAAACCGCGCTTTCGATGTCGGTCTACGTCGCGCTGACCACCACGGACGCGAACGCCGCGCTGCTCGCGTCGGTGAACCACAGCGGTGACAGCGACTCGACGGGGTCGATCTGCGGAAATCTCGTCGGCGCGATGTACGGCGAGGAAGCGCTCAACCCGGACTGGCTAGCGAAGCTGGAGCTGGCCGAGGTCATCGGAGGGCTGGCGGACGACGCGCTCGCGGAGTTCGGCGGGAGCGCACCGGGTGACGACCGGTGGTACGCCCGCTATCCGGCCCACTAGATTTACCTCCGGTTTGGGGTACTTGGGGAGGGGACACATAGTGCGTTACCGGGTTCAAGCGGCGGAGCGGCCTGATGGCCTGTACGCCGTCTGGGGGGACACCGTCTTCGCGGCCCAGCGGTCGACCGAAGACGGCACGCTGCTGCTCATCGCGCCGCCGGGGGAAGCGGCGCCCGAGGGCTTCGACCGCGACTGGAACGGCCGTCCGGCCAGGGTCGTGCTGAACGGCGAGGCGGGCGCGACCTTCAGCCTGCAGTCGTACGGCCGGTTCGACGACGAGCACTTCCAGATCGCGCCGAGCACCGGCGGCGACCTGACGTTGCGCTGGGCGGGCGAGGACGCGACCCGCGCGGCCGAACTGGGCCTGACGGACTTCTCGACCACGGCCGCACCGACGCGGCTGACGGCCTTGTGGCAGACCAGGCACGACTTCGTCGAGACGCCGGAATCCCGGCTGCAGCCGGGAACGGGCGATCAGGCCGCGCTGCTGCGCGCCATCGGCCGGACGCTGCTGCGGGTGCTGCCCGCCGGCTGGCAGCGGGTCGGCGCCCAGTTCCGGCAGGTCGGCGACTACTCCGAACTCGAGGTCCGCTCGGTCGGCGACGAGGGCAACGGCCCGGTCTCGGTGTCGATCGCGGCGCCGCCGGAGCTCGGTTCGCTGTTCGCGCGGCTGCGCGCGGCGATGCACCAGCCCGAGACCGGCACGTGGTTCCAGGGCACGTTCACGCTCGACTCGGAGTCGCACTTCGACTTCGATTTCGACGCCGACCAGGAGCCGACGTGGCGGCTCGCGCCGAACGAGGGCGGGAAGCCGTCTCCGCGCGCGTACGCGACCGAGCTCGCGATCTTCCCGCGCGACCAGAAGCACGTCCCGGCCTGGCTTTCGGCCAAGGCCGGTCTGCCGCTCGACGTCGTGTTCCGGCACGCGCAGGTCGTCGACGCGCACAACGAGGGCGAACGTCCGGTCGTCAACCGGCCGCCGGTGCCGCCGGAGATGATGCGCGGCGTCCTGGACTACCTCTTCCGCTCGCCGGTGGCGCTGACCCGGCCGGGCCCGCAGCCCGACATCTTCACCCCGAACGGCCCGCCGGACGTGCCGAACGCCTTCCACACCGACGGCGTCTGGATCTGGCCCGCGGCCGTCCCGCACTACCTGCGGAAGTACGGGGTGCCGCCGGAGCCCGAGCTGGTCGAGCACATCCGGGCCGCCGGTTTCCGGCCGCCGCTGGTCGGCGAACTGGTGCGGGCGACCGCCGAGGCGGAGATCGTCGGCAAACCGCGGCCGCCGCAGACCGCCGCGGACCTGCCGGACGAAAGTGCCCGCACCCGCGTCGAACGCGACGGCGAACCGGCCCGCGACATCCGGGCCGTCGAGGTACTGGACGTCCTGTACCAGCGGCTGGCCGAGCACGGCGTGGCGCCGACGGCCTACCGGATCGGCGCGAACGCGGTACCGGAGCCGGGGCTCTGGACCTTGCGCCGCACCGAAAGCGGCTGGGAGGTGTCGCGTCCGCCGACCGACGAGCCGGTGGCGTTCGCCAAACTCGAAGAGGCGGCACGGTTCTTCCTCGGCACCCTGCTGCTGTATCCGGCACGGGCCGCGGTGGGCGCGAGCGAGGAGGCCGACAACCCGGCCGACTGGCCGATCCTGCCCCTGCGCGGTGAGCCGCCGCTGAACTTCTTCCGGCGCAAGCGGATCGTCGTCCTCCCGGCGGGCACCACGGTGCAGCGGTTCGGGAACGAGACCGGGAACCTCGTGCACGCGGAATCGGCGCGGTTCATCGAGACGTCGCTCGCCGCGGACCGCGAACGGGAGCGCCGGCTTTACCGCGTCCTGCGGCCGCTGCGCGTGGTCACCGGCATCACCGCGCCGTGGAACGGGACACCGGGCGGGGCCGTGGCCTATGTGCTGCCGCGGCCGATCGCCCAGCATCTCGAATCCGGCGCGCTTTCCCGCGTCTGACCACCCGCGCTAGAAGGCCTTCGCGACCAGCTCGTAGGACCGGGCCCGAGCGGCCGCGTCGTACACCGGTGCCGTCAGCATCAGCTCGTCGGCACCGGTGGCCGCGGCGAGATCCTTCAGCGACCGCACCACCTTCTCCGGTCCGCCGTGCGCCTGCGCGGCGGTGAACTGCGCGATCAGCTCCTTCGACTCCGGCGTGAATTCGTGCGCGGCGGCCTGCTCCCTGGTCGGGAAGGCGAGGTCGCCGCCCTCGCCGTTGAGCAAGTACGACTTGATCACCGCGCACGGTCCGGCGACGTAGGCCGCTTCGGCGTCCGTGTCCGCGCAGATGGTCTCGACGCAGAGGATCACGTACGGCTCTTCGCGCCATTGGGACGGCTTGAAGTTCTCCCGATACGCCTGCAAAACCTCGGCCGTGTTCTGCGGCCGGATGTGGTGCGCGACCGCGATCGGCAGGCCGAGCTCGGCGGCGAGACGGGCGCCGGCCGCACTTGAGCACAACAGCCACGGCTCCGGCGTCGGCACCTCGCCGGGCAGCACCCGGATCCCGGTCTTCCCGGCCAGATGACGCAGCAACTCGGCGACATCGGCACGGTAGTCGTCGTCCGTCGCCGGATCCGCGCCCCGCCGCAACGCGCGGACGATCTTCTCGTCGAACGTGCCAGGACCGCGCCCGACGCCGAGATCGATCCGGCCGGGATGCAGAGCCGAAAGCGTCGCGAACTGCTCGGCGACCGCCAGCGGGGCGTGGTTCGGCGCCATCACCCCGCCGGAGCCGATCCGGATCGACGACGTCACCGCCGCCAGATGCGCGGCCAGCACCGGCGGCGAAGCCGTGGCGATGGCGGGCGAGCCGTGGTGCTCCGCGATCCAGACGCGGTGGTACCCCAGTTCCTCCAGTTTCGTGGTGACGGTGGCTGTCGAAGCGAGTACTTCGGTGGCCGCGCGGCCGTCCTCGACGATGGCGAGTTCGAGCGCGGAAAGCAGGATCCCCATACCCCCAACGTAGCCAAACTCAGGACGCGGTGATCAGCACCGCGGGCGACCACCAGTAGTCCGCGAGCGGCTCGATCCGGATGCCGGTGAAGCCCGCTTCCTTCAGCTGCGAGGCCCAATCGGTGGCGGGCTGCTCCCAGTTCGTCCGGCCCGTCCCGGGTTCGACAAGGCCGAGCAGGACCGGCAGCAGGAACCCCTGCGCCACCAGCGACGCCTCTTTGCCGTACTCCGCGATCCCGCGTTCGTAGCGCGTGACCAGGGAAAGCAGGTACTCGGCGGAGTCTTCGTCGTACTCGGGCACGTCGAATTCGGCCAGCACCAGACACGAGGTGCGGGGCCGCAGCGCCCGCAGGACCTCGGTGCGTTCGTCGGTCGGGATCGACTGGAGCGCGAAGGTCGACTGCGTCAGCTGCCACTGCTGGTCGTCGTCGCGGTCGAGGAACTCCTGCGCGGTGGCCTCCCAGGTGTGCAGGCCGCGAGTGCCGTCCAGATGCTTGCGCGTTTCCGCGAGCAGCGCGCTCGACGGCTCGACGAGATCGATCCTGCCCGGCTGCCGGTCCGCCTGTTCGAGGGCCGGGACGACGGCGAGCCCGTCCCCGCAACCGAGGTCGAGCAGGGAACCGACGGTGCCGTAGCGCCGGGCGAGCATCGCGCTGAGCTGCCGGTAGAGCTTGACGTTCCCGCCGCCGCGGATGAACGCCGTGAACGCGGCCGGCCGGTCGTAGACGGCACCACCGCCGCCCTCGGTCAGGTATCGGTGCAGTTCGATGCCGAGCGTGGATCCGGCCCGCTCGGCGAGGTCCGCTGCCTTGGCCCGGTCACCGTCGCGGTACGCGGTGAGCGCTTCGGCCAGGACGTCCGTTTTCTTCATGTTCTCCTGTTTACCGTCAGAAAGGCACCCAAAGGGTGACTCTGGTGCCATTGCCCGGAGCCGACTCCACCCTCGCGGTCCCGCCGACCTCGTTCAGGCGTGCGGTGATGGACTCGCTGATGCCGAAGCCGGCGGGCCGGGTGTCGAGGCTGAACCCGGCGCCGTGATCGCGCGTGATCACCGCGACGCCGCCTTCCTGCTCCTCGACCCGCACGACGACCTTGTCCGTCCCGGCGTGTTTGAGCGTGTTGCGCAGCGACTCGCGGACGGCGTCGCGGATGGCGATCTGCCGCACCTCGGAAAGCGTGTCGTCGTCGAGTTCGGCGATCACGAGCTGGGCACGCAGCCCGTCCCGCGCCATCTCCGCCGCCAGCGACGCGAGTTTCTCGCCCAGCGGCCGCGAACCGGCCTCCGACCGTTCCGAAGCCTCGTTCTCGATCGTCCGCCGCAGCTCCATCGACTGCGCCCGCGCCAGCCGCTGCACCTCGGCGAGCCGCGTGGACGGGTCGCCCTTGTTGGCCAGCGCGATCGCTTCGAGGGTCTGCAGCACGGAGTCGTGCAGCATCCGGTGCTGGCGGGCGCGTTCGGCGATCCGGCCGTTGCGGATGCCGTACGCGAGGGCGAGCCGGGTGCCGAGGCCGATCAGGACGAGGGCGCCGCTCGCCGTGAAGAGGACACCGAGGATCGACGGGAAGGTGGCCATGGCGTCGCCGGGCGCGGCGTGACCGGTCCCGAACACCGACGCCAGCATCCGCACCGGGAAACTCACGACGGCGAGCGCCGCGGCGGCGGGCATGCCCAGCGCCAGCGCCAGCAGCGCGACCTCGCCGAGCAGGTGCTTGCCGGGCACCGCCATCGCCTCGGTGAAGACCGAAGCCGGCACCAGCGCACCGACGGCCAGCGGCGCGAGCAGGGTGAACACGAGGTCGATCGCGAGCAGGCGGGCGGCGTGCTGCGGGCGGAACGGCGCCGAGCGCAGCATCCACCGGATCCCGTACAGCGAAAGCCCGACCGAGCCGAGCGCCACCAGCCCGACCGGGCCTATCCCGATCATGCCGTGGGTGGAGACGTAGACGCCGAACGCGCCGGGCACCGCGAAGAGCCGGTAGACCAGCGGGACGAGTGCGACGTAGCGGGCGGCTCTGAGCAGCAGATTGTCGCGATGAGCCGTGTCGATGGGGCCGGACATCTGCTGGATCCGCCGCAGCGCGCGCATCGGTGTCGGGTCGCCGACCTCGTCCGACAGCTCGCTCGTCGCCGTCGCCAGCGCGGGCGCGCCACGGCGCAGCAAAGTCACCAGAAAACTGGGCGGCCGCTTCGCCATGGATTTTCCCCCTGCCCGGAGCACCGGCAGGAGTATCTCCGGTTCCGCCGTGTGGATCCAGAGACCAACGGGGTTTATCTCAGCCTATGCCGTTCTCGGCGGCCCACTTCTTCAATTCGGCCACCGCCTCGTCGTGCTCCAGCGGACCGCGGTCGAGCCGCAGTTCCTTCAGGTGCTTCCACGCCTTGCCGACGTCCGGCCCCGGCTTGAGGCCGAGGATCCGCATGATCTCCTCGCCGTTGAGGTCCGGCCGGACCCGGTCGAGGTCCTCCTGCGCCTGGATCGCTTCGATCCGCCGCTCGAGGTCGTCGTAGGTCGCCTGCAGCGCGGCCGCCTTCTTGCGGTTGCGCGTGGTGCAGTCGGCGCGCACGAGCTTGTGCAGCCGGGGCAGCAGGTCGCCGGCGTCGGTGACGTAGCGCCGCACCGCCGAATCCGTCCATTCGCCCTTGCCGTAGCCGTGGAACCGCAGGTGCAGGAACACGAGCTGGCTGACGTCCTGGACGATCTCCTTCGAGAACTTCAGCGCCCGCAAACGTTTGCGCGCCATCTTGGCGCCGACGACCTCGTGGTGGTGGAAGCTCACCCCGCCGCCGGGCTGGAACTCGCGCGTCGCGGGCTTGCCGACGTCGTGCAGGAGCGCCGCGAGCCGCAGGATCAGATCCGGCTCGGAGGTCGGTTCGTGCGACTTCTCCAGGTCGATCGCCTGCGCCAGCACGGTCAGCGAGTGCTGGTAGACGTCCTTGTGCTGGTGGTGCTCGTCGATCGCCAGCCGCATCCCGGGCACCTCGGGGAGCACGCGATCGGCGAGGCGGGTGTCCACCAGCAGCTCGATACCGGGCCGGGGGTCGTCCGCGAGCAGCAGTTTCGACAGCTCGGTCTGGACGCGCTCGGCGGTGATCCGGTCGATCTCCTCCGCCATCGACGCCATCGCGTCGACCACGCGCGGCGCCGCGGTGAACCCGAGCTGCGCGGAGAACCGCGCGGCCCGCAGCATGCGCAGCGGGTCGTCGGCGAAGGACTCCTGCGGGGTCGCGGGCGTGTCGAGCACCTTGTCCTGCAGTGCCTGAAGGCCGCCGTGCGGATCGACGAAGGTCTTGTTCGCGAGGTCGATCGCCATCGCGTTGACCGTGAAGTCGCGGCGGAGCAGGTCGCCCTCGATGCTGTCGCCGAAGGTGACCTCGGGGTTGCGGCCGACGCGGTCGTAGCTGTCGGCGCGGAACGTGGTGATCTCCAGGGTCATGCCCTGTTTCGTCACGCCGACGGTGCCGAACGCGATGCCGACGTCCCAGACCGCGTCGCCCCAGGCGCTGACGATCTTGAGCACCTGGTCCGGGCGAGCGTCGGTGGTGAAGTCCAGGTCGCTCGACAGCCTGCGGAGCATCATGTCGCGGACGCTGCCGCCGACCAGGTACAGGCTGTGTCCCGCCTTCGCGAAGAGCTTCGCGAGCTCGTCCGCCAACGGGGAGATGCGCATCAGCTCCGTCACAGCGTTCTGCATCGCAGTGCTCTTCCCCGCAATCGCCTGCCCGGCGACCACCTTGTTCACGACAATCCCACCACGATTTGGATGTACTACTACGGCCCGGCCCAACACGGGCACGGTGAGCCAGCGTACCCGTACCGCCGTTTGCTCTAGCATCGCAGCATGTCTGGATCAGCCGGCCGCTCCGGCGCTTCGAAGCCGGGCCGCCGGCGGAGGCGCAGGCGGGGGCGGCGGCTGACCACGGTCGACGAAACCTCGGCCGGCGGACTCGTCGTCGACGCCGAACGGGCGAACGCCGCGCTGATCGGGCGGCTCGACCGGCACGGCAGACTGCTGTGGTCGCTGCCGAAGGGCCACATCGAGGACGGTGAGACGCATGAGCAGACGGCGGTGCGCGAGGTGAAGGAGGAGACCGGCATCTCGGCGCGCGTCCTGCAGCCCCTCGGCACCATCGACTACTGGTTCGTGGCCGAGCGACGGCGTGTGCACAAGACGGTGCACCATTTCATCCTGGAATCCACCGGCGGCGAACTTTCGGACGAGGATGTCGAGGTGACCGAGGTCGCCTGGGTACCGCTCGCCGACCTGGAGACCAAACTCGCCTACTCCGACGAGCGCAAGCTGGTCCGGAAGGCCAAAGAACTCTTCGCGCAGCAACAGCACACCGCCGAGGGAGCACCTGAGTGAAGCGGCTTGCCGCCACTGTCCTGTCGATCCTGTTCCTGGCCATGGCCGCCTCGCCCGTCGCGGTCGCGCAGGCACAGGAACAGCCCCGGCTGCGCGTGGACCTCGACCAGCTGAACCCCCGCGTGATCGGCACGAACTCGGCTTCGCTCACGGTCACCGGCCGCGTCACCAACGTCGGCGACCGGCGGATCAGCAAACTCGGCGTCCGGCTGCAGCTGGGCACCAGGCTGCAGAGCGAGCAGCAGATCGGCGACGTCCTCGCCGGTGACAAGTTCAAAGATCTCGGTGCGACCGAGTTCGTCGACCTCGAACCGGACGAACTGGAGCCGGGGCAGAGCGCCGCGCTGAACCTGTCCGTCCCGCTCGGCCAGTCGTCGAAACTGCAGTTCCCGAGGCCCGGCGTGTATCCGCTGCTGGTCAACGTCAACGGCACCCCGGATTTCGGCGGCCCCGAACGGCTGGCGGCGGTCACCCTGCTGATGCCGGTGCTCGGCGTCCCCGGCAGGGCCCCCGCGTCGCGCCCCACGTCGGCGCCGTCCACGAGCCTGCTGTGGCCGATCGCGAACAGCACCGTGCACGTCGTCTCGTCCCCGCTCGGCGGCCCGCTGACCCTGGCGGACGAACGGCTCGCCGGTGAACTGGCCGCGGGTGGCCGTCTCGACTCGCTGGTCGAAGCGGCGCGGGCGGCCGAGGCCGACACGAAGGTCTCGTCGTCGTTGTGCCTGGCCATCGACCCCGACCTGGTCGCGACCGTCGACGGGATGACCCGCGGCTACCAGGTCTCGGGCGGCGCTCCCGGCAAGGGCGTCGAGACCGCGAAGAACTGGCTCGGCAGGCTGAAGGCGCTGGTCGCGGGCCGGTGCGTGGTCACCCTCCCGTTCGCCGACGCCGACCTCACCGCGCTGACGAAGGTCCGCGCGGGCGACGCCACCGACACCGCGCTCATGGCGAGCGCGCTGGGCGGCGCCGGGACGATCAAGAACCTGCTCGGCATCCAGCCGCAGGACGGCGTGCTCTGGCCGGGCGGCGCCCTCGATTCGCAGACCGTCGAAGCGATCGGCAAAGCCGGCGTCAAGACCGTGCTGACCGATTCGGGCAAGCTCCAGTCCGGCTCGCCGCTTTCGGGCGGGGTGTCGATCGAAGGAACGGACCTGCGCGCGCAGCCGATCGACGCGCTGATCTCGTCCGCGCTGAACGGCTCGGGCTCCACGCAGAACGGGCTCGGCGCCATCGCCTTCCGGGCGGGGCTCGGCGGGCAGTCCGAGGGACCGGCGCGCTCGCGGCTGCTGATCGCGCCGCCGCGGCACTGGGCCGCGAGCGGCACGGAACTCACCACGTTCCTGGAGCGGATGGGTGACTTCTACACCGCCGGTCTGATCAAGGCCGCGCCGTTGCCCGAACTGCTCGGCGACGGCCCGTCCGGGACGGCGTCGGTCAACTACGACCCGCAGGATCTGACGGCCGCGACCAGCGGTGACGTCACCGCGAAGATGTCCCAGATCGACAACGAGACGCTGGGCCTGTCGTCCGCGATGACGATGGATGCCACCAAACGAGTGAATCCGGCCGACGTGATCGCCCCGGTCCGGTTCGCCCTCATCCGGGCCGCGTCGACCTCGTGGCGCGGCGCGGACGCCGCGATCGTCACCGCCAACGCCCGCGGCGACCTCGAAGCGATCCGCAGCCAGGTCACCGTGGAGCGGCCGAAGCAGACGATCGCGCTGGCCTCCGGCGCGTCGCCCCTGCCCGCGTACATCACCAACGGCCTTCCGGTCGGCGTCAACGTCCGCACCGTGCTCAAGAACAACGTGGGCCTGCGTCCCACCGAAGCCGTCCCGGAGCGGACCGTCCCGGCGAACGGCGCCATCAACCAGCTGCTGCCGGTCGAGGCGCTGCGAGCCGGCCGGTTCAGCGTCGACGTGGCGCTGACCACGCCCGACGGGACCCCGCTCGGTTCCGACGCGCGGTTCGAGCTGACCTCCACGGAGTACGGCGCGATCACCATCATCATCACCATCACCGCGGCGGGTGCGCTGCTGCTCCTGTCGTCCCGGCGGATCTACCGGAGGATCAAGGACTCGCGGGCCGATCGGACGAACGAAACCGCCCCACGTGTGACCGAGGACGCACAGGTTTAAGTGTTTCCGGCCGTTCCCGATTACCCTGGGTCGAACGATGCCGCCGGGCATCACGTAGTCGAGCACCGAGGATTGGGCGCACGTTGGAAAGAGAGCCGGGTGTACCGCCCGAGCGTGCAGGCCGTCCCCGGCGCGAAGGTACTCCGCCACCGCCCCGCCGTACCGACGGACCGGCACGCCGTCCGGAGCGTCGTCAGCCGCCCCCGCAGCAGCCCCCGCCCGAACGCGGTGAGCGCCCGCGGCGGGCCGTGCCGCCGCCTCCCCAGCAGCCACCGCCGGACGGCCGCCGCCAGCGGGTGGCGGGCCGCCCCGACGACGAGACGCGACGGCTGAGGCCACCACCCCAGGGCGCGCCGCCGCGGAAAGCGCCCCCCGGTCAGGGGACGCCGCCTCCGCCGACCCGTCGGCAGCCGGTGCCGCCTCCGCAGGGGCCGCCGCTTCCGCAGCCGTCGCAGAACCAGGCACCGCGCCGACCGGCACCTTCCCAGGCGCCGCAGGCCCTCCATCAGACACCGCCCCCGCCGCATCGCGGGCGCCGCCAGCCGCCACCGGTCCGCCCGTGGCAGGTCGACCGGCGCGACGAAGCCGACGCGACGCGGTTCATCCCGCGCACCCCCGGTGTCCCGATGGGTTCGCGCTGGCCGGTCGCCGACCCCGACGTCCTCCGCCCGTACGACCAGCTCGCCACGCAGGTCATGCCGGCGATCAAGGACGCGCCGCTGGTCAAACCGCGGCCGGGGGACACCGGCGAACAGGATGTCGCCGCCCCGGCGAAGGCGCCGTCGCTCGCGAAGTCCAGCGGCCGGATGGCGATCGCGTCGCTCATCAGCCGCATCACCGGCTTCGCGTGGAAGCTGCTGCTGGTCGCGGCCATCGGCGCCCAGGTGGAGAACGACTCGTTCAACGTCGCCAACACCATGCCGAACATCATCTTCGAACTGCTGATGGGCGGCGTGCTGTCGAGCCTCGTGGTCCCGCTGCTCGTGCGGTCGCAGGACGACAAGGACGGCGGCGAGGCCTACACCCAGCGGCTGGTCACGGTGGCGGGCACGTTGCTCGTCGTCGGGACGACGATCGCCGTGGTCGCGGCGCCGCTGATCACCAAGCTCTACGTCGACGACAAGGGCCAGGCGAATCCCGAGCTGGTCACCGCGTTCGCGTATCTGCTGCTGCCGCAGATCTTCTTCTACGGTGTGTTCGCGCTGCTCTCGGCGGTGCTGAACGCGAAGAACATCTTCGGCCCGACGGCGTGGGCGCCGGTGATCAACAACCTCGTCGTCATCTTCACGATCCTCGTCGTGTGGATCATGCCGGGGAACATCTCCACCGATCCGGTGTCGATCACCGACCCGAAGCTGCTGACCCTGGGCATCGGCGTGACCTCGGGCATCGTGGCGCAGTCGGTGCTGCTGATCCCGCCGCTGCTGCGGTCCGGGTTCAAGTTCAAATGGCGCTGGGGCATCGACAAGCGCATGAAGGAGTTCGGCGGGCTCGCGCTGTGGACCGTCGGCTACGTCGCGGTCAGCCAGGTCGGCTACACGATCACCACCCGCGTGCTGACCAGCGGTTCGCAGGGCGGTGTGACCGCGTACAGCAACGCGTGGCTGCTCTTCCAGCTGCCGTACGGCGTCATCGGTGTCTCGCTGCTGACCGCGATCATGCCGCGGATGAGCCGCGCGGCCGCCGACGGCGACCACAAGAAGCTGATCGGCGACCTCTCCTACGCGTCGCGGATCTCGACGGTGATGCTCGTGCCGATCTCCGCGGTGATGACCGTGGTGGGCGGTTCGGTCGGTATCGCCCTGTTCACCCTGGGCAAGGGCACGGTCGAGGACGCGTCGCGGATGGGCGAGGCGCTGGCCATCTCGGCGTTCGCGCTGCTGCCGTACGCGCTGGTCATGCTGCAGATGCGGGTGTTCTACGCGATGAAGGACGCGCGGACGCCGGTGCTGATCATGATCGTGATGACCGTGGTCAAGGTGCCGCTGCTGTACCTGTGCCCCGCGCTGCTGTCGCCGGACAACATCGTGCTCGGCGTGATGATGGTCAACGGCCTCACGTTCGTCGTCGGCGCGATCCTCGGTCAGGTCTGGCTGTGGGTGACCCTCGGAAACCTCCGGAGCAAGCGAGTGCTCGGGGTGATCCTCTTCACGGTCGTCGCGAGTGTGCTCGGGGTCGGCGCGGCCTGGCTCGCCGGGCAGATCGTGCCTGACTCGTTCGGGCCTACTTTCCATGCCTGGGTGAAACTTCTCCTGCAGACGGTGGTCGGGATCGCGGTGTCGTTCGGCGTGCTCATCGCCCTGAAGGTGGAGGAATTGAAGCCCGCCACGGCGAGGATCACCCGGTTGATCAAGCGCGGATAACGATTCACGTACGGATGGCGCGCGTTCACGGGTCGTATTCTGGGTACCCTCGGGGCGGGAGCTACGCGGGAGAGTGCGGTGGATACGAGACGGAGCGAACAGGCAGGGGAGGCGAGCCAGGTGGGCATCCGGGCCCAAGGCGGGTCGCTGGCCCCTGGCCGGGTCGTCGGTGACGGCCGGTATCGCCTGCTCGCACAGTTCGGGGTGGACGAACGGGCGGCGGCGCATCTTTGGCGTGCCCGCGACGGGCAGCTGAAGCGGGATGTCGCGCTGACGCTGCTGGTCGGCGACCCCGCGGACGCGGAAGCCGCCCGGCTCGCGCGCCGGACGCTGGAGCGTGCCGCGCACGCCTCGAAGTTCGGCCACGGCGGGGTCGCGCGCGTCCTCGACGTGCTCAGCCTCGGCAGCGGCGTCACTTCGAGCGAAGGTCTGCTCGGTGTCGTCGTGGCGGAATGGACCAAGGGCAGCGACCTGGTCGACCTCGTGGCGCAGCGTCCGGTGGCACCCGCCGCGGCGGCCCGGATGGTGCAGGCGCTGGCGGAAGCCGTCGACCACGCCCATCAGAACGGTCTCGTCCTCGGCCTCGATCACCCGCAGCGTCTGCGGCTCACCCCGGACGGCGCGCTGAAGCTCGCCTTCCCGGGCCCGCTGCCCGAGGCGACCCTTCGCGACGACGTCAAGGCGCTCGGCGCCGTGCTGTACCTGCTGCTGACCGGTCGTTGGGCCCTTCCCGGCGGTCCGGCCGCGATCCCGGCGGCGCCGCACGCGCCGACCGGACGCGTCATCCCGCCGCGTTCGCTGGTCCCGACCGTGCCGGTCGAGCTGTCCTCGCTCGCCGTCCGCACCATCGAGGACGGTGGCCACGGCGGCATCCGCACCAGCGCGGCCATCCTGCGCGTGCTGGACCAGGTCGCCGAAGCCGAAGAGCGCACCCAGCTGATCAAGGCGGTCGGCGAGGAAGAGGCCGTCGCCGAATCGGACGGCACCGTCTGGACGACGAAGAAGCCGGTCAAGGACGTCGCACGGCGCAAGAAGCTGGCGTTCGGCGTGACCGTGCTGGTCGTCGCGACCGTGGTCATCCTCGCCTGGGGCGGGATGATGCTGATCAACCTGTTCCAGGGTGAGTCGAAGTCGAGCGGCCCGAAGATGAACGTCGCCGCGTCCTCTTCCCAGGTCGTGCCGCCCCCGGGCGAGCAACAACCGCCGCCCGCGCAGAAGCCGCCGGCACCCGCGGTGGGTGCGGCGGTGAAGCCGTCGGCCGTGGCCGTCTACAACCCGGGCAGCAAGGGCGACAGCCCCGGCAAGGCCAGGAACGCCACCGACGGCGACGCGGTCACCTCGTGGAAGACCGACCAGTACGACGAGCAGTTCCCGGTGCTCAAGGACGGCGTCGGGCTGGTCGTGACCTTCAAGGACCCGATCAACCTCAGCCAGGTCAAGATCGACGCGGCGAGTGCCGGTTCGAAGGTCGAGATCCGCTCCGCCGACAAGAAGAACCCGAAGCTCGACGAGACGAAGGTCGTCGGGAGCGGGGACCTCGCGGCCGGCGAATCGACCATCGCGTTGCAGCAGCCGCAGCAGGGTCAGTACTTCATCATCTGGATCACTCAGCTGGGTGAAGATGACAAGGGAAAGTTCATCACCGAACTCAAAGAGCTGACCTTCCTGCCTGCGGGGTGACGTCAGACACCGGGTCAGTAGGCTCTCCCGGGTGACAGCTGCAGCTCCCACGGACGCGGATCTCATAGCGGCGCATGCCGCTGGAGACCCGCACGCGTTCAGTGAACTGGTCCAGCGACATCGAGACCGCATGTGGGCGGTAGCCCTGCGCACTTTGCGGGATCCGGAAGAAGCCGCGGACGCCCTGCAGGACGCCTTCATCTCCGCGTTCCGAGCAGCGGGCAACTTCAGAGCGGAATCGCAGGTCACGACGTGGTTGCACCGCATCGTCGTGAACGCGTGCCTCGACCGCATCCGGCGGGGCAAGGCCAGACCGACCGTCCCGCTGCCCGAGACCGGGCAGTTCAACGAGCCCGCCTCGCCGCGCGACTCGATGTCCGAACGCGAGACGAGCCTGGTCGTGAAGGAAGCCCTCGACCAGCTCCCCGAAGAGCAACGTGCCCCGATCGTGTTGGTCGACGTCGAGGGATACTCCGTCGCCGAGACGGCGAAGATGCTCGGCATCGCCGAAGGCACGGTCAAGAGCCGGTGTGCCCGAGGTCGCGGAAAGCTCGCGAAGGTTCTCGGACATCTACGGAACCCCGATGCTATTGCGAACGTCCCAACTCACGAAAGCAAACGAGAGCGCGCTACCCCGCAACGGGGTGCCAGGCGTCCTCAGGGCACGCCGGGTGACGGGGAGGGACGATGACAGACGAGAGCAGGGGGATCGGTGGGACCGTCGGTCCGCCGTGGTCTGTCGATGTGCTCGCCGACCTGCACGCAGGTGTGCTGGACGAGCGTGAGGCGGCCGAACTGTGGCCGTTGGTGAACGCCGACCCCGAAGCACTGGCGATCATCGAAGCACTGGAAGCGACCACGGCCGACCTCGCGGAACTCGCGAACGAGCCGGTCGCGCCGATGCCGGCGGAATACGCGGCACGGATCGACGCCGCGCTGGCCGCCGAAATGCGGGCGACGCCTGCGTTTCAAGGCGCATCTGAAAGGCAGCAGGAACAGGTCGCCCCGGTGGTGGACCTCGCGGCCGCACGGCGGCGGCGGAACAAGCGGATCGGCTGGGGCGCCGGGATAGCGACCGTGGCCGCGGCGGCCATCGCCGCGGTGGCGATCGTCGTCCCGACCACCCGTGAGCCGGATTCGGGCGGTATCGCCCAGCCCGCGCCTTCGGCTCCTTCCGGACCTTCGCTCGGCGGAGACGGCGGCGGGGCCGAAGCCCTCGTCGGCAAAGCGATCGGCGTCCGCGACTTCGGCTCGCTGAAGACCGAAGAGCGCCTCGACGCCTGTATCGCCGCGGCCGGAATGGACGCCGACGTGCGCCCCGAGGGCATCCGGCCGGTGAACGTCGCGGGCAAGGACGGCGTGATGGTGATCTACACCACAGGAAAACTCGCCCAGTTCCGCATCGTCGCCTTCGGCGCGGACTGCGGCCCGGGCAACCCTTCGGTCCTCTTCGACAAAATCATCGGACCGAAGTAACCGACCGAAACCTCACTGGTCCCTCGCTCCCCACCAGCCCCAATCCGGGGGGAGCGGGGGACCTTTGCTACCACGCTAGGTTTTCTAGCGGCGCTAGAGGTCGGATCTCCGCTGTGGCGCAAGCCAGGAGAAAGTAGCGCCGGTCACCCCGGGAACACCGGCCCTTACGATCGTGTTGAGCCTGGTGAACAGGTCACTACGAGCGGAGGTCACGGGTGGCTGCCGAGGAGATCAGGAACCTGATCATTGTGGGATCGGGTCCTGCGGGATACACCGCCGCTGTCTACGCGGCACGAGCGCAGCTCGAACCGCTGGTGTTCGAGGGCACTCAGTTCGGCGGTGCGCTGATGACGACGACCGAGGTCGAGAACTTCCCCGGCTTCCGCGAGGGCATCCAGGGTCCCGACCTCATGGAAGAGATGCGCGAGCAGGCGAAGCGTTTCGGCGCCGACCTGCGCCAGGAGGACGTCGAGTCCGTCGAGCTGACCGGTGACGTCAAGTACGTCGTCGCGAACGGCAAGCGCTACGCGGCCCGCGCGGTCGTGCTCTCGATGGGTGCCGCCGCCCGCTATCTGAACGTGCCCGGCGAGCAGGAGCTGCTCGGCCGCGGTGTTTCGGCCTGCGCCACCTGCGACGGCTTCTTCTTCCGCGACCACGACATCGTGGTCGCCGGCGGCGGCGACTCCGCGATGGAGGAGGCGACCTTCCTGACGAAGTTCGCCAAGTCCGTCACGATCGTCCACCGTCGCGAGGAGTTCCGCGCCTCCAAGATCATGCTGGAGCGTGCCCGCGAGAACGAGAAGATCAAGTGGGCGCTCAACAAGCAGATCACCGGAGTCGAGGGTGAAGGCAAGGTCGAGGGCCTGACGCTCAAGGACACGGTGACCGGCGAGGAGTCCAAGCTCGACGTGACCGGGTTCTTCGTGGCGATCGGGCACGACCCGCGTAGCGAACTGGTGCGTGGTCAGGTGGACCTCGACGAGGACGGCTACGTGCTCACCCAGGGCCGGACCTCGTACACGAACCTTCCCGGTGTCTTCGCGGCGGGCGACCTGGTCGACCGCACGTACCGGCAGGCGATCACCGCCGCCGGCTCGGGCTGCGCGGCCGCCATCGATGCAGAACGATGGCTGGCGGAGCACGCCGGTGTCGAGACCGCCCAGGAGACGCCTGAGCTGGTCGGCGGCGGCTACGGCGCCTCCACCAACTGACTTTCCCCCAGCCCGTTCACCACCCAGAAGGAGACACCATGGCCAACACCGTGACGGTGACCGACAAGACGTTCGTCGACGACGTGCTGACGAGCGAGAAGCCCGTCCTGGTCGACTTCTGGGCGACCTGGTGCGGCCCGTGCAAGATGGTCGCCCCGGTGCTCGAGGAGATCGCGGCGGAGAACGGCGAGAAGCTGACCATCGCGAAGCTCGACATCGATGCCAACCCGAACACTGCGCGTGACTACCAGGTGATGTCGATCCCGACGCTGATCCTGTTCCAGGGCGGCAAGCCGGTGAAGCAGATCGTCGGCGCCAAGCCGAAGGCCGCGCTGCTCTCGGACCTCGCCGACGTCCTCTGATCTCGCGTTTCACCTGCCGAAACCCGGGGCCCGCCCAGGCTCCGGGTTTCGTCGTTCCCCGGAATGGGTAAAACTCCCTGTTACGGGAACGCCTGGACGAGTTCCACGAACGGCGACTTGACGCACCGGCCGGGCCTCCGCGCTCACCGAGAGTTCACAGGGCACAATAGAGCACCGGGGTTCGCCCCGCAGGGTTTTCATAGTCGTGCATCGAGCTCGATCGGTGCCCCAAAGGGAAGAGCGAGGAGTGCATGCGGGTACTCCGCCGCGGTGACGCCGGACCGGACGTCGCCGAGATCAGGTCCACGCTGGCGGCGATGGAGCTGCTCCCGCCGGTGACCGAATCCGGGGAGTACGAGGTCTTCGACACGGCGCTGGAACACGCCGTTCGAGCGTTCCAGCAGCGCCGTGGGCTCATCACCGACGGTCTGGTGGGTCCGGCGACCTACCAGGCGCTTCGCGGCGCGGGCTTCCATCTGGGCAGCCGCCCGCTGACCTACATGTTCTCCGCCCCCATGCAGGGTGACGACGTCTTCGCGCTCCAGGAGCGGCTGACCGAGCTCGGTTTCGACGCCGGCCGCCCGGACGGGCATTTCGGCCCGCAGACCGAACGCGCGCTCAAGACCTTCCAGCGCGACATGCGCCTGGTCGCCGACGGTATGTGCGGCCCGGCCACCATCCGTGAACTGCACCGGCTCTCGTCGCCGCGCGCCCGCGGCGGCCGCCCCGTTTTCCTGCGTGAGCAGGAGCAGGTGCGGCAGGCGGGCCCCCGGCTGCGCGGCAAGCGCATCGTGATCGACCCGGGTCACGGCGGCGAGGACCTCGGTGTCGTCGCCGGCGGCCTGCGCGAGGCGGACATCGCCTGGGACCTGGCGCGGCGGCTCGAAGGCCGGATGCAGGCCACCGGTATGGAGGCGCTGATCTCGCGCGGCCCGAACCAGAGCCCGAGCGAGGGCGACCGGGCGAAGTTCGCGAACGAGGCGGGCGCGGACCTGTTCCTTTCGCTGCACAACGACAAGAACCCCTCGCCCAAGGCGCAGGGGGTCGCGAGTTTCCACTTCGGCACCGGCAACGGCACCACGTCTACCGTCGGCGAGCTGCTGGCGGGTTTCATCCAGCGTGAGCTGGCCGCCCGCACCGGCATGCTCGACTGCCGCACGCACTACAAGACCTGGGAGATCTTCACCCGTACCCGCTGCCCGGCGGTGCGGATCGAGATCGGCTACCTGACCAACCCGGAAGACAGCCGCAAACTGGCGGACCCGGCTTTCCGCGACGTCGTCGCCGAAGGCATCCTGGTCGCCGTGAAGCGCCTGTATCTGCTCGGCGAAGGGGACCAGCCGACCGGCACGTTCACCTTCGCGGACGTCCTGGCCCACGAACTCGCCAAAGCGGAGTAGCCAGTCCTCCACACCCGCACGCGGGCGCACATCCCTCTGCCGACGCCCTCGGCACAACCGGTTGTGTGCCCCCTGGGCCGACCACGCCACCCCTAGATCCACCCGGCGCGCAGCCCCCGCCCTTCCCGGGGGGGCGTCCCCAGGTCCAGCCTACCCATCCACAGATTTTCCACCGCTCCTAGCAGCGATCTGTGGATAACTCGGCGGGTTACCCACAGCTGTCCCCAGGCCGGGGGATGGCTGCTGCGCGCGCTCGAAAACTCTGCTAAACGACGCCGGCGGAGAAGATCAGGCGCGGCCCAGGCTCGGCTCGGCCGTCGTGATGGAGACCTGGCCCAGCAGCCGTTCGAGGGCCGCCTCCACGTCTTCCTTCCACGAAATCGCCGACCGCAGTTCCAGTCGCAGCCGCGGCCACCGCGGATGCGGCCGCACGGTCTTGAACCCGACGCTCTGCAGGAACGCGGCGGGCAGCACACAGCTGTGCCCGCCGTCCGGATCGGTCTCGTCGGGCTTGGCGTCGCCGAACGCTTCGATCGCGCGGACACCGCGTTTGGTCAGATCCTTCGCGACGGCCTGCACCAGCATCCGGCCGAGTCCGCCGCCTTGGAATTCGGGAAGCACCTGGAAGGCGGTCAGCAGGACCGCGTCCGGGCCGGGAGGCGAAGTCGGGAAGGCCAGCGAGCGCGGCACGGCGTTCGGCGGCGCGTAAAGCACGAAACCGACGGGCAGGGTGTCGCTGTAGACGATCCGGCCGCAGGAACCCCACTCCAGCAGCACGCTGGAGACCCAAGCTTCCTTTTCGACCTCGGTCGCGCCGTATTCCTCGGCCTGCGCCTTCATATGCGGCGCCAGCTCCCAGTACACGCAGCGGCGGCAGCTCTTGGGCAGGTGCTCGAGGTTGTCCAGGGTTACGCCCACGACGCGACGCGACACAGACAAACCTCCCTGAATGACGACACCCGACGCAGCCTTGTCCCGAGCAGGGCTCACCGAAGGGGTCCAGACCGAGGATAGGCCGATGTGATGAACACCGGAAGGCCAGGGCCCCTAGAGGGAGGGTGGTTACACTCGATGGAACTACCAGTCGGTAGCGACTATGTCCACTTCGAAGCACGGGTGAAGCGCCTGATGACCGAGAATCGCCCTGTCCGGCCGGAGCCCGGCCGCCACAACCTCGACCCTCATCTCGACCGCTACGCCGCGCGTACGGCCGGAATGACTGCTTCCGAGATCAGGGCCTTGTTCGCGGTGGCCAGTCGCCCCGAAGTGGTATCGCTCGCCGGCGGGATGCCGAACCTCGCCGCGCTCCCGTTGGACACGCTGTCCGCGCAGGTCGGCGAGCTCATCGCCGAAGACGGCCTGGTCGCGCTCCAGTACGGCTCCGCACACGGTGTCCCCGCTCTGCGCGAGCAGATCTGCGAAATCATGGCCCTCGAAGGCATCAAGGCCCACCCGGACGACGTCGTCGTGACGGTCGGCTCCCAGATGGGGCTCGACATGGTCACCCGGCTGTTCTGCGATCCGGGCGACGTCATCATCGCCGAAGGCCCGTCGTACGTCGGCGCGCTCGGCTCGTTCGCCGCGTATCAGGCGGACGTCGTCCACGTCGCGATGGACGACCACGGCCTGGTCCCCGAGGGGCTGCGCGCCGCGCTCGCGGAAACGCGGAAGGCCGGCCGCCTGGTCAAGTTCCTCTACACGATCCCGAACTTCCACAACCCCGGCGGCGTCACGCTGGCCGTCGAGCGGCGGGCGGAGATCGTGGAGATCTGCCGCGAGAACGACATCCTCATCGTCGAGGACAACCCGTACGGTCTGCTCGGCTTCAGCGGTCAGACGTACCCGGCGCTCCGCTCGATCGACCCCGACAACGTCGTGTACCTGGGCTCGTTCTCGAAGACCTTCGCCTCGGGCCTGCGGGTCGGCTGGGTGCTCGCACCGCACGCCGTCCGGGAGAAGCTCGTGCTCGCGGCCGAGTCCGCGACGCTTTGTCCGCCTACGCTTAACCAGTTGATCGTGTCGCGATACCTCTCGACTCACGACTGGATGGGTCAGATCAAGACCTTCCGCGAAAACTACCGGGAGCGCCGGGACGCGATCCTGTCCGCGCTCGAACAACACATGCCCGCCGGCTGCAGCTGGACCAAACCCGACGGCGGTTTCTACGTCTGGATGACCGTCCCCGAAGGCGTGGACACGAAGGCGATGCTGCCGAGAGCCGTCACGGCACGGGTCGCATACGCCTCCGGAACCGGTTTCTACGCCGACGGTTTCGGCAGCAGACAACTTCGTCTTTCCTACTGCTACCCGACGCCCGAACGAATCCGCGAAGGCGTCCGGCGGCTTGCCGCGGTGCTCGAGTCCGAAATGGACCTGGCGCGTACCTTCGGTAACGCGAGCCCACGCTCGATCTCGGGGCCGCAGAACCCCTCTCCGGACACGGTCTGATCGACCGGACGTCCCCAAGCACAAAAGGAGTCCCGGTGGTCGACCGCACCGTTGCCGTACTCGCAGGCGGCCTTTCCCACGAACGCGACGTCTCTCTCCGCTCCGGGCGCCGGCTCTCGGTCGCGTTGCGGGCGGAGGGCCTCGTCGTCGAAGAGTGGGACACCGACGCGGGTCTGCTCGAACGTCTTCGCACCCAGCGGCCCGACGCGGCCATCGTCGCCCTTCACGGTGGTGAAGGGGAGAACGGCGCGGTGCAGACGATCCTGGAGATGCTCGACGTGCCTTACGTCGGCACCAGTTCGCAGGGTTGCCGCCGCGCGTGGGACAAGCCGACGGCCAAGGCGCTCGTCGCCGACGCGGGCTTCACCACGCCGGACTGGGTGGTGCTGCCGCACAGCACGTTCCGCGAGCTCGGCGCGCAAGCCGTCCTGGACTCGATGGTCGACACGCTGGGGCTGCCCATGATCCTGAAGCCCGACCAGGGCGGATCGGCGCTGGGCGCCCAGGTCGTCAAGGACGCCGCCGAAATGCCCGGTGCGATGGTCGGCTGCTTCGCTTACGGCGACACCGTCCTCGCCGAGAAGTTCGTTTCGGGCGTCGAAGTGGCCGTCACGGTCATCGAAGGCGAAGAGGGACCCGAAGCCCTGCCCGCGGTCGAGATCGTGCCTGAGAGCGGCGTGTACGACTACACGGCCCGCTACACCGCCGGGCTGACCGATTTCTTCACCCCGGCGCGGATTCCTGATGACGCCGCCAAGGCGGTCGGTGAGCTGGCCGTCGCCGTGCACCGGCAACTCGGCCTTCGCGACATCTCCCGCACCGACGCGGTGATCACCGAAGACGGCACGGTCCACTTCCTCGCGGTGAATCCCTCGCCGGGTCTCACCGAGACGTCGATCGTGCCGGTGGCGATCGAAGCGGCCGGTTCCACCCTCGGCTCGGTCTTCGCCGGTCTCGTCGGACGGGCGATTTCCCGCAAGAGCTGAATCGGATTCGACGAAGGGGACTTGCCCACGGCGGGCGAGTCCCCTTTTCCTATGTCCGGGCCACGACGACGATCTGGTGCTCGTCCTCGTAGATGACCTGTCCCTGGTCCGCCGACCAGACGGTTTCACAGGGAACGTCGTGCGTTTCCAGGATCGACAGGTAGCCATCGACTCGGTCGATGAAGACACGAGCGGTCGCCTTGAACCACGCCGCGGCCCCGGGATTGACTTCCGCGTCGTAGACGCCCGGGTCGGCGTGCGCGGGGTTGGTGAAGTTCGCGTCGTACCAGTCGTTGTTCGTCCGGCGGAACGCTTCCTGCTCGACGGTGAGGCGTCCGGCGCGGGCGAGCCCGTTGACGAGACCGAAGACCCCGGTGAAGTTTCCTCGTGCATCGCGGGTCGGGCTCTGGAAGCGGACGAAGGGGAGCTCGGTCATCGCTGAGGCCATCCACGCACCCAGGACAACAGCTCTTCGTCGCGTAGGGAGCCGATCACGACATCGGCGGGGAAGTCCTGGTGCTTCAACGTAGGCACCCCGATGACGGGCACGCCAGCCGCTCGCGCCGATCGAAGTCCGGTCATGGAGTCCTCGAACGCCAGCGCGTCGGCTGGCTCGACGTTCAAGAGGGCACAAGCGGTCAAGTACATCTCTGGATCCGGCTTCGGCGCGGTCACTTCGTCGGCGGCCAGTTTCACGGGAAACATTCCCGCCAGACCGCCGCGAACGAGTGCGGCGTCCAACAGGGCTCGGGGCGAGTTGCTCGCGACGGCGACCGGTACGGCGGCGGCGGTCAGTTCGACCAACTCACGCGCGCCGGGCATCGCCTCCGCCTTCGCGGTGACGACCTCGGTCACCAACCTCAGCAACTCGTCCGCGATCTCGGCGCCGGCGTCCGGTTCACCGAACGCCTCCGCCATCGCGTCGGCGGCGGCCGGTAGCGACTTGCCGATCACCAACGCCTTCTCGTCCGCGCCGAAGGGGAGCCCGCGCCGCGCGAACAGTTCGGTCTCGGCGACGGACCAACACGGCTCGGTGTCCATGAGCAATCCGTCGCAGTCGAAGACGACCGCGCGCGGATTTCGGCCGCCGAAGAGCCCCTTCACACTTGCCCCCAGTTCAAGCACTCAGCGTCACGCGATCATCAGCACTCAGCTATCGTCACCGTGACAAAACGACCCGGGGTGATCCCTAATCGGTTTCCGGTGTCTGATTTGCCTGATTTTGATCCATGAGCGCCACGATGCGTTCAAGATCGTCAACCGAGCCGAATTCGAGGGTGATCCGCCCCTTGCGGCGACCCAAGTCGACCTTCACGCGGGTGTCGAACCGGTCCGAAAGCCGGTTCGCCAGTTCCTGGAGACCGGGCGCCTGGATCGGCTTGCGGGGAGCGGGCTTCGGCTTGGCCGGCTTTTCACTCTTCTTGAGCGTGACGGCTTCCTCGGTCGCGCGGACCGACATGCCCTCCGCGACGATCCGCGCGGCCAGCTCTTCCTGACTGTCGGCGTCCTCGAGAGAGAGCAGTGCCCGCGCGTGGCCCGCCGAGAGCACCCCGGCCGCGACCCGTCGCTGGACCGCGAGGGGGAGTTTGAGCAAGCGGATCGTGTTCGTGATGACCGGGCGGCTGCGCCCGATCCGGCTCGCCAGCTCCTCGTGCGTGACCGCGAATTCGTCGAGCAGCTGCTGATACGCGGCCGCCTCTTCGAGCGGGTTGAGCTGAACGCGGTGGATGTTCTCCAGCAGCGCGTCGCGCAGCATCGCCTCGTCGGCGGTCTGCCGCACGATCGCCGGGATCGCCTCCAGCTCCGCCAGCTGGGAGGCACGCAGCCGCCGCTCGCCCATGACGAGTTCGTACTCGTCGTTGCCGAGCTCCCGGACCACGATGGGCTGCATGAGCCCGAACTCGCGGATCGAGTGCTCCAGCTCGTTGAGCGCGTCCTCGTCGAAGACCTGCCGCGGCTGCTTCGGGTTCGGCTTGATCTGGCTGACCGGCACCTCGCGGTAGACCGCGCCGGCGATCGTTCCGCCGTGCGAACCGGCCGCGCCGTTGGCCGCGAACCAGCCCTTGTCGTCCGGCCCCGCGGGCTTGCTCGCGGGAGCGGAGGGGACAGGGGAGCCGTTCTCGGCGGGAGCCGCCGAACCCGGCGGAGGGCCGGTGGGGATCAGGGCGGCGAGCCCGCGCCCGAGCCCTCCTCTGCGCTCGCTCATGCCGTACCGCTCCTTTCCTTCATCTCCACACCGCGCTGGGCGATCTCCTTCGCCGCGTCGACGTAGCTCATCGCGCCCCGCGAACCCGGGTCGTACGCGAGGACGGTCTGCCCGTATCCGGGCGCCTCCGAGACCTTCACACTGCGCGGGATCACCGTCTTGAGAACAGTGTCCCCGAAGTGGTTCCGGACCTCGTTCGTCACCTGATCGGCCAGCTTCGTCCGGCCGTCGTACATGGTGAGCAGGATCGTGGAGACGCTGAGTTCGCGGTTCAGGTGCGCCTGGACGAGCTCGATGTTGCTCAGCAGCTGCCCCAGACCTTCGAGCGCGTAGTACTCGCACTGGATCGGGATCAGCACCTCCTGCGCGGCGACCATCGCGTTGACGGTCAGCAGACCGAGCGACGGCGGGCAGTCGATGAAGACGTAGTCGACGCCGATCTCGTCGAGG
The DNA here is from genome assembly GCF_000732925.1 of Amycolatopsis japonica. Classification (NCBI taxonomy): domain Bacteria; kingdom Bacillati; phylum Actinomycetota; class Actinomycetes; order Pseudonocardiales; family Pseudonocardiaceae; genus Amycolatopsis; species Amycolatopsis japonica. The sequence goes on from NZ_CP008953.1 coordinate 8,956,731, forward strand.
ATCTCGGACGAGAGCGCCTCCTTGAGCCGCATCTCGCGGGACGCCATGGAGACGAGTTCGATCTCGGCACCGGCGAGGTCGATGGTCGCGGGCACGCAGTAGAGGTTGGGCGACTGCTCGCTCTGCGCCGCCGCCTCGGCCAGCGACACCTCACCGATCAGCACCTCGTAGATCGACGGCGTGCCGGAGCGGTGGTCGATGTCGAGCGCGGTGCTCGCGTTGCCCTGAGGGTCCAGGTCGATCACGAGCGTCTTGAGCCCGTGGACGGCGAGGGCGGCGGCGAGGTTCACCGTGCTCGTCGTCTTGCCGACGCCACCCTTCTGGTTGGCGACCGTCAGCACTCGCCGGCGGTTCGGCCGGGGGAGCGCACCCTCCTTGGGGTGCAGCACGCTGGCGGCGCGGACGGCTTCTTCGGCGATGGGCGTCCAGCCGAGTTCCTGGCCGGCGCTCGCAGGGTCGGACGGCGGGGGAGTCACCGGTCTCGAGCCTCCTCTGTATTAGACGTGGGAGTCGTTCTGCGTTGTTTCACGTGGAACCGGTCTAGCTGCGCCTGCCGCGCGGTCGAGACGGTTTCGGGGGCAGACGGTGGATCACGACGACCGTGCTCGGAACCTCGAGCACCTTGGTGCCGCACTCGAAGACTTCCGGTTCGCCGCCACCGGCCTTCCGGACGGCGGCGCGATCGCGTTCGATTTCCTCTCCGGCGCTCGCTCCTTTGAGGGCGACCAGAGCACCTTGGGAACGCACGAGCGGGAGGCACCAGTTCGCGAGCCGGGCCAAGGGAGCGACCGCCCGGGCGGTGACGACATCCGCGCCACCGAGCTCCTCACGTACCTGCCGCTCTTCCGCGCGCCCGCGGACAACGGTGATGGGGAGTTCCAGCTTCTCGGCAACCTCGGCCAGCCAGTCGACCCGGCGAGCCATCGGTTCGAGCAGAACGATATCGAGGTCCGGTCGGCTGATCGCGAGCGGTACACCCGGAAGTCCCGCACCCGAGCCGACGTCGACCACGCGGGCGCCGTCGGGGATTCGCTCGCCGATCACGGCGGAGTTGAGGACGTGACGCTCCCACAGCCGGTCGACCTCGCGAGGCCCGATGAGCCCGCGCTCGACGCCATGCCGCTCCAGGAGTTCGACGTAGCCGGCGGCTTGCTCGACGCGGTCTCCGAATACTTCCGACGCCGCACTCCGTACCGATGCGGCGACCCCGTCCAAGCCCACTCTCGCTCCTCAACCCTCGACGCCGTTTCACGTGAAACGCGCTCCACTGATTGTCCATGACGTCGAGCGCAAAGCGGGGAGACAGTCCGAAGTTGTGGACAACTCCACTCGCCTTCGCGCGTTTCACGTGAAACGCCACGCGTGTAATTCACCCAGGAAACGAAGAAGCGGCCCGCCGGATGACCGGCGGGCCGCTTCGTTCGAGTAACCGTCAGGCGGGGAAGATGACGACCCGGCGCTTCGGGTCCTCTCCTTCGCTCTCGCTCTTGACGCCGTCCACAGCGGCGACCGCGTCGTGCACGACCTTCCGCTCGAACGGGCTCATCGGCTGAAGCCGCACGCGCTCGCCAGAGGAGACGACCGTCTCGGCGGTCGAGCGACCGAGCTCGCGGAGCTCCTCGCGACGGTCCGCGCGCCAGCCCGCGATGTCCAGCATCAGCCGGCTCCGCGAACCGGTCTCCTGCTGCACCGCCAGCCGCGTCAGTTCCTGCAGCGCCTCCAGCACAGTGCCGCGGGGACCGACGAGCTTCTCCAGGTCCTCGCCGCCGTCGATGCTGACGATCGCGCGGCCCGCTTCGACATCGAGGTCGATGTCGCCGTCGTAGTCCAAAAGGTCGAGCAGCCGCTCGAGGTAGTCACCGGCGATGTCGCCCTCCTTCACGAGGACGTCGTCGTCGACACCTCCCTTGCGAGCGGTCTCTTCAGCGGCGCCCTCAACCTCGGCCGCGCTGTTCTCCTCGGCGTCGATCGTGTCGATCGTCTCCGCCATTACTGGTCTCCTCTCCGGCCCGGATCGGCGTCAGCGACGCTTCCGGTCCGATTTCTTAGTCGAGTCCGAGATGAGACCGGGCACGTCCGCACCGTTCTCCTTCGAGCCGTTCGTCGACGACTCGGCTGTTGCGTCGTTGGCGTCCTTCTTCTTCGCGGAGGAGCCGGTCTGGGCGAAGCCGTGCGGCGAGCCCGCCTTCTTGACCTGGCCACCGGAGGACGGCTTGTTCTTCTTCTGCTGGACCGGCTTCTGGCCGGGGCGGGGCGCGGTCGGCTTCTGGCCCGGCTTCGGGCCGAGGTTCGCGCGCTTCTCCTTCTCGGCTTCCTTGCGGGCCTCTTCTTCCTTGTCGATCCGCGTGTAGACGAGACGCTGCTGCATCAGGGTCCAGCCGTTGTTGGCGAGCCAGTAGAAGAGGAGGCCGACCGGGAACAGCGCACCGAAGATGAGGACACCGAGCGGGAAGATGTACATCGTCAGCTTGTTCATCATCGCGGTCTGCGGCGTGGCCGACTCGGGGTTCTGACGCTGGACCGAGTGACGCGCGGTGAGGTGCGTGGCGATGCTGGCGACGATCATCAGCGGGATCGCGACCGGGGCGACATACCAGTGGAAGCCGGTCGCCGCGTTGCCGCCGCTGACCATGTCGACACCGGTGTAGATCGCGTCGCCGAGGTTGACGCCGAACAGCTTCGCGTGGACGTAGGACTCGACGCCGGCCTGGTCGAAGAAGTAGTTCTCGGTCTTCGGGCCGCCGTACGGGTTGATGGTGAACATCCGCAGGACGTGGTTCAGACCGATGAAGACCGGGATCTGAAGCAGCATCGGCAGGCAGCTGCCCAGCGGGTTGACGCCGTGCTCCTTCTGGAGCTTCTGCATCTCCATCGCCTGGCGCTGCCGGTCGTTCGCGTACTTCTTCTGGATCTTCTTCATTTCCGGCGCGAAGTCCTGCATCTTCTTCATCGACCGGACCTGGTTCACGAACGGCTTGAACATGATGCCGCGGACCGTGAACGTCAAGAAGATGATCGCGAGGATCCAGGAGACCGCGTTCGCCTCACCGAACACGAGCCCGAAGACCTTGTGCCAACACCACAAGATGAAGGACACGGGGTAGTAGATGAAGTCGAGCACTGAGCTACTCCTCGATCGGTGTTTCAGGTCGGCGGTGGCGCCACGAGAACGTCTCGGGTACCGGATCGCGGCCGGGCATGGTCCACGGGCCACAGCGCAGCAGACGCCGGACCGCGAGATAAGTGCCGCGGCCGGCGCCGTGCCGGGTCAGTGCCTCGACGGCGTACGCGCTACAGCTCGGGTAGAACCTGCACGCCGGAGGAAGGAAGGGGGAGATCGCCTTGCGGTACAGCTTGATGGGCAGGAGCAGCACCCATGCCACCGGGCCCGGGCGGGCGTCTTCGGTGGTCTCGTTCTCGGTGGCTCGCATGCCGTTACACCGCTGATCCGTGGTCGGGGGGTCGCGTCTGGCGGGACAGCCCGAGACGCCGCAACGACGCGTCGAGATCCGAGCCGAGTTCCGCGCTGGACGCGTCCGCGGCCGGAGGTAGTGCCCGTATCACCAACGAGCTGCCGGGCGGCAGTGTTCCGATCCTGGCGGAAACGAGATGCCTCAACCGGCGGGTGACCCGGTGGCGGACCACCGAATTGCCCACGGCCTTGCTCACCACAAAACCCGCCCGCGCCGCTTCGGCGGCATCGGGCGGGTCCGTGGTCAACGCATGGACGACGAGGCGGCGCCTGCCTGCCTTGGCCCCACGCCGCATCACGGCACGGAAATCCTCACTGCGCCGCAACCTCGCGGCGGCCGGCAGCACGACGTCCCTCGACGACGGCCGGATCAGGCGGACAGCGCGCCGCGGCCCTTGCGACGGCGAGCCGCCAGGATGGCCCGGCCGGCGCGGGTCCGCATGCGCAGCCGGAATCCGTGGACCCGGGCGCGGCGGCGGTTGTTCGGCTGGAAGGTGCGCTTACCCTTGCTCACGACTAACTTCTCCTGTTTCTCGGCCGCCGGGAACGGTTCGACCCGTTCCTGGCGTGTCGTGCTGACGCACGGCAGTCTCTGGTGTCTCCTACCAACGTGTGGCCTCGTCACGTCGAGCGACGACAACGTGGGCACGCGAAACGCCCCCGCTGTATACGGGAGACCTTACGAGGGTACGCACCCACCGCCCGGGCCCGGCAGGCACCCCCTCGACCACGGACCGCGACCGTACGTGGAGAGTGATCACCGACGACGCGAGGGCATCGAATGGCAACACGCCGTACACCGTGAAATGCTTGCGCGCGAGGACGCCTTGTGGCAACGAGCGGGGCTTGTTAGCGTGCCCCTCCCGGGTTTTCGCCGAGGTGGAACGGTGCAGGCGCCCGGGTGTCCTCGGGGATGTGGAGGCATCCCGTCGGCATACGACGATCCCGCAGGTGGCGTCACCGCGGGCCGCCGTACATTAGTGCACAGCTGTGGACAACTATGTGGATATTTGCTGTGCGCGCGAGCCGACCGGGCCATGATGACGCTCGACCCGGCGTTCGGGCCGCTGAGTGATCTCGCCGCAGCGCACCGACGAGGGGAGGGGAGTCAGGCAG